>NZ_CP062222.1:0-301250 GCF_017487405.1 Brevundimonas goettingensis | reverse complement strand
AGCCCGGCCCACACAAGACCGCTATCGGAGAAGGCGGAAAGCTGGGCCATACTGAAGGGCTTCCTCCCTGAAGACGCCTGAAAGTCCGCCTCTCCGATGATCCTGGCCCTCTCCTGCCCCGACCGGCACGGCATCGTCGCCGCCGTTTCGGCCTTTCTGTTCCAGCGTGACTGCAACATCTCCGACGCCCAGCAATTCGGGGACGCCGCGACCGAGACCTTCTTCATGCGGGTGGTGTTCGAGCCCGTTGAAGGCGACGCGCCCGAGGCGATCCGCGCCGCCTTCGCGGAGGTGGGCGACCGGTTCGGGATGGACTGGACCCTGCGCGGGACGGAGCCGCGCAAGGTGATGATCCTGACCTCGAAATTCGATCACTGTCTGGCGGACCTGCTCTATCGCTGGCGCATCGATGAGCTGCCGATGGATGTGACCGCGATCGTGTCCAACCATCCGCGGAACCAGATCGGCCATGTCGATCTGGGCGCCCTGCCCTTCCACCACCTGCCGGTCCAGGCCTCGGAGAAGGCGGCGCAGGAGGCCATGCTGCTCAAGCTGATCGCCGAGACGGGGACGGAGCTGGTGGTTCTGGCGCGCTATATGCAGATCCTGTCCGACGATCTGGCGGGCCAGCTGGCCGGGCGGTGCATCAACATCCACCACTCCTTCCTGCCGGGCTTCAAGGGCGCAAAGCCCTATCATCAGGCCCATGCGCGTGGGGTGAAGGTGATCGGCGCCACCGCCCACTATGTCACCGCTGACCTCGACGAAGGTCCGATCATCGACCAGGACGTGGAGCGCATCAGCCACCGCGACACCCCCGAAGACCTGATCCGCAAGGGCCGCGATATCGAGCGTCGGGTTCTGGCGCGCGCCGTCCGCTATCACCTCGAGGACCGGGTTCTGATGCACCACGGCAAGACGGTGGTGTTCGGGGACTGACGATGGTCCCGGCCGGCTCATGCTGGGCCGTATGCATCCTTTCCCGCGCTGGGCAGTACCTCCTTCATAGCCGCCGCCGATCCAGAACCAGGGCGGCCTCAGGAGAAAACCCCATGTCCGCCACCCGCGTTACGTCCCGCTTCGTTGGCCTCACCGCCGTCTCGATCGCCGCCCTGCTGGCGGTCGCCGCCTGCAGCAAGAAGGAAGAGGCCGCACCGCCCCCGGCCGAGCCTATGGCTCCGGCGACGGCGCCCGCGACCACCGATCCGATGGTCGGCGGCGCGCCGATGAGCCCGAACGCCACCATCGTCGCCAACGCCTCCAAGGCCGCGAACCTGACAACCCTGGTCAACGCGGTTCAGACCGCGGGCCTCGCCGACACCCTGAGCGCGACCGGCCCCTTCACCGTTTTCGCCCCCGACAACGCCGCCTTCGAGAAGATTCCGGCCGCGACCCGCGAGGGGCTTATGGCGCCGGCCGGCAAGGCCGCCCTGACCAAGATCCTGACCTATCATGTGGTGCCCGGTCGGCTGACGGCGGCCGATCTGGCGGCCCAGGCCCAGGCCAACGGCGGCAAGGTCGAGCTGACCACGGTCGAGGGCGAGACCCTGACGGCCAACGTCAATCCCGACGGCTCGGTCACCCTGACCGACGCCAAGGGCGGAACCTCGCGGGTCACCCAGGCCGATGTCATGCAGTCGAACGGCGTGGTCCACGTCATCGACACCGTGGTCATGCCGAAGTAATTTTTCCGGTGAACCGTTTTCGCCCCCGCGCATTTTAAGGGGGCGCAAGACGCAAGATTTCGGGTGAGGCTTCCCCCAGCCCCCGAAACGAAGGGCCGCACTTTCCCCCGAGTGCGGCCCTTTTCGCATCCTCACCACACAGTGGGGAGGTGGCTCGGCGCAAAGCGACGAGACGGAGGGGCCGCCTCACACGGACGCGATGTCATTGCTTTGCCAGCGGCGGAGTGCGGCTTCAGCCCCTCCACCGCTTCGCGGTCCCCCTCCCCACTGCGCGGGGAGGATCGCCCGGACTATTCGCCGGCGCGGATCTGGTCGCGGGCGACGGAGGCGAGTTCGTCCATCTTGGAACGGATTTCGCCTTCGGAGACCGTCAGGCCCGAGCCCTTGAAGTCGCCGGCGACCTTGCGGAAGACGTCTTCGTCGCCCGGCTGTTCGAAGTCGGCGCGCACGACGGCCTTGGCGTAGTCCTCGGCCGAGTCGGGCGACAGGCCCATCTTCTCGGCGGCCCACAGACCCAGCAGCTTGTTGCGGCGGGCCATGGCCTTGAATTCCTGCTCTTGATCGAGCGCGAACTTGGACTCGAAGCCCTTTTCCCGATCATCGAAGGTCGTCATCAGCCGTCATTCGCTCCGCACGCGGGCCAATCCGGGGGCCGCAGACGCGTCTATAGCCGCCCCGCCGCCCAACGCAACCGGGATCGCTCCGGACAAGGTCTGATCGGCCTGTCGTTTGTATCGCGGGCCCCGTTCCGCTAAAGGGGGGCGGAACAGATTTCCCCGCCCAGCCTGATTCCCGAACGCGTCGCCCGGAGCCCGTCCCCGGTCGCGCGATTTCCGTTTCCGGCGAAGCCCTTACCTTTTCCCGCCCGGGACCGACGATGAACACCAAGCGCAAGAAGCTCTACGAGGGCAAGGCCAAGATCCTGTACGAAGGACCCGAGCCCGGCACCCTGATCCAGTATTTCAAGGACGACGCCACCGCCTTCAACGGCGAGAAGAAGGCCCAGCTCGAGGGCAAGGGCGTGATCAACAACCGTATCAGCGAGTTCGTGATGAGCCGCCTGAACGGGATCGGCGTCACCAACCACTTCATCAAGCGCCTGAACCTGCGCGAGCAGCTGATCCGCGAAGTCGAGATCATCCCGCTGGAAGTCGTGTGCCGCAACATTGTCGCCGGCTCGCTGGCGACGCGCCTCGGCCAGGAAGAGGGCACCCCCCTGCCCCGCTCGATCATCGAATTCTACTACAAGAAGGACGAGCTGAACGACCCGATGGTGACCGAAGAGCACATCACGGCGTTCAACTGGGCCTCGACCCAGGAGATCGACGACATCCTGGCCACCACGGTGCGCGTGAACGACTATCTGTCTGGCATGTTCGGCGCGGTCGGCATCCAGCTGGTGGACTTCAAGATCGAGTTCGGCCGGATCTGGGAAAACGACTTCGCTCGCGTCATCCTGGCTGATGAAATCAGCCCGGACAGCTGCCGTCTGTGGGACATGGCGACCGGCGAGAAGCTGGACAAGGACCGGTTCCGCCGGGACCTGGGCAATGTCATCGAGAGCTATGCGGAGGTGGCCCGCCGCCTCGGCATCATGAAGGACATGCCTACCGTGATTCAGGGGGGACTGCACTGATGGCCAAGGTCAAGGTTCACGTCTTCCTGAAGCCGGGCGTGCTGGACGTTCAGGGCAAGGCCGTCGAAGGCGCCCTGCAGGGTCTGGGCTGGGCCGGCGTCGCCAATGCGCGCGTCGGCAAGCTGATCGAGTTCGACCTCGACGGCGCCGAGGACCCGGCCGCAGAAGCGAAGAAGATGTGCGAGACGCTGCTCGCCAATACGGTCATCGAATCCTACCGGATCGAGGCCGCCTGAGGCCCTGAAAGCCGCGCCGTTCCGGCAAGCGATGCGCCGAGCCCACAGGGGCGGCCTAACGGTAAAGCTTTGCCGTGAGTCCTGTGGCCTAATGCCGTTCTCTCGGATAAGGTTAACGCCTGCGTTTTCCTTACCGGTCGCGTGAGCCCGAAAAGCGGTTCCGTGCCCCTCTGATACGGCGGTTCTGCGATGATCTGGCTGCGCCATGAGTTGTGGGAATATACCGACGGACTGGGCTATCGCCTGGCCAGCCGGAACGCTACCGACGACACGGGCGCGCCCCTGCGCGGCGGCACGCTGAAGCAAATCTTCTATGCGCCCAGCCCGGCGGCGGCGAAGGCCCAGTACTGGGCGCTGCGCCAGCTGGGGCCGATCATTCCTTCGCGCTTCGAATCCGACGCCCCCTTCACCCTGGCCCAACTTCAGGCCCAGCTGGCCCAGTATCCGGACGACGCCACCCTGCACGGCCAGCCGGCCCTTCATCCGGTCGAAGAGACGGCGACGGCCCCCGAAGTCGCCGCAGACAGCGGCGAAGCGGCGGAGCACGGCCCTCTGGAAAGCCTGGAGCCCTGGCCGGTAGTCGCCCATTCGGAACCCACGCCGGATGGCGAGGCGCCCGAGGCGGAAGCCCTTGGTGAGGGCGGCACGGTCGCCGCAGACGCGCCCGAAGAGGCTGCCGACGAAAAGGAACCGGTGTCCAACGTCGTGCCGATCCGCAGGCCGACGCCGCAGGACATCCGTGTCGTTTCGAACACGAACGCCGAACCGCAAATCGAGCGTCAGCCGGTCGCAGCGCCGGGCGCCCTGGGTCTGGCCCTGGCCGAACTGGGTCCGGCGGCGGCGGCGTCCGGCGCCCTCGCGCTGGCCCTGGCCGAGCTTGAACCCACCCCGAACAGCATGCCCGACGACGGCCATCCGACGACGGGGCAGGCGCCCCTGTCGCTGGTGGCGTCCCAGTCCACTTCGACATCCGAGGAGCCGCCTGTGTCAGAGACGCTTGTCGCCGAAGAGCCCGTCGCCGCCCCGCAAGCCGCCGAGGCCGAGATCTCCACGCCCCACGCTGAGACCGTCGAGGCCGTGAGCACGGAACCGACCACCGCAGAGCCTCTGATCGCCGATCACGCCGTCGCCCAGCCCGCCGTCGTCGAGCCGCTGGTCGTTGAACCTGTCGCGGCAGAGGCGGAGGTCGCCGAGCCCCTGGCCCCCGAACCGATCGCCGCCGAAAAGGCGGTGGAGCCCGATCCCCTCGGTCCGATCACGGTGGTGGCGGGCCCCGCGACGGTCGCGGCCCGCGGCAAGCGCCGCAAGACGGGCTTCTTCACCGGCCTGTTCCGGGTGCTGATGCTGCTGCTCATTCTGGGCGGCGTGATCCTCGGCGTCGGCCTGGCGACCGGGACGTTCGACGGACCGACCCTGCTGGCCCAGGCCCAGGCCCTGCCGGAGCAGGCGCGCGCCCTGCCGGACCAGATCCGCAATCTTTCCATCGTGAAGACGCTTCTGCCCGGCTGAGGCCCCTGATAGGACGAGCCGTCCGAACCCTTCCGCATCGTGAGGCGTTCACGGCTGGATCACAGGAGCGCCCATGACCTTTACCCTGACCTCCACCGACATCACCGACGGCGGGGTCCTGCCGGACGCTCAGGTCGCGGCCAAGGGCAATACCTCGCCGCAGCTGAGCTGGTCCGGCGCGCCCGAGGGCACGAAGAGCTACGCCATCACCGTCTATGATCCAGACGCGCCCACGGGTTCGGGCTTCTGGCACTGGACGGTGGCCAATATCCCGGCGGATGTGACGGAGCTGCCGACCGCAGCCGGCTCTGCGGGCGGTGACCTTCCGAAAGGGGCCGTTCAGGGCAGAACGGATTACGGAAAGGCGGGCTTCGGAGGCGCCGCTCCGCCTCAGGGGCATGGACCGCACCGCTATATCTTTACGGTCTTCGCCGTGGACGCAGACCGTCTGGAAGTGACAGCGGACGACTCGGGGGCCGTCTTCGGCTTCAACCTGCATTTCCACACCCTGGCCAAGGCCACGATTACCGCGACCTACGAAAACAAGGTGTGATCGGTATCGGCCCGGGTTGCGGTTGATCCCGCGGTCCGCCGCCCTATTTTGCAGTGCAGCAATTCTCTCTGCCTGCAGGATAATCATGGCCACGGACATCACGCCGGAGCTCAACGCCGCGCATTCTACCGCTGTTGAGCCGCAGGCCATCAACGCGAAGGCTGTGGCTCTGGTGCTGACCGCGCTCGGCATGGGCGGGTTCGCGATCGGCGTGACCGAGTTCTCGGCGATGAGCGTCCTGCCGGACTTCGCCGGCGATCTGGGAGTCGACGCCCCCACCGCCGGCCACGCCATCAGCGCCTATGCCCTCGGCGTCGTCGTCGGGGCGCCGCTGCTGGCCGTTCTGGGCGCGCGGATTGCGCGGTGGAAGCTGCTGATCGGCTTCATGGCCCTGTTCGCCGTCGGCAATGCCCTGAGCGCCCTTTCGCCGACGTTCGGCTGGATGCTGGCCTTCCGCTTCCTGAGCGGCCTGCCGCACGGGGCCTATTTCGGGGTGGCGGCCCTGGTCGCGGCCTCCGTCGTGCCTCTGGCGTATCGGACGCGCGCCGTCTCGACGATTCTGCTGGGCCTGACCATCGCCACTGTGATCGGGGTGCCGGTGGCCACGGGCGTCAGCCACGCCTTCGGCTGGCGCTGGACCTTCGCCGCCGTCTCGGTGCTGGCGGTGATCACCATGAGCCTGGTCGCCCTGTTCGCGCCGCGCGATCCGCCCCACCCCGATGCTAGCCCCCTGCGGGAACTCGGCGCCCTGAAGCGGCGGCAGGTCTGGCTGACCCTGGGCATCGGCGCCATCGGCTTCGGCGGGATGTTCTGCGTCTATGCCTATCTGGCCTCGACCCTGACGGCGGTGACCGGCGTCGGCGCCAACATGATCCCGTGGGTCTTCGCCGTCTTCGGCGGCGGCATGCTGGCGGGCAATCTGATCGGCGGCTGGACCTCGGACCGGTTCGGCATGAAGGCGGGCGCCGGGATGCTGATCTGGAGCGTCTTCTCCCTGATCCTCTATTTCTTCGCCGCCCCGCATCTGTGGGCCGTGCTGATCGTCATCGTCCTGATCGGCGCCGGCATGGGGCTGGGATCTCTGCTGCAGACCCGGCTGATGGACGTCGCGGGCGACGCCCAGACCCTGGCCGCGGCGCTCAACCACTCGGCCTTCAACACCGCCAATGCGCTGGGGCCGTTCCTCGGCGGCCTGGCCATCGCGGCCGGTTTCGGCTGGGCCTCGACAGGTCTGGTCGGGTCCGCCCTGGCCTTAGGCGGCCTGATCGTCTGGGCCTGGGCGATGTGGGACGCAAAACGCACTTCCGCCGCCTGACACCCGTCTGGAATCCTGCTAGAGGCCCCGCCCATGAGCGCCGCCGTCATCGTCTTCCCCGGATCCAACTGCGACCGGGACTGTAAAGTCGCCATCGAACGCTCCACCGGAGAGCGGGTGGAAATGGTCTGGCATGGCGAGACCAGCCTTCCCGACGACCTGGACCTGATCGTCCTGCCGGGTGGATTCTCCTACGGCGACTATCTGCGCTGCGGGGCCATGGCGGCCCATGCCCCGATCATGCAGGCGGTCAAGAAAGCCGCCGACGACGGTGTCGCTGTGGTCGGCATCTGCAACGGCTTCCAGATCCTGTGCGAGGCCGGGATGCTGCCGGGAGCCCTGCTCCGCAACGCCGGGCTGAAATACGTCTGCAAGCCCATCGCGCTGGAAGTCACCAACGGCCAGACCCGTTTCACCGCCGGCTATCAGGGCCAGCGCGAGGTGGTCATGACCCAGGGCAATGGCGACGGAAACTATTTCGCCGACGCAGAGACCCTGGTCCGGCTCGAGGGCGAGGGCCAGGTGGTCTTCCGCTACGTCGACAATCCCAACGGCTCGGTGGCCAATATCGCAGGCATCCAGAACGCGCGCGGCAATGTGCTGGGCATGATGCCCCACCCCGACCGGGCCTTCGAGGCCGAGCTGGGCTCGGCCGACGGCGCGACCCTGTTCCGCAGCGTGATGGCTGCGGCGTAACGCCGCACATATTTCCGCCGCATTCGCGCTCGCCGCGCGATTGACACCGCCACAACCCTCAAGGCATGCCTAGGGCAAAGCTTGGGGGGAGTATCCAGTGTTCAAGAAAGTTCTCATGGCCGCCGTCGCGGCCATGTCCGTCGCCGCCTGCGCGTCGCCCTATGTCGCCACGCCCTACGACCGGGCGGCGATGCCGGTCCGCACCATCACCGTCATGGACGATGCGGCCGAAGACAACGCCATTGCCTATGAGGTCGCCTCCATCGGCCGGAATTTCGGCCTGATCGGAGCCCTCGTCGATGCGGGCATCCAGGCCGAGCGCCAGTCCGCCGTGAACAAGGCGTTGGACAGCGTCAGCTTTGACGGCGAGACCGTTTTCGAGCACCGCCTCGCCTCGCGCCTGACGTCGGAAGGCTATCAGGTTGCGGTGCGCGAGAACGCCCCTCGCGACAAGCGCGCCTTTGTCGTGACCTATCCGTCCGCGGACGGCACGGCCGACGCCTATCTGGATATCGTCGTGGCGCATCACGGCTATCTGTCGGCCGGCGCCTTCCAGCCCTTCCGCCCCTCTGCCGCCGCCCAGGTCCGACTGGTCAGCGCCTCGGATCCGACCAAGATCCTGATGGACAACCGGATCGTCTACAACGGCATGACCACCGCCGACGCCGGGGTCATCACCCTGACCCCCAACCCGTCCTATGAGTTCAAGAACCGCGAAGAGCTTCTGGCCGATCCGGCGAAGATGGCGGCCGGGATCGAGGACGCCCTGAACCAGATCGCCGACACCGCCGCACAGCTGCTGCGCTAGGGGCCATCGCCATGCGTTTCGCCTTCAGCCTCGCGGCCATCTTCGCCGCGACGGCGGCGGCCGGGTGCGCGACCATGCCCCCGCCGCCTCCGGCGACCCTCGCTTTCGGAGGAGCGAACTGCGCCGCTACGCCTGATCTGACGCAGGCCCTGAGCCTGACGCCGGACAAGGAGCGGTCCCTCTGGACGGTCACCACCCAGGTCGGGTCGGCGACGCCCTGCGTCCGCCGGGACGGGCGCGAGAGCTCCTATCTCGTCTATGCCATCCCTGAGGATGCGGGAGACAAGACCCTGACCGTGGGCGGCTATCTGGAGCCGCTTCGGATCTTTTCGCCCCGCGTCGAGGTCCTCGACGGGCACGGCGAGACGTCGCGAAGCTTCCGGCCGGACGAGTTCATGTATCGGGGACCGAACTATTCCGTCCTGTTCCGGCCGCGCCCCGGGGAGCGGTATGTGCTGGTCACGACAGAGGACGCCCGCGTCGGTCAGAAATACGATTCGATCGTCATCGGCGTCACCACGACCAGCACCGGCGCGGTTGCAGGGTCCGCTCTCGCGGCGGGACTCGTGGGCGGCGGCACGGTTTCGAGCGGCACCGACGTGGGACTGTCGCGCACCTTCTCCTACGAGGGCGCCGCGCAGGTCATCGTCCACGACAACGATACGAAGGAAGAGGCCGCCGCGCCCGCGTCCTGAGCGTGGGGTCTCAGCCTGTCCCGACGTCAGGCATCGCTGGTCCGCGACAGTTGCTCTTCGTCATCGGCCTGGCCTTCGTTGCCCGGCTCATCGTCTTCATCCTCGTCAGGGGTGACCACGCCGCCCGGGTCGCGCTGGGCGGCCAGTTCGCGCGCGCCGACGCCCAGACCCTGTTCGATGGCCAGGTTGGCCTCGACGTCGTCGGTTTCGAAATGGGGTTTGTCTTCCGGATCGGCCATAACGGGCCTCCTTCTCTGAAACGATGATGCAGGCTGAACCGACCGGCGACCAGTGCGGTTCCAGTGAACCTTCGCCGCGCTGAGGCGTAAGGGCGGGCTGAACCGTTATAGGAGCCCCGATGTCCATCGTCCGCCCTACCGCCGCCCAGAAGACCCGCCGCTGGATCGTGCTGGGGACCGCGGTCTTCGCCGTGGTCGTCGCCCAGGCGCAGATGGGGCTGGGCTGGGGCCAGAGCGCGGCCGCCTTCGCCGCCGACAGCGACGCGACCCTGAAGGTCGCCGGCTGGGCCTTCGCCATCTGGGGCCTGATCTATGTGGGGCTGCTGGTCTATGCCGTGCGCCAGGCCCTGCCCCAGACGGGCGAGAGCGATCTGATCCACGATTTCGGCTGGCCTTCGGTCCTGGCCTTCGCGGGGATCGGGCTCTGGATCGTGGCGGCGGCGCTGGACTGGGAGGTCGCGACGATCGTGCTGATCTTCGGATCGCTGATCGTGCTGTTGATCCCGCTGTTGACCCACGCGCGTCAGATCCGGAGCCTGAAGCTGTCCGACCGGGATCGCTGGATGACGATCTGGCCGCTGAGCCTGCTGGCCGGGTGGCTGAGCATCGCCGCCCCGGTCAATCTGATCACGGTGGCGACCGGCAACGGCGACCTGCCCTCGGCCCTGTCGCCGACCCTGTGGGCCGGACTGGCGGTGGCGGTCGTGGCCCTGGGCGCCGTGGCGGTGACCTGGCGCATCCGGACCGTCGCCTTCGGTCTGCCGGTCTCATGGGGTCTGGCCGGGGTGTTCGCGGCTGAGCAGTCGCGCAATAGCGCCCTCGCCTTCACCGCCCTGATCGCCGCCGTCGCGGTTCTGGTCGTCGACGTGGTGATCGTTCTGGCTCAACGCCGCAGGGTGGAGCGGGACTAGATCCCGTCGCCGTCGACATCCTCTGCATCATCGGCGGCCTGTTTTCCCGCCCGTTCGGCGATGGCGGAGGCGCCGGCGTCGTCGGCCGCGATCTCGGGGGCGTCGGCGTCTTCGGGCGTGGCGGCGGGGTCGATGGGCTGATCCGTCATAAGGGTTGCTCCGGTGTGCGGGGTTTCAATCGCTCGCGCGCCCGGACGTTCCGGAACGCCGTCATCTCGCCTACGTCAGCGACCCAACGCCCTGATCGTGAAGGCTTTCACATCCCGGCGCGGCCATTCGACTGAACATCCTTGCCCGCCGGGCTATAATGGCCCCCGCGACCGGTCTCTGACATCGACAGGACTGGAAGCGGTCACATCGGACTCTTCGGACTCTATTTTCGAGTCCGCATCCCGCCAAAACGCGCCCGACGCCGCCCGCCGGGCTGACTCCGGCGTCGAACATCGCTAGAAGCCCCGCCATGAGCGCCCCCCAGAAAACCATCGCCGAACTCGCCGCCGAATACGGTTTGAGCCCCGCTGAATACCAGGTTGTCCTGGACCGCCTGGGCCGCGAGCCCAACCAGCTGGAATTGGGCGTGTTTTCGGTGATGTGGTCCGAGCATTGCTCGTACAAGTCGTCGAAGATCCATCTCGGCAAATTCCCGACCAAGGGACCGCGCGTTATCTGCGGGCCGGGCGAGAACGCCGGCGTCATCGACATCGACGACGGCGACGCCTGCATCTTCAAGATGGAAAGCCACAACCACCCGTCCTTCATCGAGCCCTACCAGGGCGCGGCGACCGGCGTGGGCGGCATCATGCGCGACGTCTTCACCATGGGCGCGCGTCCGGTCGCCCTGCTGAACGCCCTGCGTTTCGGCGACGTCGGCCATGAGAAGACGAAGCGCCTCGTGAAGGGCGTGGTCTCCGGCATCGGCGGCTACGGCAACTGCGTCGGCGTGCCGACGGTGGCGGGCGAGACCAATTTCCACGCCGGCTACAACGGCAACATCCTGGTCAACGCCATGTGCGTGGGTCTGGCGAAGTCGGACGCCATCTTCTACTCGGCCGCGCCGGGCGCGGGCATGTCGGTGGTCTATTTCGGCTCCAAGACCGGCCGCGACGGCATCCATGGCGCGACCATGGCCTCGGCCGAGTTCGACGAGGATTCCGACGAGAAGCGCCCCACGGTGCAGGTCGGCGATCCCTTCGCCGAGAAGCTGCTGATCGAGGCGACGCTGGAACTGATGGCCTCGGGCGCGGTCGCCGCCATCCAGGACATGGGCGCGGCGGGCCTGACCTCGTCCTCGGTCGAGATGGCCGGCAAGGGCGGCGTCGGCATCGAGCTGGACATGGACAATGTCCCCCAGCGCGAAGAAGGCATGTCGGCCTATGAGATGATGCTGTCGGAAAGCCAGGAGCGGATGCTGGCCGTACTGAAACCCGGCCGCGAGGAAGACGGCTACCGGATCTTCAAGAAGTGGGGTCTGGACGCCGCCGTCATCGGGCGCACCACCGACACCGGCCGCCTGATCCTGAACCACCACGGCGAGGTCGTCTGCGACGTGCCGCTGGCCCCGCTGTTCGACGACGCCCCCCTGTACGACCGTCCGTGGGTCCAGCCCGAGCTGCAGGGTCGCCTGACCGCCGCCGACGTCGCCGCGCCGGAAAGCTGGGAAGACGCGGTGCTCAAGGTCGTCGCCTGTCCCGACATGGCGTCCAAGCGCTGGATCTGGGAACAGTACGACCGCCACGTCATGGCCGACACGCTTCAGGACTCGGCGACCGGCGCCGACGCCGGCGTGGTGCGGGTGCACGGCACCGACAAGGGTCTGGCCGTCACCTCGGACTGCACGCCGCGCTACGTCCAGAACGACCCCTATGAGGGCGGCAAACAGTGCGTCGCCGAGGCCTGGCGCAACCTGACCGCCGTCGGCTCCCTGCCCATCGCCATCACCGACAACCTCAATTTCGGCAACCCGCAGCGGCCCGAGATCATGGGCCAGATCGTGCGCGCCATCGACGGCATGGCCGAGGCCTGCCGCGAGCTGGACTTCCCGGTCGTGAGCGGCAACGTCAGCCTCTACAACGAGACCAACGGCGCCGCGATCCCGCCGACCCCGACCGTGGGCGGCGTGGGCCTGCTCAAGAACTATGACGTGGTCACCGGCTTCTCAGGCGTGGCGGAGGGCGACGCACTGGTCCTCATCGGCGCCACGAACGGCGAACTCGGCGCCTCCATCTATCTGCGCGAGGTTCTGGGCCGCGAGGACGGCGCCCCGCCGCCGGTCGACCTGAAGCTGGAGAAGAAGACGGGCGATTTCGTGCGCGGCCTGATCGAGGCGGGCTTCGTCACCGTGGTCCACGACCTGTCGGACGGCGGTCTGATCGGCGCCGCAGCCGACCTCGCTCTCGCCTCGAACACCGGCATTGCACTCGGCATTCAGGGCGACGGCGCTGATCACGGCTTCTACTTCGGCGAGGATCAGGCCCGTTATCTGGTCGCGATGACTCGCGAACAGCTCGACGAATTCGACGCAAAGGCCAATGCAGCGGGCCTCGACTATCTGGTGGTCGGCGAAGCTCGCGGCGAAGCCTTCTCCGCCAACGGGAGCGATGGCCCGCTGTTCAGCATCCCCATGACCCACCTGCGCGAAATCCACGAAGGCTGGATGCCGGGCTGGATCGAAGCCGCCTGAGACCCGCCGTGTGCCGGTTGATCCTCCCTGCCCTGCTGCTGGTCCTCGGACTGGCCGCCTGCGACGGCGAGGACCCGGTGGACAGCGTCGTGCGCGACGTCTCGACGGCCAATCACGCGGCGGCCGCGGTGGCTGAGGCCGAAGCGGCCGCGAAGGCTGAGGCGACGCCCGCTCCGGTGATTGCTCCAGCAGCAGCCGAATGCGACGTCGAGGTCAGCTTCGGGAGCTATGGCGCGGGTCCGGACGCCGCGGTGAAAGACAGCATCCTGAAGCTGGTCAGCGCCGATCCCGGGGTGACCGCCTCGCAGATGAAGCCCTGGGGGCGCGAAGGCGAAACCACCCTGTGCCTCACCGCCCGGGACGAGGCCGCCGCCAATCGCCTGTACGGAACGCTCGCGGCCCAGCTGCCCTCGACCAGCACCCGCGCGCCGACGACCGTGCGTCACCGCGACGGACGCAGCCGGGCCACCACATATCCCGCCGGCCAATAAGTCGCCTTTCGCCTGTCACGATCCGGGCGTAGCGTCTCGGTCATGGCCGATGGATCCCAGACCTTCCGCCCGTGGACGCCGCCCCGGCCGACGAAGCCGTTGGGCCTGGTCCCGTTTCTGTGGATCAGCTGGCGCAATCCCCTGCTGATGTGGTCGGACAAGCATTTCCAGGAACCGCAACTGCACGGACGCGGCGCCCTGGGAGAGGTTCTGGTCGTCAGCCATCCCGAGGGGGTGCGCCACGTCCTGACCGAGAACGCCGCCAACTATGAGAAGGGCGCCCTGCAGCGCCGGGTGCTGGGACCGATGCTGGCCGACGGCCTGCTGCTGACCGAGGGTGAGGTCTGGCGCCGGGCGCGGCGCATCCTCGCGCCCCTGTTCACCCCGGCGAGGACGCTGAAGATGGCGGCGCGGATGGACGAGGTCTGTCGCGCCCGGGTCGAGGCCCTGCATCTGGAGCACGGGGCGCGGGTGCTGAACATCGATTCCGAGATGTCGGGCCTGACCTTCGATATCCTGTCGGCGACCCTGTTCTCCGACGAGCTGGACGGGGACGCAAAGGGGTTCGAGGCGGCGCTGAACACCTATCTGGCGGTGGGCGCGCGGATCGATCCGCTGGACGTGTTCAACGCGCCGAGCTGGATCCCGCGACTGGGCAAGACCGCCAGCTATCGCTCGGCCCGCTATTTCGAACAGAGGGTCGGGGCGCTGGTAACGCGGCGTCGGGCGCGGATCGAGGCGGGAGAGACGGCGCCCGACGATCTGCTGACCGCCCTGCTCACCGCACGCGACGAGGCGGAAGACGGGAACGGACTCGACGACCGGGAAGTCGCGGCCAACATCCTGACCTTCATCCTGGCCGGGCATGAGACGACGGCGCGGACCCTGGGCTGGGCCCTGCATCTGATCTCGCGAAGTCCGGCCGTCGCGGAGACGCTGAAGGCCGAGGCCGACGCCTTCGACATCGCCGATCCGAAATGGGCCGATGGCCTGCCGTGGACGCGGGCGGTGATCGAGGAGGCGATGCGGCTGTTCCCGCCCGCCCCGACCCTGGCGCGCCGGTCGATGGGGCCTGATGTGGTCGGCGGTGAGGCCATCGGGCCGGGCTGCGCGGTGCTGATCTCCCCGTGGATCCTGCATCGGCACGAACTGCTGTGGGACGAGCCGGACGCCTTCCGGCCCGAGCGCTTCCTGCCCGAGAACCGCAAGTCCGTCGACCGCTATGCCTATATCCCGTTCAGCGCCGGGCCTCGGGTCTGCATCGGCGCGGCGTTCGCCATGCAGGAGGCGATGATCGCCCTGACGACCCTGCTGAAGGCCGCCGAGGTCGAGGCGATCAGCACGGTCGAGCCCCATCCGACGCATCAGGTGACCCTGCGCAGCCGCCTGCCCATACACCTGCGATTGCGAGCCCGCCGGCCTTCAACAGGCGCTGCGGCGGCCTGACGCAGAGCTGAAGCGCCACTGTCGCAATCCGGGCGTAGGGGCGAACACCTCACCTGACCGGAGCCCGTCCCATGACCCGTTTCGACCTGTCCCGCCGGGGACTTCTGACCGCGTTCGGCGGCGGCCTGGCCCTTACGCAGACCGGCCCGGCCCTGGCCCAGGCGGCGTTCGACGTGAACCCCTTCCGGCTGGGCGTTACGGCCGGCGATCCCCAGCCCGACGGCTTCGTGATCTGGACGCGGCTGGCGCCCGATCCCCTCGCCTACGGCTCGGGCATGCCCAACCAGCCGATGGCGGTGCAGTGGGAGGTGGCGGCCGATCGCGGCTTCCGCACCGTGGTCCGTTCGGGCGAGGCCATCGCACGCCCGGAGCTGGGCCATTCGGTCCACGTCGAGGTCGAGGGGCTGGAGCCCGCCCGCGCCTATTTCTACCGCTTCACTGTCGGGACCGAGCGCAGCAGCGTCGGTCGCGCCAAGACCACGCCCGTCGCTGGCGCCGCCATGGACCGGGCGAAGTTCGGCATCGTCGGCTGTCAGGCCTATGAGAGCGGCTTCTACACCGCCCACCGCAAGATCGCGGCCGAGGATCTGGATTTCATCTTCTGCTACGGCGACTACATCTACGAAGGCCGGGGCAATCCGACCTATCAGAACGCCGCCGGCCCGATGGAGAACCCGCGCGTGCATCTGGGCGGCGAGATCTACAGCCTGGACGACTACCGGCGGCGCTATTCGCAGTACACGATGGACACGGACCTGCAGGCCTCGCGCGCCGCGGCGGCCTGGTTCGCCGTCTATGACGACCATGAGGTCGACAACAACTGGGTGGGCGAGATCGATCAGGACGGCACCCCGTCCGAGATCTTCCTCCTGCGCCGGGCCGCCGCCATGCAAGCCTTCTATGAGTTCATGCCGATGCGGAAGTCGGCCTTCCCGCGCGGATCGTCGATGCAGCTGTATCGCCGGACCCAGTACGGCAATCTGATGGACCTGAGCTTCCTCGACACGCGCCAGTACCGCTCGGACCAGCCGTGCGACGACAGGTTCGGCGCCAACTGTTCGGCCATCGACTCCCCGGAGGCGCAGGTGCTCGGACAGGCTCAGGAGGCCTGGCTGCTCAATACGCTCGACCGCTCGACCGCGACCTGGAAGGTGATGGCGCAGCAGGTGATGATGATGGATCTGAACCGGACCTCGGGCGAGGGCTGGAGCGTCAATCCGGACAGCTGGGCCGGCTATTCCACGCCGCGCCGTCGGCTGTTGAAGCATATGCAGGACCGTCGGGTGTCCAACGCCGTGGTCCTGACCGGCGACGAGCATCAGAATTTCGCGGGCAACCTGTTCCTCGACGGCCGCCACCCAGAGGGCGATCCGATCGCCAGCGAGTTCGTCGGCACCTCGATCAGCTCGGGCGGCGACGGCGTCGACCAGAAGCCGGAGTGGGCCGCCTTCATGGCCGCCAATCCGCAGCTGAAATTCCTGAACAGCCAGCGCGGCTATGTCGTCTGTGATGTGACCCCGGAGCGCTGGCAGACCGAGTTCAAGGTGCTGGACCAGATCCACGACCGCAACGGCGTTCTGACCACCCGGGCCAAATACGCCATCGAGGCGGGCAAGCCGGGGCTGGTCGAAGCTTGATCGGGGCCTGATCCGCGACCCTTCGTCACCTGATGGGAACCTGTTCGGACACCCGCTCTTGAGCCGGTGTTCGCCAAACTCGCTTAGTCGAGTTGATCAGGCCAATTGGTCAGGGAGAGACGCGCATGGACTATGTCGATGGCTTCATCATCGCGGTGAAGAAGGACCGGATCGAGGACTACAAGCGGATCGCCGAGGAAAGCGCCCAGATCTTCAAGGAGCTGGGCGCCCTGAGCGTGGTCGAGTGCGTGGCGGACGACGTCCCCTACGGCAAACTGACCTCCTTCCCCCGCGCGGTGATGGCGGAGGAGGACGAGATCGTCGTCTTCTCCTGGATCACCTATCCGTCGCGCGAGGTCCGTGACGAGGCCAACACGCGGATGATGGAAAACGAGAAGATGGCCGCCGCGATGAACGAGATGCCGGTGGACGGCAAGCGCATGATCTTCGGCGGATTCAAACAGATCGTCTCGGCCTGAGAGTTCATCCTTCCGACAGATCACGGATCAGGGCGGCACGGTCGCCGGCGAACAGGCGGTCGGCCAAGGCCTGGACCTCACCGTCGACATAGGTTCGGCGGTCGATACGGGCATGGTAGCGCTGGCGGCCGTCCTCGCGCACCGACTGGACAGCGCCCTTGTGCATCAGCCGGTTGAGCAGGGTCTTGATGGTGGCGTCGCCCCAGGGCTGGACCGACTTCACCTCGTCGATCAGGGAGGCGAAGGACAGCGGCCCCTTGCGCCAGAGGGCCGCCAGAACCTCGCTCTCGGCCTCGGTGACGGGGATGCGGGCCATCAGGCCTTGAGCACCAGACGATCGACCCGGGCCTCGACGATCCAGTGGCAGACCACCGCCACCACCCCGACGATCAGGCCCAGCACCAGCAGGAAGGCGGCCTCAGCCAGGCCGGGCGCGAGGACATTGAGCGGCTGGGGCCCCTGGTTCGACACGCCGATGAAGATCATCAGCAGATTGTAGGCGCCGCCGAGCAGTCCCAGCAGCGGCGCGCCGAGGCGCAGCGCGGACAGGAAGGTCGAGCCGCCGTTCAGGTGCGGGCCGGACATCACCTTGCGCACCGTGACCAACACGGCGGCGATCAGGGCGACGACGAGGGCGAGCACGATGACCTTCACAGGCACGGAGGCATCGAAGAAGACGGTGAGCGGAGTGATGGAGCGAGACATCGGACCCTCTTTAAGATTACGTTCGTAATCTTTGTGGATTACAGTCGTAGTCAAGTCAAGCACCCCGACATCAGTCGATGGATCAGCCGGCCGTCCAGCCGCCGTCGACCATGACCGAACTGCCCGTCATCAGGCTGGAGGCGTCGGAGGCGAGGAGCAGGAGGGGGCCGGTGAGTTCCCTCCATCTGGCCCAGACGGCCGAACTTGATCCGGCTGAGGACGAAGTCGCGCGTGCCGGGCGTATCGAGGATCGGCCGGGTGAGGGCGGTCTCGATGAAGGTGGGGCAGAGGGTGTTCACACGAACGCCGTGGGGGGCCAGATCGATGGCCATGCAGCGGGTCAGGCCTTCCAGTCCCCATTTCGAGGCGCTGTAGAGGGAGCGGCCCGCGCCGCCGACGTGGCCCATCTGGGACGAGACATTGATGATCGAGCCGGAGCGACCGGCCTCGACCAGACCCTTGGCCACCGCCTTGCCGACGAACAGGGCGGCCTTGAGATTGAGGTCGAGGACGGCGTCGTAATCCTCTTCGGTCACCTCGAGGATCGAGCGTATTCGGTTGGCGCCGGCGTTGTTGAGCAGGATGTCGAAGGGACCGCGCGTGGCTATCTCGCGCTCCACGGCGGCGATGTCGTTGACGTCGAGGGTGAAGCCGTCGGCCTGGAACCCGGACTCGCGGATCTCGGCGACGCGCGCCTCCACATCCGAGGCGGTGCGGGCGCACAGGGTCACATGGGCGCCGGCCTGGGCGAAAATCGCCGCTCCGGCTGCGCCGATGCCGCGCCCTCCCCCGGTGACGAGGGCGCGCTTGCCGGACAGGCTGAAGTTCGGAAAGGCGGGGGTCAGAGGCATGGCGGTCTCCTGAAGGCCGGGCCAACCTTGGAGAGAAGTCGCTCCCGATCAAGACCGGGAACGCAGCCTTCAGACCACAGGGATCGCCTGGCTGAGGCGGCCGCCCACGCGGATGGGCTCGACCCGGGTGGCCAGACCCGTGCGGTCGTCAGTCTCGACGAAGACGCCGCAGATGGTCGCCGGGCCGTGGGCCGGGGAATAGCGGCCCTGGGAGATGCGGGTGGTGAAGCGCCGCAGCGGCTCTTCCTTCTCATTGCCGATGACGCTGTCGTAGTCGCAGCAACCGCCGGCGTCGGTCTGATAGGCGGTGCCCGCCGGCAGGATCTGGCAGTCGGCGGTCGGGACATGGGTGTGGGTGCCCACGACCAGTGAGGCGCGGCCGTCGCAGAAATGGCCCATGGCCATCTTCTCGGAGGTGGCCTCGGCATGCATGTCGACGATGACCGCGTCGGCGACGGCGCCGAGCGGGGCGGCGTTCAGCTCTCGGTCCACGGCGCTGAACGGGTCGTCCATCGGGTCCATGTGGATCCGGCCCAGGACATTCATCACCAGAACCGTGCGGCCCGAATGGGTCTCGAACAGATTGGCGCCGGCGCCCGGCGCGTCCATCAGCCGGGGGTAGTTGGCCGGGCGGATCAGGCGCGGCTCGCGCACGATATAGGTCAGGGCCTCGCGCTGGTCCCAGCTGTGGTTGCCCAGCGTCAGGCAGTCGGCGCCGGCCATGAACAGTTCGCGCGCGGTGTTCTCGGTGATGCCGAAGCCGCCGGCCGCATTCTCGGCGTTGACCACCACGAAGTCGAGCTTCAGGTCGCGCTTGAGGCCAGGAAGATGATCGCTGATGCCGTCGCGACCGGACTTGCCGATCACGTCGCCGAAGAAGGCAAGACGCATGGGTTAGGAGACCTTTCGCGCCGGGGTATAGCCCACCTCGGTCAGAACGCCATGCAGACCTTGGTCGTGCCTGTCCATCGGCACGCGGTCGAGGCGCTGTCCGGCATAGGCGAAGCCGATCCGCACGGCCTCTGGCAGGACCGCGAAGGTGCGGTCGTAGAAGCCGCCCCCCTGCCCCAACCGCCCGCCGAAATCATCGAAGGCCAGCAGCGGCGCCAGGATGAGGTCGGGGACGACCGTCGCGGCCAGCGGCAGGGGCGACGGACAGCCGGCGGCGTCCAGCTCCAGCGGCTCGCCCGGCGACCAGAGGCGGAAGATCATCGTCGCGTCGCGCTCCAGCACCACCGGCAGGCAGAGCGTTCGGCCCGCGGCGGCCAGAGCCTGGGCCAAGGCGTCGGTGTCCAGTTCCGATCCCATGGCGCGGTAGAGAGCGACGGTTTCGCCGCGAGGCAAGGCCGCGGAGCAATCGGCGGCGCGTTGGGCGGCCAGCGGATCAGCCTCAGCCAGTCGTTTGCGAAGAGCGCGCATCGAAGCGCGGAGAGCGGGCTTGTCGGAAATCATCGCAACCGCGCTCAAGCAGCGAGCGACCGCGTCGCGAGCGGTAGCGCCCAGAAGAGGGAATGTTGGCGGCGCCGGAATAGCCGTGAAGGACGGTTTGAATCCTCTCGAGCCTGGGTAGCCAGGTGGGTTCCATATACCCGGGTCCACGGACCCAGACAGGGACAGATCCCTTCGAGTGAATTAAGGCCGCGAGGATATGTTGCCTTCGACGTGAGACCCAGCAGGACCCGCCGTCGATCAAGATAGGCCCTGAACGGCGCCGTCACAAGGCAAGAGACTCAGATCGTCTGGACCAGTTTTTCGAGACGGGCGGCGACGGCATTGAGGGCCTCCGCGACGCCGTCGGACGCGACGCCGGGCGCCGGGGCCGCGACCGGAGCGCCGTGCTGGAGCGTCAGCCGGGCCTCGTGCAGCTCGTCCGCCAGCAAGAGGGCCGCCATCAGGAACAGGCGCAGGTCGCCGACATGGCCGACGTCGCCCGCGACCGAACGCACATGGCCGTCGAACTGTTTGGCCAGGATGCGGACGCGTTCTTCCTGACCGTCGGCGCAACCGACGGCATAAGGGCGTCCATTGATGTCGACAGTGACCGTGGCCATCAGTCCTCCGGCTCCTGATTCACGGACAGCAGGCCGCGCAGCTGGTCAGCAGCGCGGGCCAGGGCGGCGGACGCGTCGCGACCGGCGGCTTCCAGCGCGGCGATTCGGGCCTGATCCGCAGGATTCGGCGCAGGACTCCCGACCGCCGGAATGGCGAAAAGATCGTCGTCGGCGATCGCCGGCGCCGAGGCGGGCCTCGCCTTTAGCTCCAGCACCTTGCGTTCCAGTGCGGCCAGAGCCCGGTCGACCCGTTCCCTGGCGGCGGTCGTGGCGTCGGCCATCAGTCGCATCCTCCAGATTTCTTATAGAACCCGTGGACGGCTCGGGGTAAAGCGGCGCACCCAATTTTACCGCCCTCCGATCAAACGCCCCATCTACGAAAGGTCGCCCCCCATGACCGACCCCGCCACTGTGAAACCCACCCAGAAGCAGATGGCCAACGCCATTCGGGTCCTGGCCATGGACGGCGTCGAAAAGGCGAAGAGCGGTCACCCGGGCATGCCCATGGGCATGGCCGATGTGGCGACGGTGCTGTTTTCTAAATTCCTGAAGTTCGACGCGAGCCGCCCCGACTGGGCCGACCGCGACCGCTTCATCCTGTCGGCGGGCCACGGCTCGATGCTGATCTACGCCCTGCTACACCTGACCGGCTACAAGGCCGCGACCAGGCAGGAGCTGTCCAACTTCCGCCAGTGGGGTTCCAAGACCGCGGGTCACCC
Source organism: Brevundimonas goettingensis (assembly GCF_017487405.1). Classification (NCBI taxonomy): domain Bacteria; kingdom Pseudomonadati; phylum Pseudomonadota; class Alphaproteobacteria; order Caulobacterales; family Caulobacteraceae; genus Brevundimonas; species Brevundimonas goettingensis. The sequence goes on along the minus strand of NZ_CP062222.1, from coordinate 279,908 downwards.
GGAGTACGGCCACATGCCGGGCGTCGAGGTCACGACCGGTCCGCTGGGTCAGGGTCTGGCCACTTCGGTCGGCTTCGCCATGGCCGAGCGTCATCTGGCGGCCAAATACGGTGAGGATCTGGTCGACCACCGCACCTGGGTGGTCGCCGGCGACGGCTGTTTGATGGAAGGCGTGTCGCAGGAGGCCATCGCCCTGGCCGGCCGCTACAAGCTGAACAAGCTGACCGTCCTGTGGGACGACAACGAGATCACCATCGACGGCAAGGTCTCGCTGTCGGACACCACCGACCAGAAGGCCCGCTTCAAGGCCGCCGGCTGGGCGGTCAAGGCCGTTGACGGCCATGATGTCGACGCCATCAAGGCCGCGCTGAAGTGGGCGACGAAGCAGGACAAGCCGACGCTGCTGGCCTGCAAGACCAGGATCGGCAAGGGCGCCGCCACCATGGAAGGCAGCCACAAGACCCACGGCGCCGCCTTGGGCGCCGCCGAGGTCGCCGCCACCCGCCTGGGCCTCGGCTGGGACCACGACCCGTTCGAATTGCCCGAGAACATCCAGAAGGCCTGGCTGAAGGTCGGCCGTCAGGGCGCCAAGCACCGCAAGGCCTGGGAAGCCCGTCTGGTCGCCTCGAAACAGGCTGCAGACTTCACCCGCGCCATGAAGGGCGACCTGCCGGAAACGGCCTTCGCCAAGCTGGACGCGAAGATCGCCGAACTGATCGAGACCAGGCCGGCCCAGGCGACGCGCCAGTCGTCGGGCGCCGCGCTCGACGAAGTGTTCGCCGCCATCCCGGAGCTGATCGGCGGCTCGGCCGATCTGACCGGATCGAACAACACCTTCGTCAAGGACACCCCGATCTTCGACGCCCCGACCTATGAAGGGCGCTACGTGAACTGGGGCATCCGCGAGTTCGGCATGGCCGCGGCGCTGAACGGTCTGGCCCTGCACGGCGGGATCATTCCCTACGGCGGCACCTTCATGGTGTTCTCGGACTACAGCCGCCCGGCGATCCGTCTGGGCGCCCTGATGGGTGTCCGCGCCATCCACGTCCTGACGCACGACTCGATCGGCCTGGGCGAGGACGGCCCGACGCACCAGCCGGTCGAGCACCTGGCGGCCCTGCGCGCCATCCCGAACCTCTACGTCTTCCGCCCGGCCGATACGGTCGAGGCCATGGAGGCGTGGAAGATCGCGTTGGAAGCCCGGACCACGCCGTCGGCCATGTGCCTGTCGCGCCAGAAGACCCAGGCAGTCCGCACCGTCGCCTCGGCCGAGAACCTGACGGCCAAGGGCGCCTATGAGATCAAGGCGGCCAACGGCGAAGCCAGGGTCACCCTGTTCGGCACCGGCACGGAACTGGCCCTGGCGCTGAAGGCCGCCGAGACGCTGGAAGCGGAGGGCACACCGACCCGCGTGGTCTCCGTTCCCTGTTTCGAGCTGTTCGAGAAACAGGACGCCGCCTATCAGGCCTCGGTCCTCGGCCGCGGCACGGTTCGCGTGGCCGTCGAGGCCGCGATCCAGCAGGGCTGGGAACGCTTCATCGGTGAAGACGGCGGCTTCGTCGGCATGTCGTCCTTCGGCGCCTCGGCCCCGGCGGAAGTGCTGTACGAAAAGTTCGGCATCACCTCGGACGCCGTCGTGGCCGCGGTCAAGGCGCGGCTGTAATGAGCCGCATTGGCGCGGTCAGCCTGCTGGTCCGCGACTATGACGAGGCCATCGCCTTCTATGTCGGCAAGCTGGGCTTCGAGCTTAGCGAGAACACCGAGATGGGCGGCGGCAAGCGCTGGGTCCGGGTGACGCCAAAGGGTGGGGACGCCTCCCTGCTGTTGGCCAAGGCGACCACTGAGGCCCAGATCGCCGCCGTCGGCAAACAGGCGGGCGACCGGGTCTGGCTGTTTCTCGAGACCGACGACTTCGCGCGGGACCATGCCGCGTGGACCGCGGCGGGCGTGACCTTCCGTGAGGCGCCGCGTCACGAACCCTATGGCGTGGTGGCGGTCTTCGAAGACCTGTACGGCAACGCCTGGGACCTTATCGAACCGGCCAAAGGAGCCTGACCTGATGAGACTCGGCACCCCGCTGTCGGACACCGCGATCCGCGTCATGCTTCTCGGCTCGGGCGAGCTCGGCAAGGAGGTGGCCATCGAGCTGCAGCGGCTGGGCGCCGAGGTAATCGCGGTCGATCGCTATCCCAACGCACCCGCCATGCAAGTGGCGCACCGCAGCCACGTCATCCCCATGACGGATCCGCAGGTGCTGAACGGCGTCATCATGGCCGAGGCGCCGCACATCATCGTGCCCGAAATCGAGGCCATCGCCACCGACGTCCTGGCCCATATCGAGGCGGCTGGAATGGCGACGGTGGTCCCGACTGCGCGCGCCGTGCAGCTGACCATGAACCGCGAAGGCATTCGCAGGCTGGCGGCCGAGGAGCTGGGCCTGCCGACCAGCCCCTTCGCCTTCGCCGGCTCGGCCGAGGAACTGGGGGCGGGCGCGGCGACCGTGGGTTATCCCTGCTTCGTCAAGCCGGTGATGTCCTCCTCCGGCAAGGGCCAGTCCTTCGTCGAGAACCCCGACGAGATCGCCGACGCCTGGGCCTACGCCCAGTCCGCGGGCCGGGTGGATACGGCCCGGGTCATCGTCGAGGGGCGTATCGATTTCGACTTCGAAATCACCCTGCTGACCGTGCGCTCGCTGGGCGCCGACGGTCAGGTCCGCACCGACTTCTGCGCCCCGATCGGCCATCGCCAAGTCAAGGGCGACTATGTCGAGAGCTGGCAGCCGCAGGCGATGAGCGAGGCCGCCCTGGCTGCGTCTCAGGACATTGCGGCCAAGGTGACCGGGGCGCTCGGCGGTCTCGGCGTCTTCGGCGTCGAGCTGTTCGTGAAGGGGGATCAGGTCTGGTTTTCGGAGGTGTCGCCGCGCCCGCACGACACGGGACTGGTGACCCTGGCCACCCAGACCCAGTCCGAGTTCGCCCTGCATGCGCGGGCCATTCTGGGCCTGCCGGTCGACGTCAGCCAGCGCGAGATCGGCGCCAGTGCGGTGATCTATGGCGGGATGGAAGCGGTGGGAATCGCCTTCGAGGGCGTCGCTGACGCCCTTTCGATGCCGACCGCCGACCTGCGTCTGTTCGGCAAGCCCGAGGCTTTCGAGCGGCGGCGCATGGGGGTGGCGACGGCGCGCGGCGCCACGACCGACGAGGCCCGCGAACGGGCCCGCGAAGCCGCCGGCAAGGTCAGGCCGGTTCGGGGATAGATTCAGGCTCGGAGACTTCGGCGACGCCGCGTCTGCTCCCGAGGATGGCGATCACCGCGGCCTCGAGCGTCGGGTCCCTGCCCTGTCTGAGCTCGTCCAGCGTCGGCGCCGTGACCACGTCCGGCGTCACGCCCTCATGCTCCAGCGTGACCCCGGCGGCGGTGCGGAAACTGCGCACCCCGATGCTGAGCATGCCGCCGTCCGGCAGGTCGAAATGGCGTGAGGCGACCACTGCCCCGGCCGACTTCGAACCGACCACCGGGCCGCGTTTGCTTTCCTGAACGGCGGCGGCGAACAGTTCGGCGGCGCTGGCTGTGCGGCCTGAGATCATCACCGCCATCGGACCGGTCCAGGGCGTGCGCCAACGGCCGGTCTTGCGCTCCCCGCCGAAGATCGGTCCGCCTTCGATGATTCCGTAGGCGGTCGGCTCGGTGAAGAAGGGCGACAGGATGCGCCGCAGCTCCCAGGCGTCGCCGCCGCCATTGCCGCGAAGGTCGATGATGATGCCGGGCGGCGGATCGGCCTGGGCGGCGGCCAGCTGGGCCTGAACCCACTCACGGCTGGGACCGTCGAAGGTGTTGAAGGTGATCACCAGAACGCCCTCAGGCGTGAGCTCGACATATCCCACCTCGCGCGGCAAAGGCGCGGCGGCGAAGGTGGCGTAATGCGGCTGATCCTGTGCATCGGCGAAGCCCCACCGATGCTCGCCCTCCAGATAGGCGCCGGTGATGACAAAGGGTTCGCCGTCGACGGTGTCGACGCGCCAGCCAGGCTGCAGCCCCGCCTTCGCCGCCGGGCCGTCGGGCCGAACGCGATCCACCACATAGCCGCCGCCCGCCCCGGCCAGGGAGAAGCCGAACTCCAGTCCCTCGCCCAGACGGCGCTGGCGGGTCAGACGGTTGGCGTAGGGCCTGATGGCGTTGGTGTGTTTGTCGCCCAGCTCGGCCAGCACGCCGTTCAGGGCGCGATAGAAGTCCGTCTCATCCGCACTGGCCACGACCTCGGCGCGCTTTTCCGTCGCCTGTGCGAGCCACTGCGCGCCGCTTTCCGTGCGCTGATAGTGCTGCTCCGACACCGCCTTGACGACGAGATCATAGACCCTGGTGTTGAGCGCCAGACGCTCGGGCGAGGCGTCGGCGACGGCGGCGACCTCGGGCACGCGCCGCTCGTTGGCGCCGGGCAGGGTCGCGCAGGCGCCGAGCAGGATCAGGGCCAGGCCGAGGGGCGCAGCCAGTCGCTTTGAAAGGTTGGAAAGCCGCCCGTGCATGGGCTCAGGCTAGAACGGTGAAGCCTGCACAGACAAGGCCTGCGCCGCCCCGCCGCCGGCCGTGACGTCACGCCGTCGCAAGGTGGCGACCGCAGCGTCGAGCGCGGGATCGGGCGCGGCGGCGGAGGCGGGCTCATCCGCGTCGGCGACGGCGACGTCCGGGGCGACGCCGCGCTTCTCCAGCCGGATCCCGCCGCGGGTGACGAAGTCCGAACGGCTGAGCGTCAGGCGACCGCCGTCGGGCAGACGCGTATCCTGTGAAATGAGAACGGCGCCGGCGGTCTTCTCGCCGACGATGACGGCGCGGCCGGCTTCCTGCAGGGCGGCGGGGGTCAGTTCGGCGGCGCTGCGACTGGAGCGATCAACCAGCACGGCAAGGGCGTTGGGAGCCGGGACCTCGAGGGCTCCGCAGCCGGACTGCACCCTCAGCGTCGAGGCGCGGCCGGTGCGCGAGGTGCGGGTGGCCCAGACCTGACGGTCCGGCAGGAAGCAGGACAGGACCGCATCCGCCTCCATCAGCAGACCGCCCGGATTGGCGCGCAGGTCCAGGACGACGTCAGTGTCGGCGGGCAGGTCTGCGAGCTGATCGCCCATCCAGTCGCCGAGGCCGGGCTCGAAACCCTCGACCCGCAGCACCAGAACGCCGGGACGGGACCGGTCGGCGACGAAGGCCGGCAGGGCGTCCATCTCGCGCGGGACCACCGTCACATCGTGCAGGGCGCCGGCGCCGTCGATGAACCGCAGGGCGATGGCCTGACCGTCGACGACGTCGAGGTCGGGGCTCCAGGCATTGTCGTCGGGGCGCAGCCGCCAACCCACGCGAACGCCTGCCTCCTCGGCGGGGGAGCCGGAACGGACGCGCTCGATCCGATAGACGCCGTCGCTCTCGGGATAGAGGGTCACCCCCATGATCGGATGACGCTCGCGCAGCAGGTCCTGACGCCGCACGGCGGCCGGAGGCGCGACGCCCGCGTGATCGTCATTGAGCAGGTCCAGCATCCGGTCGAGCACGCGATAGAGAGCGCCGTCGCTGGTCGCCGCCAGAGCCTGGGGCCGATAGGTCGCGCGCACCGCCCGCCAGTCCAGACCATGGATCGAGGGGTCGTAGTAGTCGCGCTGAACCTCGGTCCAGACCTGATCGAAGACCCGCTGATTCATGCGCGTCCGGTCGCGGTCGGGCGACGATGCGGGCGCGGGGACCGAAGCGGGGGATGCGGTAGGGATCGGGGCCTCGCCCGCCTGCACCGGGCCGACCGTCAGCAGGCTGACCATCGCCACCGCCGGAATCAGCCGCCGATACACGGTTTTGCTGGACAGCATCCGGGCATGAAAAGGGGTGGCGGAGATCATCCCCGCCACCCTATGCCGCGAATGCGGCGGTTCTCAAGCGCGATGCCGAACTTGTCAGCCCACGACCTAGTCGGGCGAGTTGGTCACCCTGCGGGTGATGACGTGGACGCCGCCCTCGCTCTTCTCGCCGCTTTCCAGATACCCGGAGTGATCGGCGTCCATGCGCTGGAAGGCTTCGCGCAGGGGCGCCAGGAACTCTTCCTCGCTGACCTTGCCGTCGTGGTCCTTGTCCAGATCGCCGGGACCTTCGCCGCCGGGACCGCCGATGCGGTCGATCTGGATAGGGGCGCCCGGAGGCGGCGGGGGCAGGTCGCCGTCGGCGCCGTCGCGACGCATCACGAAGACCCGGCTCTCTCCACCCGGGCTGCCCATCTGGCCGCTGAACAGAGCGCCGTGCGGACCGCCGTCTCCGACGTGGACACGCACCGGTCCACGGCCGAGACCACCGCCAGCACCCGGACCGCCGAGCACCACCATGGCCGCCGCACGGCCGTCGGCGAACTCTTCGGTGGAGATCTTGCCGTCGCGGTTCTTGTCGAGGAAGTCGAAGGCCTGGGTCTGGGGCGCGGTGAACTCGTCACGGGTGACGAAGCCATCGCCGTTCTTGTCGAGCGCGGGGCCGCGCGGACCGGGACCGTCCCCGCCCAGGGTGAAGACGCGAACTTCCTGATGGGCCCCTTCGGCAGGAACCGGCGGGGTTTGGGCGGCGTCAGGACCGGCAATGACGCCGGCGAGGATCATGGCGATAAGCATTCGTTGTGTCTCCGTTCTGGACGCCGTCATCGACCACGTTCGGCTTGCATGGATATTTCAGAACCGCATGGATTTGTTTCATCGCTGCAATGATGCGATGCATCAGCATCGGCATAAGGCGGCCATGCTCATGGAAATCCCCTCCCGTATTCTCGTCGTCGACGACGACCCCGGCATCCGCGAAGTGCTCTGCGACTACCTCGGTCAGCACGGCTATGAAGCCAGCGGCGCCGCCTCTGCCACCGAGATGGACCGCGCCCTCGCCGCCGCCTCCATCGATCTGATCGTGCTGGATCTGATGATGCCCGGTGAAGACGGCCTGTCGGTCGTGCGCCGGCTCAGCGGCAACGGTCCGCCCATCGTCATGCTCAGCGCCATGGGCGAGGACACCGACCGGATCGTCGGCCTTGAGCTGGGGGCCGACGACTATCTGGCCAAGCCCTGCAATCCGCGCGAACTGCTGGCCCGCGTCCGCGCCGTGCTGCGCCGTCCACGCGACGAGGAAGCCCCGACAGGCGGCCCGGCCCTGACCTTCGCGGGCTGGCGTCTGGACCTGATGCGGCGCGAGCTGACCCGGCCGGACGGGATGCTGGTGAGCCTGTCGGGCGGCGAGTTCGCCCTGCTGAACGCCTTCGCCGAGCGGCCTGGCCGCATCCTGACGCGCGATCAGCTCCTGGAGGCGGCGCGCGGCGCCGACGCCGACGTGTTCGATCGCGCCATGGACGTCCAGATCAGCCGACTGCGCAAGAAGCTGGATGACGGTTCGGGTCTGGAGATGATCCAGACCGTACGCGGCGAGGGCTATCGCTTTGACGTCAAGGTGACCCGCCGGTGAAACGGCCGTCATCGCTGCCTGTGCTGGTGTCGGTCGGGGCGCTGGCCGCCCTGGCCGTCGTCATGTCCCAGGCCGTGGCCTTCGCCGTCATCATCCTGGCGCCGGAGCCCGCGCCGGCCGGATACAGCCTCGCCTCAGCGGCGGAGGCCCTTCAGGGTCTACCCGCGAAGACAACGGACGGCCGCAAGCTGGTGCGCCGGATCGGCGACCGGCCGATCGCGGTCGACACCGACAACGACCGGCGCCCGAACGACCCGCTGGTGACCTTCGTCGCCGCCGGACTGGCGCAGCGGCTGAAGACCCCGGTCGAGAACGTGCGCGTCCGCATCGAGCATCGCGGGCCGCCGTTCGGCATGGGCCGTCGTCGGCCGGGTCAAGGCCCCTTCCCGGGTCCAGGTCCCGGCCCCGGACCGAATGGCCGCCCCGCCTTCGCGGGCAGTCAGACCAGCTTCGTCTTCGTACGACCGGACGGGCCGCCTCCGCAGCCGGGCTCCGCGCCCGACCGTCCGCCCTTGCCAGAGGGCCGCGCCGGACAGGACGGCGCGACGACGGCGGAGGTCTCGACCCATGTCACCATCCGTCGCCAAGGTTCGGGCGCGGTGGAGACCACCCGTCAGTTCAACATCATCGCCGACCGGCTCAACTTCGATCCCTTCTCCGCTTCGGTGAAGCTGCCGGACGGCAAATGGGCGACGGTCGAGCCGCCGCGTAGCCTGATCTCGCCCTGGCAGATGCGGCTGTTGATCTCGCTGCTGATCTCGATGGCGATCCTGGCGCCGATCGTCTGGTTGCTGGCGCGGCGGTTGACACGACCGATCCGGGTCTTCGCCGAAGCCGCCGAACGCCTGGGGGCCGATCCGGACGCGGAGCCGCTGAAGCCCACCGGCCCGACCGAGGTGCGCACCGCCATCGCCGCCTTCAATGACATGCAGGCCTCTCTGCGCGACCACATGCGCAAGCGGACCCAGACCATCGCCGCCATCGCCCACGACCTGCGCACACCCCTGACGCGGATCCGGTTTCGGGTCGAACTGGCGCCGCCGAAGCTGCGCGACCGCATGGTCGCCGATGTGGAGGAGATGGACGCCCTGATCGGCCAGGCCATGGCCTTCGTGCGCGGCGAGACCCAGGCCGAACGGCGCGAACCGCTGGATCTGGACGCCCTGGCCCGCGACTGCGCCGGCGGCTTCTCGGAGACCGGCGCTGCGGTGACCTTCGACGGCGGTCGCGCCCTGCCGGTCGAGGGCGATCCGGCGGCGCTGCGCCGAGCGATCGCCAATCTGATCGAGAATGGGGTGAAGTTCGCCGACGCGGCGCGGGTTCGCACCTTCCTGCTGGACGATCAGGCCGTGATCTCGGTCGAGGACGACGGCCCGGGCCTGCCGGAGGAAGAGCTGGAGATGGTGTTCGAGCCCTTCGCGCGCGGCGAGCGGTCGCGCAATCGCGAGACCGGCGGAGCGGGCCTGGGCCTGTCGGTCGCGCGTCAGGCGGCGCGGAGCGCCGGCGGCGACGTCAACCTGATCAATCGACCGGAAGGCGGACTGACCGCCCTGATGGTCCTGCCTCTGAAGACGGAGACGATCTGATGCGCGCCTTCACGACTGTCCTGCTTCTGCTGGCCGCCTCTCCGGTTCCCGCCCTGGCCCAGACGCCGGCGCCGGGACCCGCTGCGGGCTCGGCGCCCGCTCCTGCAGTAACCGCCCGCTCGCCGCGCGAGACGGTCCAGGCGGTGGCGACCCGAATCCGCGATCTCTACTTCGATCCCCGTCGCGCCGACGAGATCGCCAAGGGCTTGGAGGACGCCGCCGCGGCCGGCGAGTTCGACGCCCAGACCGATCCCCGCGATCTGGCGACGGCCCTGACCGTGCGGCTGCGTCCCCTCGACGGCCATTTCAACGTCGTCTTCGATCCCCGGCTCGGCGATGGCCCCCCGATGCGCGGTCCCGGTCCGCAAGCCGGACCTCGGCCCGGACCACGCCCGGCGAACCCGGCCGAGGCGCGCGGCCACTACGGTTTCCGGGGCGTCCAGATCCTGCCGGGCAACATCGGCTATATCGACCTGCGCCAGTTTTCCGAGATCGACTTCAACGATCCGAAGGATCCGGCCCGGGCGGCGGCGGATGCGGCGCTGAGCTTCGTCGGCGGTACGGATGCGGTGATCTTCGACCTGCGCGACAACGGCGGCGGCGCGCCGTCGATGGTCGGCTATCTGACCAGCGCCTTCACCCCGGCCAACGCCCCGATCTACAACATCTTCCATAGCCGCGAGGGGACCGAGAGCGAGGCTCCCGAGGTCTATCACGCGGATCCGCGCCTGACCGTGCCGGTCTATATTCTGACCAGCGCCCGCACAGGCTCGGCGGGCGAGGCCTTCCCCTATACCCTGCAGGCGGCGCGGCGCGCGGTCATCGTCGGCGAGGCCAGCGGCGGCGCGGCCAACCCGGGCGGCATGGTCCCGGCTGGCGGCGGCTTCGCCGTCTTCGTGTCCATGGGCTCCCCCGTCAATCCGATCACCGGCGGCAATTGGGAGGGCGCGGGCGTCAAACCGGACGTCGCAGTGTCATGGGACAAGGCGCTGGACACCGCCCAGACCCTGGCGCTGGAGAAGATCATCGCCGCCGACGGCGGCCGCACCGACGCGGTCTGGGCGCTGGAGGCGCTGCGATCGCAGGACCTGCCGGCCGAAGTGGCGGGAAATCTGGGGGACTATACCGGGACCTATGGCGACCGGACCATCTCTGTCGAAGGTGGGCGACTGAAGGTGGTGGCGGGACGTCGGCCGCCGGTCACGCTCGCGCCCCTCGGCGATGACCTGTTCACCATCGTGGGCGATCCCGGACGGCGCTACCAGTTCCTGCGCGGCGACGACGGCAAGGTCATGGGCTTGGAGGCCGTCGGCGTCGGTGGCGCGCCCCAAAGAATCCGCCGCACCGCCTGACATCGGTGTCAGGTCGTCAAGCGTCACAGTTGATCACTCGATGTTACGCCCGCGGGGTTGATCCGCGCGCGCGCGGGCCCCATTGAAGCGCCAACGATAAACCACCCCATTCAGGAGCCCGCCCATGACCCTTCGCGTCGCCATCAACGGCTTCGGCCGCATCGGCCGCCTCGTCCTCCGCTCGATCGTCGAGCATGGCCGTACGGATATCGAGGTCGTGGCGATCAACGACCTGGGCCCGGTGGAGACCAACGCCCACCTGTTCCGCTATGACTCGGTGCACGGCCGCTTCCCCGGCACGGTCACGACCGGTGAAGACTGGATCGACGTCGGAACGGGCAAGATCAAGGTCACGGCCGAGCGCGACCCGGCCAAGCTCCCGCACGCCGAACTGAACGTCGACATCGCCTTCGAGTGCACGGGCATCTTCACCTCCAAGGAAAAGGCCTCGGCCCACCTGACCGCCGGCGCCAAGCGCGTGCTGGTCTCGGCCCCCGCCGACGGCGCCGACAAGACCATCGTCTACAAGGTCAACCACGAAACCCTGACCGCCGACGACATCATCGTCTCCAACGGCTCGTGCACCACCAACGCCCTCGCCCCGGTCGCCAAGGTCCTGCACGACCTGTTCGGCATCGAGCGCGGCTATATGACCACCATCCACTCCTACACCGGCGACCAGCCGACGCTGGATACGATGCACAAGGACCTGTACCGCGCCCGCGCCGCGGCCCTGTCGATGATCCCGACCTCGACCGGCGCTGCCAAGGCCCTGGGCCTGGTCCTGCCGGAACTGAAGGGCAAGCTGGACGGCTCCTCGATCCGCGTCCCGACCCCGAACGTCTCGGTTGTCGATCTTAAGGTGGTCGCCTCGCGCGACGTCACCGTCGAGGAAATCAACGCCGCTCTGCAGGCCGCCGCAGATGGTCCGATGAAGGGCGTTCTGGCCACGACCGTCGAGCCGCTGGTCTCGCACGACCTGAACCACATCGCCGCCTCCTCGACCGCCGCCCTGCCCCAGACCCAGGTCGTCGACGGCAAGCTGGCCCGCGTCCTGACCTGGTACGACAATGAGTGGGGCTTCGCCTCGCGCATGGCCGACACCGCCCTGGTGATGGCCAAGTTCCTTTGATGACGACGCGGCGCCCTTGGATCCTCTGGGGCGCCGCATTGTTGTTGGCTTTGCTCGGGGTCCTCGCGGGGGCGTCATTCAGTCTTGCGGCGAAAGCGATCTGGATGGCGGCGCAGCCCCGCACCCTGATCTTCGGGTGGACCGCAGTTGCCGCCTTCGGCCTTGCCAGCCTCGTCTGGTTGGCCGCTGTCATTTGGCTGTTTGGCCGCTTGCGCGGTCCCGGCCGCTGGATATTCGCCATGGCCGCGGCAGTTCTCGCCATCTGCCCCGTGGTCATTATGAAACTTGAGAAGCCCGGACTGGCGGAAACGATCACGTTGACGCCCGCCGAAGCCCAGACATGGAAGACCGCCCGCCCATGACCTTCCGCACCCTTGACGACGCCGGCGCCCTCGCGGGCAAGACCGCCTTGGTTCGCGTGGACTTCAATGTGCCGATGGAGGGGGGCAAGGTCACCGACGACACCCGCCTGCGCGTCGCCCTGCCCACGATCAACAAGCTGCGGGAGGCCGGCGCCAAGGTCGCGCTGCTGGCCCACTTCGACCGCCCCAAGGGTCAGGTCGTGCCCTCGATGAGCCTGAAGCCGATCGCCGGACCGCTGGCCGAACTGCTGGGCGCGCCGGTTCACTTCGCCGAGGACTGCGTCGGCGGCCCGGCCCATGCGGCCATCGACGGCCTGGACGCCGGCGGCGTGGTCCTGCTAGAGAACGTCCGCTTCCACGCGGCGGAAGAGGCCAATGATCCGGAGTTCGCGACCAGCCTCGCCGAACTGGCCGACCTCTATGTCAACGACGCCTTCTCGGCCGCCCACCGCGCCCACGCCTCGACCGAGGGCGTCGCCCACCACCTGCCCGCCTATGCCGGCGAATCGATGCGGCGCGAGCTGGAAGCGCTGGATGCGGCGCTCGGCACTCCGCAGAAGCCGGTGATCGGGATCGTGGGGGGATCGAAGGTCTCGACCAAGCTCGATCTGCTCAAGAACCTGGTCGGCAAGCTCGACAAGCTAGCCATCGGCGGCGGCATGGCCAACACCTTCCTGTTCGCACAGGGCGTGGATATCGGCGGCTCGCTGGCCGAAAAGGACATGGCCGACACGGCCCGCGAGATCATGGCCAACGCCGAAAAGGCCGGCTGCGAGCTGCTGCTGCCCGTCGATGTCGTGGTCGCGACCGAGGTCAGGCCGGGCGCCGAGGCCCGCACCGTCAAGGCCGGCGAGGCCCTGTCCGCCGACGACAAGATCCTGGACGCCGGTCCCGAAACGGTGGCGAAGCTGAACGCCGCCATCGACGGCTCGAAGACCCTGATCTGGAACGGGCCGCTGGGCGTGTTCGAGGTCCCGCCCTTCGACGCCGCCACCGTCGCGGCCGCCAAACACGTCGCGGACAAGACCAGGGCTGGCGCCCTGATCGCCGTCGCGGGCGGCGGGGACACGGTCGCTGCCGTGAATCACGCGGGCGTGGCCGACGACCTGACCTTCGTCTCCACCGCCGGCGGCGCCTTCCTGGAATGGATGGAGGGCAAGCCCCTGCCCGGCGTAGAGGCGCTGCGGGCCTGAGGACGCGGCCCGACAGACTGACGCAGCGTAATGCCTGTTACATGACGTGACTTTGTTGCGCTGCGGCGCTAGTCTCCCGACAAAATAAAACAGACTGACATCAGGGGACTACACAATGGCGCGCATCACGCTGCGGCAATTGCTCGACCACGCGGCCGAGAACGACTACGGACTGCCGGCCTATAATATCAACAACATGGAGCAGGGTCTGGCGATCATGGAGGCGGCCCATGAGGTCAACGCCCCGGTCATCATCCAGGCCTCGCGCGGCGCCCGCAGCTATGCCAACGACATCGTCCTGGCCAAGCTGATCGACGCCCTGGCCGAACTCTATCCGAACATCCCGGTCTGTATGCACCAGGACCACGGCAACGGCGCGGCGACCTGCGCCACCGCTATCCAGTACGGCTTCACCTCGGTGATGATGGACGGTTCGCTGGAAGAAGACGCCAAGACCCCGGCCAGCTACGAGTACAACGTCGACGTCACCCGCCGCGTCACCGAGATGGCCCACAGCTGCGGCGTCTCGGTCGAGGGCGAGCTGGGGGTTCTGGGTTCGCTGGAAACCGGCATGGGCGAGGCCGAGGACGGCCACGGCTTCGAAGGCAAGCTGGACCACTCGCAACTGCTGACCGACCCGGACCAGGCCGTCGACTTCGTCGCCGCCACCAAGGTCGACGCCCTGGCCATCGCCATGGGCACTTCGCACGGCGCCTACAAGTTCACGCGCAAGCCGGACGGCGACGTCCTGGCGATGAATGTGATCGAGGAAATCCACCGCCGCCTGCCCAACACCCACCTGGTGATGCACGGCTCTTCGTCGGTTCCGCAGGACCTGCAGGACATCATCAACGCCTATGGCGGCCAGATGCCCCAGACCTGGGGCGTGCCGGTCGAGGAAATCCTGCGCGGCATCAAGCACGGCGTGCGCAAGGTCAACATCGACACCGACAACCGCATGGCCATCACCGGCGCCATCCGGAAGGTTCTGGTCGAGAAGCCGGGCGAGTTCGATCCGCGCGCCTATCTGAAGCCCGCCAAGGAAGCCATGAGGAAGCTCTGCAAGGAGCGCTACCAGCAGTTCGGCTGCGAGGGCATGGCGGACAAGATCACGCCGATGTCGACCGCCCAGATGGCCAAGCGCTACGCCTCCGGAGCCCTGGATCCGTCGTTCCGCGGCGCGGCCGTCAAGGCAGCCTGACGAAACCTCAGACCGGGTAGCGGCCGCTCAGCAGGAACCGCACCCGGTCTTCCTCCCGCCGCGCCTCGTCCAGTGCATTGCTGGCGTCGCGCGCGGCGCGGCGGGCGTCGCGGATTTCGCCACGCACCTCCTCGATCCGATCCCGGATGCGCTGCCGCTCCTCGTCGGACAGCCCTTCCTGCCGCAGCTCGCGCTGCTTGGCGTCCAGCTTTTCTTCTCGATCCGACACCCGGGCCGCTGCGCTGCTCAAGGCGCTGTGGGCCGATTCCACCGCGGCCTCGGCGACGTGGAGCCTCTGTCCGTCCTCATAGGCCGGCAGGAAGGCCGCCTCCTCCTCAGGCCGGCAGACGCCGTAGTAGGTGTTGCCCGCCCGCCCTTCGGACCACCCTCGCTCAAGGGTGCAATAGGACCGCAGGCCGTCCTCGCGCGCCGAGCTGTAGGCGACCGGATCGACCGCCACTTGGAATTTGGCGCAGGCGTCGATGTGACTGCTCAGCCGGGTCATTGGATATCCCGCCATTCCGTCGGCATGCCCCTTCTCGCCCCAGGCGCCGGCGCGGCATTCGTCCTCACTCATGGTCGCGCAGCTGCCCAGCAGCATGGCGCCCGCGACCAGGCCGCCTGCGATCAGAAGCCGCTTCATTGAATGACCCTCCCCTTCCAAGCTTCACTATTGGGCGAGGTTATGTCTGCGGCAAGCGCATCGTCGTGCTAGGAAGGCGCCGTGTCCGCCCCTGACCTGATCGACGAGGACGATCCCCTTCCGAGCGAAATTCTGGAGGCGCGCATCGACGCGTCCGGAATGCGGCTGGACAAGGCGCTGGCCCAGGCCTTCCCGACCCTGTCACGCGCCCGTCTGCAGGCGCTTCTAGCCGAAGGCGCCGTCAGCCGCGAAGGCCAGATCCTGACCAGTGGCTCGGCCAAGGCTCAGCCCGGCCTCCATGTCGTCTGCCTGCCGCCCGTCGCCCCGGCCCTTCCCCAGCCAGAGGCCATTCCCCTGATGGTCCTCTATGAGGACGCAGACCTGATCGTCATCGACAAGCCCGCCGGCATGGCCGCCCATCCTGCGCCGGGCTGTGAAACCGGCACCCTGGTCAACGCCCTTCTGGCCCACTGTGGCGACAGCCTGTCAGGCATCGGCGGCGTCGCCCGGCCCGGCATCGTCCATCGCCTCGACAAGGACACATCGGGCGTCATGGTCGCCGCCAAGACCGACCGGGCCCATGCCGGGCTGTCCGCCCTTTTCGCGACCCACGACATCGAGCGGACCTATATCGCCCTGACGCGGGGCGCGCCCTCGCCGGCGTCCGGACGCATCCAGACCCAGATCGGCCGGTCGTCCTCGGACCGCAAGAAGATGGCGGTGCTGCGTTCCGGCGGGCGCGAGGCCATCACCGACTATGTTGTCCAGAACGCCTTCGCCGTTCCCGCCAAGGCCGGGGCCGCTCCGCTCGCGGCCCGCGTCGCCTGCACCCTGCACACCGGCCGCACCCATCAAATCCGTGTGCATCTGGCCTCGAAGGGCGCTCCGATCCTCGGCGACGCCGTTTACGGCTCCGGTAGCCCCGCGCTCTCCGTGAAGGCCGCCGTCGCCGAGGCGGGTTTGACCCGTCAGGCCCTCCACGCCGCGGTTCTGGGTTTCGTTCATCCGGTGACCGGCGAGAACCTGCGTTTCGAGACCGCTCCGCCCCCGGACATGGCGGCCCTCGAGGCCCTCCTCGCCGCGCTGTGATACGATCGCACAGTCAGTCTTGATTAAGAACTTACTGGTCGCTATATGGTCCTTCGACCGGTGCGAGTGGCGCCAGGAACACGGTCACGCTTCTGTGTGACGATCCGCCCCTACAATGTGCGGAAACCCGTAGCTACTTGATTGGTTGAGGGGTGAGGGCCCGGCGCACATTCGGTGGCCGGAACCGGAGAGCCCGCTCGTTGATACGGGTCGGAGGGACCAGACTATGGCTGCATTGAAATCGATCGCGGTGATGTCGCCTGAACAGGGACTGTCGCGCTATCTCACGGAAATCCGCAAGTTTCCGATGCTGACCAAGGACGAAGAGTTCATGCTGGCCAAGCGCTGGTCTGAACACCAGGACGCCGAGAGCGCCCACCGCTTGGTCACCTCGCACCTTCGCCTCGTGGCCAAGATCGCCATGGGCTATCGCGGATACGGCCTGCCGATCGGTGAAGTGATTTCCGAAGGCAACGTCGGCCTGATGCAGGCCGTCAAGAAATTCGATCCGGACAAGGGCTTCCGCCTGGCCACCTACGCCATGTGGTGGATCCGCGCCTCGATCCAGGAATACATCCTGCGCAGCTGGTCGCTCGTGAAGATGGGCACCACCGCCGCTCAGAAGAAGCTGTTCTTCAACCTGCGCAAGGCCAAGAGCCAGATCTCGGCCTTCGAGGAGGGCGACCTGCATCCTGAGCACCTCTCCGCCATCGCCACCAAGCTGGGCGTGACCGAGGAAGAGGTCACCAACATGAACCGCCGCCTCGGCGGCGACGCCTCGCTGAACGCGCCGCTGCGCGTCGATGGCGAAAGCGAATGGCAGGACTGGCTCGCCGACGATACGGCCGTGTCTCAGGAAACCGCCCTCGCCGACAATGAAGAGAAGTCGCTGCGCATGGGACTGCTTCAGGAAGCCATGGGCGAGTTGACGGATCGCGAGAAGCACATCCTCACCGAGCGCCGCCTCAAGGACGATCCGGTGACCCTGGAAGAGCTCGCCAGCCAGTATGGCGTCAGCCGCGAACGCGTGCGCCAGATCGAGGTTCGCGCCTTCGAGAAGCTGCAGAAGGCCATGCGCGCCGCTGCCGAAGAGCGGAACCTCGTCGACGCCTGATCGCCGATAGCGCCTAAAAAGAAAGCCCGGCTCCGCGAGCCGGGCTTTTTTGATTCAGGACGCCCGGGCCAGCTGTTCCGGTTGGTGTAGGGCCAGAAGCCCGCCGATCGGCTGAGCCAGCGCCGCCTTCGAAGGCAGGCCTGCCGCCAACAGGGCTTCCAGACCCGCAGCAGCGATCGCCAGCTTCGCATCTGCCGTCTTGATGGCCAGCGCCTTCAGGGTTTCCGCCTGCTGGCGCGCGGCCCGCACGGCTTGGGTCGGGTCGCTGTCGTATTGGGCCAGGGCGGCGGCGAGAATCCGCATAGCCTGGTCCTTGACGGCCACGGCGGCAGCGGCGGCGGAGGCGGGCTTGTCCTGTTTGCGTTTCTGCGGCCCGGCGTATTCGCCGGAGTTGAAGCGGCGACGGTCGGGCCCGACGTAGGCGACGCCTTCGATCCAGTCGCGCGGCTTCAGGGCCACGTTCTCGACACGGCGGAACAGGTCCGACGCGGTAAAGGGCTTGCGCAGAAACTCGTGCACGCCGCAGTCGCGAGCGCCCTTGATGGAGTTCGCCGTGGCTTCCGCCGTCACCATGATCACCGGCGAGCGGCGGCTGGCAAGGTTCGACCGGCGCAGCTTGCGCGTGAAGCCCTCGCCGTCCAGACGCGGTCCCGCCCGCTCAGTGAAAATCAGACCCGGCTCGATCTCGCGGATCGAATCCATGGCACGCAGCTCGTCGGTCTCATGCACCACCTCGCGGGAGCCCAAGCTCTTCATGAGGTCGAGCAGCAGCCGCGCCGCCGCCGGATTCGGATCGACAACCACCACCCGCTGAATGGTCGGCGCGATACGGGCAAGGGTTTTGGCGTCGGCAGCAAACAAGGGGACACTCCGCGATGGAGCGTTATCCCTACCGGCTTCCGGTTAAGACCGCGTTGAACGGTCGAGCTTTTTCGCCCTATCCGAGGAAGGGATCACGGACCAGGATGGTGTCGTCCCGTTCGGGGCTGGTGGACAGGATCGCGACGGGTGCGCCGATCAGCTCCTCGATCCGCCGCACGTATTTGATCGCATTGGCGTTCAGGTCCTTGAAGCTACGGGCCGAAACCGTGCTTTCGGACCAGCCTTCCAACTCTTCGAACACAGGCTCGGCGGCGGCCTGCGCCTTCAGGCTGGACGGCAGATAGTCCAGAACCTGCCCGTCGATCTTGTAGCCCACGCAGATTTTCAGCGTCTTGAGCCCGTCCAGAACGTCCAGCTTGGTCAGGGCGATGCCGTCGATGCCGTTGATGGCCACCGACTGGCGCACCAGCACGGCGTCGAACCAGCCGCAGCGGCGGGCTCGACCCGTATTGACCCCGACTTCGCGCCCCACGGTCGCCAGGTGCTCGCCGACCTCATCGAACAGTTCGCAGGCGAAGGGCCCTTCGCCGACGCGGGTCGTATAGGCCTTCACGATGCCCAGCACATAGCCGGGCCCCTTGGGACCGATGCCGGACCCCGCCGCCGCTTGGCCCGCCACGGTGTTGGAGCTGGTGACATAGGGATAGGTGCCGTGATCGACGTCCAGGAAGGCGCCCTGGGCGCCTTCGAACAGGACGCGCTTGCCGGCGCGCTGGGCCTGATCCAGCACGCGCCAGGCCGGCTGGGCGTAAGGCAGGATCTTCGGCGCGATCTCCAGCAATTGGGCCAGCAGCGCATCCGGATCGATGGGCTCAAGCCCCAGTCCGGCGCGCAGCGGATCATGATGCGAGCGCAGGCGGTCGATCTTGACCTTCAGGTCTTCGGCATTGGCCAGGTCGCAGACCCGGATCGCCCGACGGCCGACCTTGTCTTCATAGGCCGGGCCGATGCCGCGACCCGTGGTGCCGATCTTGGCGCCCGGCGCGCTCGCCGCGGCCTCACGCGCCACGTCCAGCGCCGGATGGATGGGCAGGATCAGGCAGGCGTTGTCCGCGATGGTCAGGATACCGGGATTGATGGAAATCCCTTGCGCCTCGATCTTCTCGATCTCTCCGACCAGATGCCAGGGATCGACGACCACGCCGTTGCCGATGATCGAGGGTTTGCCCTGCACCACGCCCGAGGGGAGCAGCGCCAGCTTGTAGACCTTTCCATCCACGACCAGCGTATGGCCGGCGTTGTGACCGCCCTGGAACCGCACGACCATATCGGCCCGGTTCGACAGCCAGTCGACGATCTTGCCCTTGCCCTCGTCACCCCACTGGGCGCCGACCACCGCAACATTCGCCAAAACCGTCTCTCCGCACCAATGCCTGTAATGGGCGGGCGCAGCCTATAGCGGGGGAATCGCCGAATGTCGTCCCGGTTGGGACGTTTTATCTGGCCTGAAGCTCGCCAACCGCCGTTTCGAACGCCCATTCCAGCCAGGGCGCGGCTGCGATCACGTCCGCCGTCTCGACTGTACAGCCGCACCAGAGACGCAGTCCGGGGGGCGCGTTGCGATGCGGCTCCATGTCGAACACCGCCTCCTCGCCTTCCAGTAAGGCCTTGAATCGCACCACGAAAGCCTTCTGCGCCTTGTCGTCCAGGGCCGCGACCCGGGCGTCGGTGAACTTCAGACAGACCGAGGTGGTCGAACGGATTTCCGGCCGCTCGGGCAGGAAGGCGATCCAATCCGTTTTCTCGACCCAGGCTTCCAGCGCCGCATAGTTGGCGTCGGTCCGGCGGATCAGCTCCGTGAGCCCTCCCGCGCCCTCGGCCCACTCCAGGGCGTCGATCCAGTCCTCGATGGTCAGGATGGAGAAGGTGTTGATCGCCACACCGTCGGCCAGCGCCCGGTCAAAGCCCTTGCCGTCATTGATCCTGAGCAGCTTGGGGATCGGTCGGGTCGGCTTGAAGCCGTCCAGCCGAGCCACCGCACGCTGCGACAGCACCATCACCCCGATGCCCGCCTCGCCGCCCAGCGCCTTCTGGAACGAGAAGGTCACGACATCGAGTTTGTCCCATGGCAGCGGCATGGCGAAGGCGGCCGAGGTGGCGTCGCAGATGGCCATTCCCTCGCGATCGTCCGCGATCCAGTTGCCGTCCGGCACGCGCACGCCGGAAGTCGTGCCGTTCCACGGGAAGACGACATCCCTGGACCAATCGACCTTCGACAGATCCGGCAGCTCGCCCCAGGGCGCTGTCAGGGCCTCGGGTTCCAACCCCAGATGGGTCTTCACATCCGCCAGCCACGTCAGGCCGAAATTCTCATAGGCGACGACCTGCACCGGCCGCTCACCCAGCATGCCCCACAGCGCCGCCTCGACCGCGCCCGTGTCCGAACCCGGGGTGTAAAGCATCAGATGGCTCTCCGGGACCTCCAGCACGGCGCGGGTCAGCCGTAGGCCTTGAGCGAACCGCTCGACCACCTCGGGCGCGCGAATGCCGCGTCCCAGCAGGCTGGCAGGAAGGGCGCCCAGACTATATCCCGGTCGTTTCGCGGTCGGCCCAGACCCGAACCAGGGGCGGGCAGGCTTGGCGGCAGGCTTGGTCATGGTCAGTCCCGGAACGGCCGAACGGGCCCCTCGTCGCGGCGCTTCTGAGCCAGTTTGGTCAGGGCCTCGTCCTCGCCTTCCGGCAGGGCGATCATCAGCTTGGCCAGCAGATCGCCACGCTTCCCGTTGGCGAAGGCGCCTCGTCCTTTGAGGCGGAGCACCTTGCCCGAGGTCGAGCCCTTGGGAATGGTCATGCTGACCGTGCCTTCCGGAGTCCTGACGGGAATTTTGCCGCCCAGAACCGCGTCGTACAGCGACACCGGCTGGTCCATGGTCAGATCGGCGCCATCGACCTTGAACACGGAATGCGCAGAAATCTTCAGCTCGATCAGGGCGTCGCCCGCCGGGCCCCCGCGTCCCGGGGCGCCCTGCCCCTTCAACCGAATTGTCTGGCCGTCTCCGGCGCCTTTGGGAATGGCGACGTCGAGCGTGCGGCCGTCCGAGAATTGGATCCGCCGGGTCGCGCCCGTGATCGAGTCCTCCAGGCTGATATCCAGCGTGGCGCGCACATCCGAGCCCTTGCCGTTGAACGGCGACCGTCCCCCGGCTCTCGCCCCGCCGCCGCCACCGCCGAAGCGGCCGAACAGTTCTTCCAGATCGATGTCGTCGAAGCTGGCCCGCCCGCCCGGGCCGCCGGCGCCTGAGAAACCGCCAAAGCCGGAGAACCCGCCAGAGCCGCCGCCGCCGCCACGCCCGCCGCCGAAGCCGGCGTACTGTTCGCGGCCGTCCGCGTCGATCTGCCCTTGGTCGAATTTGGCGCGCTTCTCGGCATCGCCCAGCAGGTCGAAGGCGGCGGTGATCCGTTTGAACCGCTCCTCGGCCGCCTTGTCCCCCGGGTTCTTGTCGGGGTGCAGTTCCTTGGCCAGCTTGCGGAAAGCCTTCTTGATCTCGTCCGCGCTCGCGCCCCTGGAAACGCCAAGTTCCTTATAGGGATCGCCCGCCACGTCTGCACCGCTCCACCGAAATCAGCCCGACACACAACGCGCCGCGCCCGAAAGGGAAAGCCGTCAGTTAAGGCATGGACGCGCCAAAGCAATGGGTTTCAGACCGGAAGGGCCGCAACCGCTTCAACACCCCATCCGAAAACCTCTCCGGCCTGGGCGACGGCGATCCGAACATCCGGCCCGGGACCACCCGGAAAGTCCGCACCGACGGCGATCGTCTCATAGATCGTCGAGGCGTCGCTCGTCTCCCAACGCCGGATGACGACATCTCCGTCCAGCACCCTGACCCTGAACCGCATCGGATCGGCGCCGAGGTCCCGGTCCCAGACATCTCCGTTCAGCCTGGAGCGCGCGATCCAGCCGATGTCGAAACCCGTCGCGCCAGGGGTCACCCTCAAATGCGCCGGGCTCCACGGCCGATGGAAGAGCCCTCGCAGGGTCATCGCCCGCTCCGACACGCCGGAGCCGCCCGGCGCCCCGCCCGCGGGTCCGGCCCGCCAGATCAAAGGCAGCCCGACCTCGGTCAGCGAGAGGGAGGCCCGCCCCACGGCGTCATCCAGAAACACGACCAGCCTCCCGGCTTCGGATCCGGCCGCCATCTCCGCGTCCGTTCCCTGCTGCGCCCGCAACAGGCCCGTCAGTTTCCAGACGCCTTGGCCGACCAGTTCAGCGGACCGGAACTGCGCAATCTCCCATCCGTCACCGGCCTCAACCGCGACCGCATTGGCGCCGCCTAGGACCGGCGTCTCGCCCAGGCTGGCCGGCGCTCCCCCCTCGACCCGAACGAAGATCGCATTGGTCTCGTCCCAACGCCCTACGACCCCGGGCGCCAGCGGCTCGATCAGGACCCCCACCCGCGTCGGCAAGCTCGCCTCACCCCGCGCCGTCAGGCCCTCCGGTCCGGGCCCCGCGACCACCTGCATCGGCCGCCACGGATCGGCCGCGACCGCCAGCAACGGCCTCGGATCGCCCTCCCCGCCCGGCAACGGCGGCAGGTCCAGTATCGCGAGCATCGGTGCTCCAAACGCCTCGGGAGCGTCAGCGATCCGCCATGACTCGATCGCATCCGGCGTCTCAACCCTCGGTGGACGGCCCAGGGTCATCGACGGGTTTTCATCCAGGGTGACGCTCTCGACCCGCCAGTCGCCCTCCTCGCCTTCCAGCCGAACCACATCGCCCGCTTCAAGCCCCAGAATTTCCAGCGGCCCCGGCGCCAGGATCAACTTTTCCGCCTGTTCGCCGTTCAGGGCCTGTCGCGCCATCCGGGCCGCCAGACCGGCGCCGCAGACCGCGGGCAAGATCAGATCGACGACGCCGCCGGCCCCGCCCTCGTCGCTTCGGACCGTCACCGAGCCGGTCTGATAGTCCGCGCTCTCGTCAATGAACCTCACGCGCGAGATTGAGGGCGCCGCCTCCATCTCTCTTATGCGGATCATCGCCGTTCCCTCATCCGACAGGGCCAGGGCGTCGAGGTTAACGGCGGTCGCCGGCGCCGCCCGCCCGACCAGGACGACCTTGCCGTCACGCTCCGCCGCCGTCATCGCGAATGCGGTCAGCAGCGGCTCCAACGCGTCACGGGTCCGCATTGGCCTGTCGATCACATAGCCTTGGGTCGAGTCCCCCACCGGCGCGATGGAAAAGTCGACATCCTCCAGCCCGCCCCGCCGCAGGATCGCGGCCAGGGTATCTGCGCCCCCGCCGCTCACCCGCCCGTTCAGCCAGTGACCGGTCCGCCAGGCTCCGGCGTCGGCCCAGTCCTCCGCCCGTGCCGGAAACGCCGGATAAGGCCGCGCGTCCCAGCACCAGGCATCGGCGCCGTCCAGCATTGGCCCGCCATAGACCGGCGACACCGGATTGTCGGCTGGACGCCCGAAATGTTCCAGCACCGCCTCCAGCGCGCGGCGCTGCATCCCGTCGTCGCGCGCGCCGCTCGAAAACGGCGGAAGGGCGCTTTCCGCGCTCTTGGGATCCAGAAACAGGTTCGGCGCATTGCCGCCGCGATCGACAGCCGCGCAGCCGAACTCTGTCAGTCGGATGGGTTTCATACCCGCGACCCAGGCCGTGGCCGTCGCCGACCGCACACCACCGATCCGATCGTAGTGCGCATGCGACCACCAGCCGACCAGGTCCTTCGGTCGAAACACCCAGTCTTCGCCATACCCGCTGTCGACGATGGGGGTGCGAACCTGATCCGCCCGGTCCCCTGCGTCGGCATAGAACCAGTCGAAACCCTCTCCGCCCGCGACCTGCGCCGCCAGATAATCGGGATCGTCCGGTCCCTTCCAGGTGTCCGCGTCCACGCCGCCGTTCCCCGCCCGCCAGTCGCCGAGCGGCGGATACCAGTCGATGCCGACGTGGCTGATCGCCGCGTCAGCCCACAGCGGATCGAGGTGAAACACCACATCGCCGGACGGCGGACGAAACCCGAAATACTCCGACCAGTCCGCAGCATAGGACAGCTCGGCGTCCGATCCCATGATGGCGCGGCATTCTCCCGCCAGCGCCCGGTACTGCGCCACCGCCGGATGCCCGCCCGCCGCATCGCGGGTCCAGGTCACCCCGCGCATTTCCGAACCGATCAGCAGACCGTCGGCGTCGGTCTCGGCGGCCAACCCCGCATAGTGCAGCGCGAGGCGCCTCAGCCCCCAGTCGGTCGCGCCGCCGAACAGGGCCGCGATCTCCGCCGTCGCTCCCGCCCCGTCGGCGCCCTTGATCCGCCCGCGCCACGGATGGGCCGCCTGCCGCGCGCCACCATAGGGATCGGGCAGATCATTGTCCGCCGGGATATCCATGAAGACGAATGGATACAGTGTCGCCTTCCAGCCTCGCGCCTTCACCGCCGCCACCGCCTGCCGTACGCTCTCGTCCGACGGCGTGCCGCCATAAGCCGGGTGCCCGTCGATCTGCGACACCAGATGCGCCTCGCTCCGGTCCAGACCCGCCACTGACCAGACCTGCGGCTCGGTCGACTTGCCGCGCCGTTCGACACCGGGCCGCACCGCGCAATGCCCCGCCCTCAAATCATTCCCGAACCAGCCGATCACCAGGCTGACCCGCTTCAGGTTCGGGCACTGCGCCTGCAGCTGGTCCAGCGACACCTCGAGATCCGGCCGCCCCTCCCCGTTGTGCCCATTCTCGGCCCGCGTCCTTGTCAGGCCCTCGCGCCTGAGCACGGTCTCGGTCGCCAGGATGAACTCCCCCGCCCCGGGGATGAGGCAAACTCCCTCAAGTCTCTCTTCCAGACCGTCGCCTTGCGGCCGTCGGAACACTTCGAAGGCCAGCTGCGGCGGCCGGTTGCCGAACGGGCCCAGCGGCAGGTCCTCGAACACCGCATAGGCCGTGCCGCGATAGGCTGGGGCGGCGCCCTCCACCGCCTCGATCAGCGGATCCGGGGTCTGGTCCTCCGTCCCGCGATGCACCCGCATGGTCACGCCCGACAGATTCAGCGGCTGCCCGTCCGCCCACACCCGACCGACGCCATCGATGGGCCCCTCGCAGATCGCGACGGCAAAACTCAGCGAATAGTCGTAATCGACCGTCCGGGGTCCGCCCTTGCCGCCGCGGCTTTCATTGCGGCGCTCAAGGAACCGCGCCGCCCAGATCACCTGCCCGGTCACCCGCGCACGGCCGAAGACACAGGCCATCGGCGCGCCTTCCGCCGAGGATTGCACCTTCAGGGTTTCCAGACGCGGCCCGCGCTGCCGCGCCGGCTCCAACGAGGCGACCAGACTTCTGTCTATCGCTCCGCCCAAGGCCCCGCCGACGATGCGGCCGAAGCCGCCGCCGATCGCGCCGCCCAGCCCGCCCAGAACCACCTGCGCCATCAGTGATCTCCTTCATCCGGCCATCGGAAGGCCGCGGCCAGCCGCCTATGCCACCACGGCCCCATCCAGCTCTCCACCACCGACCGGCCCCAGTAGGCGTGGATGATCCGCGGCTCGGGCGGACCATCCATGCTCAGGATGGCGCAGTGCTTGATCGGCGCGCCCAGGCTCATCCGGAACAGCAGCACGTCCCCTGGGCGCGCGGCCGCGACCTCGATCTCGACCAGCCACCGCCGAGCCGCCGTCAACAGCGTCTCCTCGCCCCCGACCTCGGCCCAGTCCGGTGAATATGCGGGCACATTCTCAGGCTCCGCCCCCAGGACCTCGCGCCAGACACCCCGAACCAACCCCAGGCAATCCGCCCCTTCGCCCTTCACACTGGCCTGATGCCGATAGGGCGTGCCCAGCCAGCCTCGCGCCGCAGCCACGGCCCGGTTCATCGACGACTGGCTCCGTCGTGCGGCCCGCCCTCGGCGGGATAGGCCGTCAGGAAGTCGTCGCCGGGAATGTCGGCGAAGCCCTGGAAATTGATCCCGTTGGCGAAGGTCCCGACGCAGGTCGTCCAACGCCTGTCACAGCCCAGCCCCGGAAACGCCTCGCGGTCCACGCCGCATCGGCCGTCGCCTAGGACCGCATCACAGTCCCGGCCATAGGTTCGTCCGACCACCCGCTCCAGCGCCGCCAGCGGCCCCTGCAGATCGGCCAGGAAACGGTCCCCTTCGCGGCGCATCTTTGCGACCGTCCCGACCGAAAGCCGCACCTTGAGGTCCGGCCGGGCCCAGTCGACCTTCCACGTCTCGACCCGCGCGCCGTCGTACCGGCCCGCCGTGATGTCCGCCTCGGTCAGGGTCTCGCTGTCCAGGGCTCCGCCGACCACAAGGCTCCCCGCCGCCAGCCCGACCTCGCCCTCCGCCGCGCCCGCTGTCCATCCGCTCGCGGCCTTGCAGATCACGCCGCCCAGCGTCAGGTCGCGATCGTGGTCGGTGAAGCCCAGCATCCCGCCGTCCACGGTCGTCAGCACCCAGGCATGGCAAAGCGTCGCCGCCCCGCTCTCGATGCGGGCGGCCAATTCCTCGGGAATGTCGCGCATCTCAGACTCGCACCTCGATCAGGGGCATGGCGACCATGCGTCCGGCGTCGAAGCTTTCCAGCGTCACCTCGATCCGATCGGCGTCGAACCGCACCGGCGTGTCGAACTGGAACCCCGCGCGGATTGCGACGCCGCTCGCCGGGGCCGTGCCGAAGGTCACCACCCCCGTGGCTGTATCGACGCTCCAGGCGCTCGCCGCCGGCTCCACCCCGTTCACCGCCACCCGCACCGAGCCCGCAACCGGCTTGCGGATGTCTCGCGCCTGATCGCCATAGGCCTTGATCAGCGGAAACGTCCTGCGGACCCCGTCTCCGACACCGATCGCCTGATCCGTCGCCGCCACCATCGCCCCCGGACCGCACGACTTGAAGTCGGCGAAGTCCCGGAAGCGGAACCCGTACAGCTGTCCCCATCGCGCCTCGAAGAAGGCGGTCAGGGCCGCCATGTCGTCCAGCGACCTCAGGTTCGACCCGATCAGATACCGCCTTCGTCCTTGCGCCCACGGCGTGGATCGCCGCTCGTAGCCGGACGCCAGGGTAACGATCTCGGTCCGTCGCTCCACGCCGCCGGTCGAGCCGAAGGCCAGGCGCGCGGGAAGGCTCACCTCGTGAAAGGCCATCGCCAGCTCCTCCATATATCGATTGCGATCCCCTCAGGGATCAGAGGCGCCGGCCGCCCAGCGCCACGGCGCGGGCCAGCATCTGGGCGATCTGGGCCTCGGACCGGATGAGCTTTTCGGCCCCGCCGTCGATCTTCAGATTGACCGTCATCGCCGGGCTACCCGCCCCTTCGATCACACCGGCGCCCGAGGGCCGGAACACCTCCGGTCCGCGCTCGCCGACCAGATAGGCGCCGCCGCCCAGCACCGCGCCGCCGTCCGCCCGCGCGCCGGCGAACAGCCCGCCGACAGCCTGGGCGATCGCCGCGCCCAGACCGCCTGAGCCGCCCGCTCCGGCGCCCGCATTGACCGCGCCCAGAACCGCCCGCGCCAGCTCGGCCAGGCTCACCTCGCCATCCGCCGCCGCCCGGGCCAGCGATCGGGTCAGGCTGTCGCCCGCTCGCCCGAAGGCGTCCTCGATCGAAGCCGCCGCCCGCTCCGCCGGTTCCTTGAGCGCTTCCAGAGCCGCCGCCGCCTCGGCCGCCTTGATCGGCACAGCATCCAGGCCGTCCGGCCGAAATCCGTCAGTCATCAGGCCACCTCTCCGCCAGGCTCTCGAACCCCGTCCGTCCCATGGCCGGCCCGCCGACGGGCTCGGTCAGCATCCGCCATTCCTTCAGCGACAGCCGCCAGAAGGCCTCGGGCGGCGCGCCCATCCGCGCCGCCTCGACCATCATCTCCCGCCACGGGATCATCGCTCGCCGTCGGGCAGGGCCGCGGCGAAGGCCTTCGCAACCGCCTCGGCCGCCGCGTGCGGATCGACCGCCGCCCCGGCCAGCCCCTTCGCCAGATCCGTCTCGCCGCCGCCGCGCAGCAGGGCCGCCAGCACCGCCAGGAGGTCCGCCGCCGACAGCCGCCGCATCCGCTCGGCCAGGTCGCCGAAACCGGTCACCCCCAAAGCCGTCTCAATCTCCGCCAGTGCGCCCAGCGTCAGACACAGGGTCCGCTCCGCTCCCGCCAGCCAGGCCGCCGCCTCGCCCCTCGCGCCATTCGCCCCCATCAGAGGGCCGTGAAGCCGAGTTCGCCCGCGCTCGCCAGGCTCAGGGCGAAACTGGCCTCGCCCTCATGCTCGCCGGCGTATTCCAGGGCCGAAACCAGGAACGGCCCTTCCAGCGTGCCGAAGTCCGGCACGATCAGCCGCCAGCGCCGCGCCGTCTGGGCGAAGAAGGCCTCGCGGATCGCCGCGTCCGACGCCGCGTCCCGGAACACGCCCTGCCCCGACACCGCCGCCGAGCGCACGCCCGCGCCTGCCAGCAGCTCGCGCCACCGCCCGGCGCTGTCGCCATCGGTCGTGTCCACCGTCTTCGCGTTCAGGGAGATGGTCCGCGCCCTCAGGCCCGCCACCGTGGTGAAGACCTCCGGACTGCCGCCGTCGCCGATCTTGAGCAGGATATCCTTGCCGCGCTGCGCCGCCATTCTCGTTCTCCCTCAGATGTCTTCGGTAATCGCGGGCACGCGCATCACCCCATAGGTCCGGCGCAGATCGCCGCTGCGGAACACGTCGCTGAAGGTCACGCGCAGACTGACCGTCCGCACCCCGTCCCCCGTCAGCGCCGCCTCGTGCAGCCGCGCCCGCACGGCCGCGCAGATCGCCTTGGCCTCCTCGCTGCCGCCGAAGCGCGACACGCAATTCAGGCTCAGCACATGTTCGGTCCCACAGCCCTCGGCCGCGACCAACCGGCTCTCGCTCCGGCCGATCAGCAGATGCGGCCAGGCAGGGCTCGCCGGCGGCTCGTCCCAGATCCGCGCCGGATCGCCCAACAGGGCCTTCACCGTCGCATCCGAGGCCAGCCTGGCGATCAGCATCTTCTGCAGGGCGCTCTCATGATCGCTCATCGTCCGCGCTCCAGCGTCAGTTCGACCCGGCCCGGTCGCCCGCCCACGCCCTGTTGACCGGTCACCGCCCAGTCGCCGCCGCCGAAGCGCAGCACCCGCCCCTCGACCAGCCGCGGATCGGTCCGGGTCTCGACCGTCATCGCGTCGACAATGCGGGTCGCGCCCCCATCGGATTTCTCGCGCCGTCGTGTCGTAAAGGTTTTCAGCCAGACCATGCCCAGCGGCTCATAGCTCCGGGTCCGTCCGCCGTAGGGGGTCTCGCCCTCCACCGGCTGCAGCAGCTCGGCCAGCACCCGCAAGCCGCTCAAAGCCGCACCACCCGGTACGGCGCCAGCCAGGCCTCGACCGGGGCGATCGCCATCTCGGTCTCGCCCCGCTCATAGGCCCGCAGGGCCAGCATCAGGATCGCCAGCCTCAGCGGCGCCGGCGAACTGGACAGCAGGCTCATGCCCACATCGCCCTCCACCCGCGCCTGGGCCGCGTCGATCAGGGTCTGGATCAGGCCGTCCTCGGCGCCGTGTCCGACGCGCAGGAACAGCTTCGCCTCCGTGAGGCTCACGGGCGCCGCCATGGAAATCTCCGAATGTCTGGAAAGATGACGGCGGCGGGCGGTCGCCCGCCGCCTCAGCCATGATCAGCTCACGGCGAACTTCATCACCTTGATGGCGTCGAAATTCTGCACCCCGCCGCCGACGCGCTTGGTCGTGTAGAACAGCACATAGGGCTTGGCCGAATAGGGGTCTCTCAACACCCGCACCCCGGCCCGATCGACGATCAGATAGCCGCGCTGGAAGTCACCGAACGCGACCGACAGGCTGTTGGCGGCGATGTCCGGCATGGTCTCGATCTCGGTAACCGGATAGCCGAGCAGGCTCGCCGTCTCCCCCGCCCGGGGCGCCGGCGACCAGATGTAGTTGCCGTCCGAGTCCTTGAACTTGCGCACGGCCGAGACCGTCTTGCGGTTCATCACGAACCGCCCGTTCGGCCGGTACTGGGCCTTGGGCGCATAGATCAGGTCGATCAGCTTGTCGGCCGGACTGCTGCTGGAAAAGGCCCCCGCCGCGCCCGAGGCGATATAGCCGATCTGGCCCCAGGTCTGGCTGGCGTCGGCGACCGTCGTATAGCTGAGGAAGCCCTTGGGCTTGTTGGTCCCGTCGCCGATCACGAAGGCCGTGGTCTCCTGGGCGGCGAAGGCGTCCTCGACCTCGGCGGCCAGCCACTCGTCCAGATTGATCAGGGCGTCGTCCAGCAGGGCCTGGGTCGCGGCCGGCGAGGCGTAGAGATCGGCCGCCGGGAAATCGAGCAGGGCCAGGGTCGCCGGATCCGTCTCGGGCCGCGCGGCGGTCTCCGCCACCCAGCCCGCGACCACGCCCGCCGTCGAGACCGGCTTGCGATACAGGCCGTTGGCGACCGTCTTGACCGTGGCGATCTCGCGCATCGGAGAGCCCGCCATCAGACGTCGCTCGATGGCCCGCTCCGTCTCCGCCGGCACGACATAGCCGGCCGAGTTCGACGCCGTCGACAGCCCGGCCTTCAACTCCAGCCCATGCGACTGGCCGGCGCGCAGATAGCCGTCCCAGGCGGCCTTCTCCTCCCCGTGAAACGGCGAGGGAGACCGCGAACCGCCGGAGGGGCTCTCGACGCCCCCCAGCTCCGGCCGTCGCGCCTCGCTCAGCACGCGGTCCAGCCGCGCCTGGGCGCCGGCGATGGCCTGGTCGATCCGCGCCACCTTCTCTTCCAGCAGCGTGTCGGCCGACGCCTTGCGCTCGATCTCCTCGAGCCGCGCGTCATTGGCGCCTTTGAACGCCTCGAACGCCGCCATCATCTCATGCATGGCGGCGCGCGCCCCCGACTCGTGCGCATAGGCCGGGGCCTGTTTGGTCTCTTTCATGATATCTCCGGTTGAAAAACCGCCGTAACGCGGTCAGGATCGGGGCGTGGAAAACGCCGCCCGAAATGGAATGAATCGCTGGCTGGGGTCAGACCCTTGGCCAAAGGTGTTCGCGGCATTCACCGTCGCGGCCTTCATCGGCGCCTATACGGTGTTCGATATTCGCCCGTGGGGGCCATGGTGTGCGGGCGCTCTGGTGCTGGCCTGGGCGATCTTCGTGATCGCCTACAGCAACCGGCAAGCCCGTCTGGAGGGCAGCCTCAGCGCGGGCATGAGTTTTCGCGAAAAGTTCGCTCGCCGACCGGTCGCCGTCATCCTCCAGATCATCCTGGCGCTGGCCTGGCTCTTCGTGGGAGGAATGCTGCTGTGGCTGAACCACATCGATGCCCCCCAAGCGCACATTGATGTCGCGACCGCTGCCTTCTGGACCCTGATGCTGGCCGGCTCGATCATCGAAATCGCGGTGGAGTCGATCTATCACCACTTCGAACGTCGGCGACTTCGGGTCGGCTGATACCTTTGCCCTTCACGCCCCTCGAACAGGCCGTCATCCAGGCCCTCGGCTGGGACCTGCGCGACATCGCCCCCGACCTCGCAGGCCAGTTCGAAGAGAGCCTCCCCGGCGCCCGCCGCAACACCGGCGCGGGCCTCTACACCGAAATGATCGTCGATCCGCATCGGCCGCCGCCGAAACGTACCCCCAGCGGATCCTTCGGCACCGTCCACGCCATGGTCGGCGATCTGCCCGGCTCCATGGCCTTCAAGGCCCGGCTTCGCGAGGGCGTGCTCATGGGACTGGAGGGCGACGCCTTCGACATGGACACCTCGGCCATCGACTTTCGCACGACGCCCTTCGACCGCGTCTTCACCGTCGACGACCAGGGCCGCTCCATCGCCTTCGATCCGGCCATCCTGCGCAACCCAGCCCCCTGCTGGACCTTCAGGCGTGGAACGATCCGGAAAAAGACACAGCGCTCGAAGCCCCGCCCCGTCTCGTCAATGTCGGCGCCTTGCAGCGGGTCCAGGACGCTGTCACCCCTCGCACCCCGGAAAGCCGCCGGGCGACCGGTTTGGCTCCCCAGGACGTCAATCTCTACATCGGCCTCATGTTCGGGCTGGGCATGATCCTCGCGATCCCCGTCATTCTCCTTCGGATGCCGTTCGGCGTGATGGTGATCATTCTGATCGCCTCAGGCCGCATGCTCGCCAACCCCAAGACCCTGGAAGCCGCGCGACGCGCTCTGGACAAACTCAAACAACTCCAGGCCCGGGAGCCCTGAGCCGAACGCGGTTCATTGACTCGTCCCGACCCGCATGGTCCGGTCGCTACGGGAAACGAGGGGCAAGTCATGACATCGAAATTCACCGTGGCGACAGCCACGCTCCTTCTGGCCGCCTGCGCCGGAACCGCCTCGGCCGAAACGATCTGCCGCGCGGCGACCCACAGCCGCTTCGGCGAGACCCGCGCCTATTTCCAGAACGTCCTCGGCGCCTGCCGCCCCGACGGCTATTGCTCGGCCGTGGTCGCCCTGCCCGACCGCACCGGCCAGGGCGTCTATGCCCAGCAACTGCGTATCGCCCTCGCCCGACCGGGCGAGCCGTACCAGGTCGAGTTCGTCGCCGTCACTCCGATGTCTGCGGGCGACGGCCAGCCCATGTCGGTCACTCTGGGCCGCCAGACCACGGACCTGTCCACTCTCGCCAGACCGACGTCCAGCATCAATGAGTTCCGCGTCTCGGACCATGACGCCGTCGACAAACTGGTCGCAGGCTTTCGCCAGGCCCGCTCCGCCCGCTGGACCTACCAGTCCGAAACCGGCCCGGCTTCGGCGACCTTCTCCCTCTCCGGCATGACCGCCGCCCTCACCTGGATCGACTGCATGGGCCGCCGGCGACACTGAACCTCGCCCCCGGCAGCATCGGGAACGTCACCAGCGACACCTCCCACAGCTCCACCCGCGTCAGCACCCTCAGCCGCCCCTCGCGCCGGGCCTTGGCCGCGCGAAACCCGATCGACAGCCCGTCCAGCGCCCCGGCCCTGCTCAGGGCGCGTGCGAAGCGCGCCTCGGCGGACCAGTCCTCGATCCGGCCGCGCACCCACAGGCCGCGCTCGTCCTCGACCATCTCTTCCCAGACCCCGACCACGGCCCGCGCCTCGTGCTGGTGCAGCATCCGCACCCCGGCGGCGCCCGTCTTCGCCAGACTGTCCGCGAAGGCGCCCTTCGCCACGACATCGCCGTTCAGATCCGCGACACCCCAAAGCGAGGCATAGCCCTCGATCCGCAGGCCGGCGTCGGCCGCCGCAACCGCATCGCTCATCGCCGCTCCTCCAGTCGCCGCTCGATCCGATCCACGGCGGTGCGCGTCGCCAGACCCTGCTCCTCCAGCCGCGCCAGCCGCTCGGCGACCAGCCTTTGCTCCCCGACGCGGTCCTCCAAAGTCGATATCCGCGCCGCTGCACTCCCGGCCCAGACCAGCCCCCCGATGGTCTGCATGACCAGGGCGACGATCAGGGCGACCGGAACCTTTCTGATCTCCTCCATCAGCCCGCGACCCCCGCCAGACGTCGACGCTCCTCATCGGTCAGGAAGCTCGCCGCCTCCAGCCGCGCCCACAGGGCGTCCCGCTCGCCCTGCAGGGCGGGTACGGCGTCCAGGTCGGCCTCGATCCGCACGTCTCCGAACTTCGGCGCCAGCCAGCCCGTCAGCGCCCCGGCCGTCTTGCGCACCAGCGGGATCACCGTCCCGCGCCAGAAGGCGGCATTGGCTTCGCGATAGTTGGCGTAGGTCGCATCGCCCGGGATACCCAGCAGCTGCGGCGGCACGCCGAAGGCCAGGGCGATCTCCCGGGCCGCCGCGTGCTTGCCGGCGATGAAGTCCATGTCGGACGGCGACAGGCTCATCGGCTTCCAGTCCAGCCCGCCTTCCAGCAGCAGAGGCCGCCCGGCGTTGGCCATGCCCGAATAGTTGTCGCCCAACTCGGTCCTCAGCGCCGCGAACTGATCCGCCGTCAGCCGCTCCCCATCCTTGCCGCCATAGACCAGAGCCCCCGACGGCCGCGCCGAATTGTCCAGAAGCGCCTTGTTCCAGGCCCCCGAGGAATTGTGCACGTCGATGGCGAAGGCCGCGGCCTCCAGCGGCGACAAGCCGTAATAGTCGTCTGTCGGGTGGAACAGCTTCAGCTGCATCACCGGCATCCACCCGTCGGCCTCGCGGCGAATGCGGGTCGACCGGCCGTCCACCGAGTACTCCCAGGCCTCGGGCCAGCCGCCGCGCCCGGGCACAACCGCCATCCGGTCCGGCCTCAGGCCCCACAGCTCTTGTGGCCCACGCTCGCCTGACGTCTCGCCGACCGCCTCGACATAGGCGTTCCCCGCCGTCTGCAGCGCACCGTACACCCCCTCCAGCCACTCCGCCCCGGACTGCTCCGGATTGGGTTTGGCCAGCAGACGCGCCAGCGGATGGTCGTCCGCCCGCTCACCCTCTACGAACACCCGCAACGGGGTCGAGGCGGCGGCCTCTGCAATCATCCGTACGCAACGATAGACGACCGGATTCTTGCCGAACCCTTCGCTGGCCAAGTCGGCATAGTTGCGTGGCGTCCATCTCGGCCGCCCGGCGCCGGTCAGGGCGATCAGCGGCCCAGCCCGGCTGTCCTTGATCTCGGGCGCGCCTTCACGCTCCCGGCGGCGGTCACGCCATCGAAGCCAGGTCATGTCCGTCTTCCCCGTTTGTGTCTGAATTCCGAAATCCGGGCCGGAGCCCGTCAACCGTCCTCGCCGGCCGCCCACAGGATCGCGCCCTGGGCTTCATCGGCGAACCACAGCGCCACCGTGAAAGCGGGTGACAGCGGATCGTCGCCGGCCCAGACCCGGCGCAGCCGTCCCGGCATGACCACGAACGGCTCCAGATCCGCGCGCGCGGCCAGGCCTTCGGGCGTAGTGTTCACGTGCCACCCGTCCAGCAAGACCGGTTCCCCCCCTTCGACAAGAGGCGGGTCGAACAGGGGTCCGATGATGTCGATCTCGATCATTGGGTCACCGTCTGAAGCTGGGCGTCGCTCATCTCGCCGGGAATGATCCGCGCCCGCGCCAGATGGCCGTTCAGGGCGCTTGAACTCGGAAGGCCGGCCAGGGAGACGCGGTTCAACGTCGGCATGGTCATCGCTCCCGACGGCCCCACCATGACGGTCCCGTTTCTGGCGGTCGTCACCGCGCCGGCCTGGGATACCCGCAGTGCCTGTTTGGTAAGGGACGACAGGGGGTTTCCGCCCGCTCCATCGGAGTTCAGCAAGACAGAACCGCCGGAGACGACGGTGTTCTGAGCCTGGCCTCCGGACACTACGGCGCGGAGCTGCACCCGATTGCTGAGCGATCCGTCGTCGAGGCCCAGAATGCCGATGCTTCCAACGCCGCTAGGGAGAATGGTGGACGTGAAGTCCGCCACGAGAACGGCAGGAGTGGTCGCAAGCGCGGCCGCTCCCGTTATGAAGGCGGTGTCCGCTCCCCGTGTGGCGGAGGCGCCGGTCGTGATGATGGGGCTGGTGGCGAAACCGCCCAGCTCGACCTGCGCGTACAAAGGCGCGCCGGACACCGTGAAGGTCACTGTACCCGCCGTTGCGATGACCAGTGACCGGGATGTTCCGTTGGCGCTCGACGCCGTCACCCCGAAGCCGGTTCCCACGGCGGTGCCCGCGGTAGAGGTCACCGCCCCGGTCGAACCCCAGGCCGTCTGCTGCCAGGTGCCGGCCGACAGGGTGATCGTCTGGGTGACCGGCGCGGCGCTGTTCAGGAACAGATTGGTGCGGGCTTCCTCGACCAGCAGGCCACGGTCCGTGATCCGGGGTGCGCCGGTGGCGAAACTGGTGACGCCCCCCGCGACGGTCAGCGCCGTCCCCGCCCCGGTGCGGCTGAAGCTGGCGCCCGGCAAGGCTGCGAAACTCGAATAGTCGGCGCCGTCCAGGCGATAGACGCCCGCGACGAAATCCAGCGCCAGACCCGCCGCACCCGGCCGCATCAGCGCCAGCGTCGGGATGGTCAGATCCTGCCCGATCATCAGTCCGCCAGGGCCACGATGAAGGTCGCTGTCGTGCCGGTCGCCAGCACCCGCCGGGTCTGGACGGCGACATAGCCGATCGGATGGGACTTCAGGGTGATGATCTCGGCGTCGTCGGCGCCGACCGGGATCAGGCGCAGATCCCCCGCCCCGCCGACGTACAGGGCCTTGGCGTAGATGTTCAGGTCGGCGCCGTCGTTGGGCGTCACGGCCTCGGCGCGGCGCGCGGGCGCGCCCGGCGCCGGCGCATGGGATCGATACGCGTCCTTGGAAGGGGTCGCGGGCATGGTCGTCTCCTGTCGGTGAAAATCCTGTCGAACAGGCCCGCCTACAGCCGGCGTATGCGGGGCCCCTCGCCCCGGTCCTGCATCAAATGGCTGATCGCCCAGACCAGGGCGTCGGCGCGATCGGGGCTAGCTCCAGCGCTCCCGGAGCCCAGAGCCATCATCTCGTCTTCCAGGGCCTCCAAGGCCCCGCAGTGGGTCACCCGCCCCTTCTCATAGAGCAGGGCCACGGGCTCGGCCCGCGCGGTCTTGGACGTCCGCGCGAACACCGGGGTGACGACGGCCTTGCACCCGGCGAAGGCCAGCATCTGACCCACCATCTCCCCGCCCTGGTTGGTCTCGACGATCACCCGGTCGGCGCCGAATGTCCGGGCCGCCGCGGTCGCCGCCTCCGCCCACGCCAGCGGCGAGGCCTGTTTCACGCTCAGGTCGGCCAGGACATAGGCCCGGTCGTCCAGCCGCCCCGCGACCACGATCCCGCAGGCGTCGCCATGAGAGGTGGCGGGCGGATCCACCCCGACCACCACCCTGTCGAACCGTTCCGGCGCCGCGCCCCTGCAAGCGTTCAACATCTCCAGCGACCACAGGCCGCCGGCATCATCCAGCACCCGTCCCTCGATCTCCTGCGCCTCCAGCCGGGTCTGGCCGTAGCGGCCGCGCAGGCCGCCCAGAAACCCGGACGACAGATTGACCGCATTGGCCGCCGTCCCCGCCCGCGTCACCTCGGTCTCCGCCTCGGCGATCAGGGCCTTCAGCGCCTTCGATGGCTTGGGCGTCGTCGTCACCATCAGCCGGGGATCGTCGCCCAGCCTCAGACCCAGCCTCAGCATCGCCAGCACCTCGCCCGGGTTCCTCCAGGCGCAGAATTCATCGGCCCAGGCCCCATGGAACTGGGGCCCACGCAAACTCTCAGGATCCTCCGCCGAAAAGGCGAAGGCCCGCGCCCCGCTCGGCCAGGTCAGCAACCGCCGACTCGAATGATAGGTCGGTCGGTCGCCCGGCGCCGCCACGGCCCTCAGACCCGACGGCCCCTCGATCATCACCTCGCGCACGTCGTGCAGGGTCGGCCCGACCAAAGCCAGCCTCGCCCCCTTCACCGCCCGGGCGTTCAGCCACTCGGCCCCGGCCCGGGTCTTGCCCGCCCCGCGACCGCCCAGAAACAGCCAGGTCGTCCAGTCAGTCTCCGGCGGCGTCTGCGCCGGTCCCCGCCATCCGTTCCAGTCGCGCTCGATCCGGCCCAAATCTTCCGCACTCGGGACATCGCTCCACGCCTTCCAGCTCCAGCGTGGCTGCGAGAGCATCCAGGCGGGCCAGGAACTGGTCGCGAAGACGCTGCTCGCCTTTGGCGTCGAGTCCTTCATTCCGGCTCCCGTTGTCGTCGCCCGGCACCGTGTCGATCAGCGTCTGGAGGGCCTTGGCGGCGCTCGTCACCGCCCGGGCCGTGCGCTCCATCTCGTCGGGCGGGCCCTGCATCGCCTCGACCATGCGCCGCTGCAGGTCGCGCCTCAGGGCCTCGACGTCCGTCCCCGCCGCGTCCCCTTTTCCGTCCATGCCCAAACTATAGCGCACCAGCGCCCTCAGGCTGGCCGATTGGCTCGAGAAAAACGCAAACCCAGGCCCGCATTGGGATTGGACTCGTCAGTTATGCGAGTTCGCCGGATCGGACGCTGGTTTCGCCGCCTAGACGCCGCGTTCGACGTCCCAGTCGGGCGCGGCCAGCGCCACGGCGTCATCCGGATCGGCCAGGTCCAGTTCCGAGATCGTCTGTCCTCGCACCGACACTCCGGCCTCATGCACGCTCTCCGGATCGCCCGAGACCAGCGGATGCCAGTTCGCCAGCCCCCGCCCCTCATTGATCCGGCGATAGCCGCAGGACTTCGGCATCCACTGCAACGCCTCGATGTTCCAGGGCGTCAGCTTGATGCAGTCCGGCACATGTTCCTTGCGGTTCGCATAGTCGGTGCACGCGCATTTCTCGCTGTCGAACAGCTTGCAATGCACCTTGGTCGCGAAGACCTCGCCGGAATCCTCGTCCTCGAAACGGATCAGACAGCACAGTCCGCACCCGTCGCACAGGCTCTCCCACTCCTCGCGGGTCATCTGCTCCAGACGCTTGGTCTGCCAGAAGGGCTTGGTTGCCGGGTCGGTACGCTCTACATCCACGCCCTCCCCATAGACCTACCTGCTCCCGAAAGCACCCATGGCCGCTCGCCCGCCCCTCGTCGCCCTCAAGGACGTCCGTCTCCAGGACGGCCAGCGCCCCCTGTTCGACGGCGTCGATCTCGCCATAGAGCCGCGCACCCGCTCCTGCCTCGTCGGCCGCAACGGCGCCGGCAAATCGACCCTGATGAAGGTCGTCATGGGCCTGATCGAGCCTGACAGCGGCACCCGCTCGATCCAGGGCGCGGTCAAATTCGCCTATGTGCCGCAGGAGCCGCTGATCGCCGGCGACACCCTGCTGGACTACGCCACCTCGAATGACGCCGAGCACTGGACCGCGGAATCCTGGCTTGAGACCTTCGGCATGGATCCGCACAAGTCCACCAAGGGCCTGTCAGGCGGCGAGATCCGCCGCGCCGCCCTCGCCAAGGCCTTCGCCGAGGAGCCCGATCTGCTCCTGCTGGACGAGCCGACCAACCACATGGACATCCTCGCGATCGAGCTTCTCGAAAAGGAAATCATCGCCGCCCGCTGCGCCGCCCTGATCGTCTCCCACGACCGCGCCTTCCTGAACCGGGTCACCCAGTCCTGCCACTGGCTGGACAACCGTCAGGTCCGCACCCTGAACAAGGGCTTCGACGCCTTCGACGAATGGGCCAACAAGGTTCAGGAAGAGGAGACCATCGCCTTCCAGAAGCTGACCAAGACCATCGAGCGCGAGACCGCGACCTTCTACAGCTCCATCACCGCCCGCCGCAGCCGCAACGAAGGCCGCGCCCGGTCTCTGGAGGCCCTGCGCGCCGAACGCGCCGAACAGGCCCGTGATCGGCCGCGCGAGATGCAGCTCGGCGTCGATTCAGGCGGCACGTCCGGCAAGCTGGTCGCCGACCTCAAGGGCGTCACCAAATCCTTCGGGGACCGCACGGTCATCAAACCCTTCACCAGCCGCATCATTCGCGGCGATCGCCTTGCCATCGTCGGCCCGAACGGCGCCGGCAAGACCACCCTGGTCAAGATCATGCTCGGCGAGTTGGAGCCCACCTCCGGCACGGTCAAACTCGGCGCCAGCCTCGAGACCGTCTACCTCGACCAGTCGCGTGAGGGACTGAAGTCCGACATGACCCTGTGGGACGCCCTGACGCCCGGCGGCGGCGATTCCATCATCGTGCGCGGGGTGTCCAAACACGTCGCCGCCTACGCCAAGGACTTCCTGTTCACCGAGGCCCAGCTGCGCCAGCCGATCTCGACCCTGTCGGGCGGCGAACGCAACCGCCTGCTGCTGGCCCTGGCCCTCGCCAAGCCCGCCAATATGCTGGTCCTCGACGAACCGACCAACGACCTCGACATGGACACGCTCGACAAGCTCGAGGACCTGCTTGAGCAGTACGACGGCACCCTGATCCTGGTCAGCCACGACCGCGACTTCGTCGACCGTCTAGCCACCTCGACCATCGGCATGAACGGCCGCGGCGATATCGTCGAAACCCCCGGCGGCTGGACCGATTTCATCGGCCAGAACCCGGACTTCCTGAAGCAGATCGCGGAGGGCCGGACCGGGTCGCCCGCTGCGCCTGCCCCGACGCCCGCGCCGGCCCCGGCGAAGGCGGCTCCCGTCGCCAAGGGCAAGATGTCCTTCAAGGACACCCACCGTCTCAAGGAACTGGACGCCCTGATCCACGAACTGCCCGAAACCATCAAGGCCCATCAGGCCCGGCTCGACGACGTCAACTTCTACTCCCGCGACCCCGCCGGCTTCGCCTCGACCATGAAGGCGCTGGAAGCGGCGCAGGAGAAGCTTGCCTCCGCCGAGGAAGAATGGCTGGATCTGGAAGCCAAGCGGGAATCCCTCGCCGGCTAACGGAAGGATGGTCATGACGCCCGCTGTGATCATGGCCGTTGCCGGCCTTCAGGTCTCTCCCGCCACGGCGTCCGATCTGCCTTCGATGGCGGTCGATGCGGTCTTCTCCGTCTGCGTCCCGGTCATCGAGAATACCCTGTCGCCCGCCGATCCCGAGGCGTTCGACCCGCAACCGGCCGAAGAGATAGAACGCCAGCGCAACAGCTTCGGACCTGATGACAGGCAGGCCTTCCGCTACGCCTCGCCGACGCGCTACGTCGGCATCGCTCTCCAGCCGGCCTTCACCGTGTGCGCCACGAGCGTGTTCACCGATGCACGCGCGGTGCATGCGGCGGTGCGCGCGCGCCTCGATGCGGACGGCTGGAAACCGATATCCGACGCGCCCGATGACGGCTTCAGCCATTGGTGGGAACGCCCGGGCTCCAGCCTCGTGATATCGCTCCACTATTCGGACACGGAGGCGGACAACACCGGCTTCGAAGCCCAGGTCATGGATCGAAACAAGGGCAGCGGCGCCGCGGCTCTGGCCGCCTTCGCCTACCAGCGCCGGTCCTTCGCCGAAGCCCTTGTTTCAGCGGCCACCGAGGTCTGTCCTCTGAGCCTGGCCAATGCCGAGCCGACGCCTGCGCAACAGGCGTTTCTCGAACAGTCGACAACCTGGAACGAAGCCTACCTCGTCCATTCCCGCGAGGGAGAGGTCTATGTCCAGAACGGTGAGGACGTCTGCCTCGTGACCGCCCAGGGGCCGGAGATCGCCGAGGCTGAAACCGCTTTACGCCAGGGAGTCGCCGCCACGTCCCTGAAAGCCGACATTGTCCGACTGCCTACGGGCTTGAGGGCGCTGATCCGCGTCCGCTAGGGCGATTCCCTGCGAAGCGGCATAGAAGTCCCCCATGTCCCTGACGCTTCACACCATGACGCTGACTCCCGCCCAGACACGGTCCGCGCGCCGGGCCAATCGGGTGATGGCGGCGGCCCCGCGCCTCAAGCCTGACGGGTGGCGGCTCCAACTCGGCCAGCGCCTGAACCCCCTCGCCGATCGCGCGGTCGGTCGTCTCGGCGCCCTGACCCTCAAACGGCGCGGCGTCGCCGTCTCCAGCCTCGTCATTGACGCCGCCGCCCATTCCATCCCTCTGCGGCTGCTTCAGCCAGCGACCACTCCGCGCGGCCTTCTGATCGACTTCCACGGCGGTGGCTGGGTGCTCGGCAGCGCGGCGCTCAACGACGGCCTGACCCGTCATTTCGCCGAAGCCGGCCTCGCCGTCACCTCGGTGGACTATCGGTTGCTGGACGAGGCGCGCGGCGTCTGGATGCCGGATGCGGTCGAGGACTGCGTCGCCGCCCTGCGCTGGGCGCTCGGCGAAGGCCGCGACCGCCTCGGGGTCGATCACGTCTTCCTCATGGGCGAGTCGGCCGGCGCTCATCTCGCCGCGCTCGCGCTTCTGAAACTGCGCGACGAAGGCCAGGTCCCGCTCCCCGCCTGCATCTTTGTCCAGGGCGTGTTCGACCTGTCAGGGACGCCTTCCGCCAGGACCGCCGGTCCCGAGACCCTTCTATTCGACGGTCCAAACCTGCCGCGCGACCTCGGTCGGCTGACCCCCGGTCTGGACGAGGCCGGACGTCGGGCCCCGGACCTGTCGCCGCTGCACGCCGACCTGTCCGGCCTGCCGCCCGCCCTCTTCGTGACGGGCGAGCTCGACCCCTTTCGCGACGACAGTCTTCTGATGGCCGAGGCCTGGGCTCGTCATTCGCCCGTCGATTTGCTCGACGTTTCGACCGCCCCGCACGGCTTTCAGCATTTCGGCGCGCCCACCGCGGCCCTCGCCCAAGCCTTCATGCGGCGCTGGATCGACGAAACCGCCGCGCTTGAACCCGTTTCTGTGGAAAATTCAGAATGCTGATATCTATGGTGAATTTTAATCCGCCCACAGATATACACAGCCTTGTCCACCACTAAGGCTAAGCCTTTGCACAGACGGAGAATTTCGGACGCTTGCCGTCTAACGGATTTGGCGCGAACGTCAACAGGCCGAGGGACACGGCGGCGCGGAAATCCGGTGAGAGCCGGGGTTTCAAGCGGGTCGATCCGGCTCTCTGACCAGACGGTCTTCCACTGGCGCCCTCGGGCGACGAAGCGAGACGGGACGGCAGGATCCAGGCTCTGAAGGGCGGAACCGCTTCGGCGGCGAGGCCCGGCAAGGGAACCGGATCGGGATCGATGAACGACGGCGGGGACGCAATCCTCGACGGACCGGCATCGGACAGGAGCCGCCAGGATACAGCGGACCATCTCCGGGGCTTGCCTCGCGGATGCTGAAGCCAGGGCCCTGAACCTCATTGGCCAAGTCCAACCCGGACTTGGCGAGGGGACGAGAGTGTCGGTTCGCCGGTGCGCTCGTCCCCTCGCTCAATTCTGGCTCTATCCTTGTGTCGCTATCGCTCGCGACGCGGTCGCTCGCTGCTTGAGCGACGAAAGCCACTCCCACTGTCGTGGTCGAGGAGCGACACACCGCCTCTGAACTCCCACCTTCGTTCGCCTTTCCTTCGCCGCCGCCGCGCACTAGCTTGCGCCCATGTCGCGGGACCAGAATCGCCCTCTCATCGCCAGCCGGCGTCTCGTCCTCGGGGGCGGGGCGATGGCGGCCGTGGCCACGACCATGACAGGCCTCGCCTCCTGCTTCCGCTCCGAAGCGCCGGTCGACGATCAGGGCCGGGTTCGCATCCGCTTCGCCACCGACTGGCGCGCCCAGGCCGAGCATGGCGGCTTCTACCAGGCCCTGGCGACCGGCCTCTACGAGAAGCGCAATCTCAACGTCCAGATCGTCCAAGGCGGTCCCGGCGTGAACGTGCCCCAGCTCTTGGCCTCGGGCGCGGTGGAGCTGGGCATGGGCTCCAACTCCTTCATTCCCTTCAACCTGGTCGCCGAGGATGCGCCGGTGAAAGCCGTCGCCGCCTTCTTCCAGAAGGACCCGCAGGTCCTGATCGCCCACCCCGATCCGGCGCTCAAGACCATCGCCGATCTGAAGGACCGCCCCTTCCTGCTGGCCGACGCCTCGATCAGCGCCTTCTGGGTCTGGCTGAAAGCGAAGTACGGCTTCACTGACGATCAGGTCCGCAAATACACCTTCAACCCTGCCCCCTTCCTCGCCGATGAGCAGGCGGTGCAGCAGGGCTATCTGACGTCCGAGCCCTATACGATTGAGACCGTCGGGGGCTTCAAGCCCAAGGTCTTCCTCCTGGCCGACGAGGGCTATCCCTCCTACGCCGCCATGGTCCTTTCCCCGAACGGTTTCGCGCGCGACAACGCTGCGGCCCTGCGCAGCTTCATCGCCGCTTCGGCCGAGGGCTGGCGCGACTATGTGAACGGCGACCCGAAACAGGCCAACGCCCTGATCAAGCGCGACAATCCGGACATGACCGACGCCGTTCTGGCCCAGGCCCGCGACGCCCTGAACGCCAACGCCATCGTCGAGGGCGGCGACGCGGCCCTCTATGGCCTCGGCGCCATGACCAATGAGCGCTGGCAGGCCTTCTTTGACACCACCTCGGGCGCCGGCGTCTATCCTCAGAATCTGAACTGGCGCAACGCCTTCACGGACAGCTACCTGCCCGGCCGTGGCTGACGGACTGGCCGCCAGCCTTTCAGGCGTCACGGTCGCCTGGCCGGACCGAGCCCCCATTGGCCCCGTCGACCTGACCGTCACTGCCGGCGAGATCGTCGCCCTCGTGGGCGCGTCCGGAGCCGGCAAGTCCACCATCCTCCGGCTGCTCGCCGATCTCGAACGGCCTCACGACGGCGCCGTCGTCCGCCAGATCATCCCCGGCGGGACCGGCTTCGTCTTCCAGAGCCCGACCCTGATGCCTTGGGCGGACGCGGTCGCCAATGTCGCCCTGCCCTTGGAACTGACCGGCGTCGCCCGCGCCCAGGCCTATGCCCGCGCCGCCGAAGCCCTTGCCGCCGTCGGTCTCGGCGACCGCCTGACGGCCCGGCCGTTCCAGCTGTCGGGCGGCATGGCCATGCGCGTCTCCCTCGCCCGCGCCCTGGTCACCCGCCCCGACCTCCTGCTGCTCGACGAGCCCTTCGCCGCCCTGGACTCGATCACCCGGCGCGGCCTGGTCGAAGACCTGCATCGCCTCTGGTCCAAC
The DNA here is from genome assembly GCF_017487405.1 of Brevundimonas goettingensis. Lineage (NCBI taxonomy): Bacteria > Pseudomonadati > Pseudomonadota > Alphaproteobacteria > Caulobacterales > Caulobacteraceae > Brevundimonas > Brevundimonas goettingensis. The sequence continues at coordinate 235,551 of NZ_CP062222.1, read as the reverse complement.
ACCCGCCCCGCCATCGTCTTCGTCACCCACGACGTCGAGGAGGCCGTGTATCTCGCCCAACGCGTCGTCGTTCTGGAAGCCGCCACCGGCCGCCCCGGCGCCGCCATCCCTACGCCCGGCCCCATCCCTCGCCCGCCGCACTGGCGCGCAGATCCGAGCTACCGCCAGACGGTCGAGGCCGTCGCCGAAGCCCTCGCCGCCGCCATGGTCCCGGCGGCATGAGACGCGCGACCGATCTCATCGCCCCGCTGCTTCTGATCGCCCTGCTGCTGGCGGTGTGGGAGGTTGCGTGCCGCCTCCTCGACGTCCCGTCCTACTTCCTGCCGCCGCCCAGCGCGGTGGCTCTTGCATTGGTCGAGCGCGCCCCCGTCCTCGCCGGCTCTGCGCTGCAGACCTTCTGGATGGCGCTTCAGGCCCTCGCCGTCGCCGTCGTCCTCGGCGGTGGTCTGGCCATCGCCGTGTCGCTGAACGACGCCGCCGAGCGCGCCGTCCGCCCCCTGGCCATCGCCGTTCAGGTGACCCCGATCGTCGCCATCGCCCCTCTGGTGGTCATCTGGGCCGGGCTCGACAATGCCGAGGCTGCGGTCGTCGCCCTCGCCGCCGCGGTCGCCTTTTTCCCGGTCTTTTCCGGTGTTCTGACGGGTTTGAAGTCCGCTGATCCGGATCTTGAGCGGATGTTCGACCTCTATGGCGCCGGCCGCATCCAGCGCCTTCTTCGGCTGCGCCTTCCCTCGGCCCTGCCCTTCGCCCTGGAGGGTCTGCGCGTCGCATCCGGACAGGCCATCATCGGCGCCGTGATCGCCGAATTCGTCTCCGGATCCGGGCGCGCCCAGGGCCTGGCCTGGCGCCTGCTCGAGGCCGGCAATCGCCTGCGCACCGCCGAGCTTCTGGCCGCCCTCGTCTGGCTCGCGGCGCTCGGTCTGCTGCTCAATCTCGTGGTCGCCGTCACCGCGCGGGAAATCCTGAAACGGCGTTCCGGCCGTTAGCCCCGGGTTAATGCGCCTTCGGATACCTTGATCGGACGTTCCGTGCGAACGCGGGGAGTCCGATTTGCGCAACCGTTCCAACGCCCTGCCTGTGCTCGAGCTGAAGACGCTCGCGCCGGTGCTCGCCGTCGGCGCATGCCTTTTCGCCGCCTCCCCCACGCTCGCCCAGCAAGCGCGCCCCGGCGAAGTCATGGGCCTGCGCTATCTCACCTGGGCCGGCAAGCCCGACGCCCCGACCCCAAACGCTACCGACGGCCTGCGCCGTTCGAACGCCGCCGGCCCGCCCACGCCGCTCGCGGCGAACGCCCCCCGCTATCCCGGCATCCAGAGCGCCTCGGCCCGCCCCTCGCGCTACGGCGTCGGCTCCGGTGCCGGCCTCACCCCCGCCTCGGCCTGGACTGGCTCCAGCCGCGCCCCCGCCCCCGCGCCCGTCCCGCTCGCCGCCCCGCAGGAGGCCCCTCGCGGACCGATCCCCGTCTATTCCGCGCCCCAGCAGGCTCAGGTCGACCCGGCCGAACAGGCCCGCGCCCAGGCCGCCTATCAGGCTGAGATTCAGGCCCAGTACCAAGCCTGGTACCAATCCGCGGCCCAGGCCCAGTACGAGGCCCAGGTCCGCGCCATGCCGCAGCCTCAGCAGCAGGCGGTGCACGTGCAGGCTCCCGCCGCCGATCAGGCCCAGACGGCCCCGCAATTCCAGCAGCGCGCCGACGCCGGTCCGGCCCCCGCGTCTGTCTCCGCACACGGCTATGACCCCATGGCCCCGCGCCGCGATGCGCCCATCTTCCGCATGCAGCAGCCCCAGGCCCCGGCCCAGAGCGAGGCCCAGCCTCAGCAGGCCGCGGCGGTCCCCGCCGCCTCCACCCAGGCCAACGCCCAGGGCGAGATTCAGTCGCCGGTCCTGACCCAGCCGGTCGCCGGCCGGACCACGGGCGGTCAGGCCTACGCCGGCGCCGAGCCGCCGCGTGAAGGCGTCCGCTACTATTCGGTCCAGCGCGCCGTGGGCCGCCAGCCGGACCCGATCGCCATCCCCGAGTCCGTCTACCTCGACAACGCTCCTATCGACCTCGCCGAGCCGCCCGCCGCACCCGTGCGCACCCGCACCGTCAACGGCCAGGCCCAGGTCGTCGTGCCCAATCAGGATCCCAATCTGCCATGAGCGACGTCATCGCCCCCTCTTCCGCGGCCGATGAAATCGCCCTGACCGGCTCGCGGCTTCCCGCGCTCATCGCCCTGGCCCAGGAACCGTCGAGCGACAGCCGGCGCGCGCTATTGCGCGAACTGACCGACCATTTCTTCGGCTCGACCCTGCGCACAGCCAAGGAAGACGAACTCTACGGGTCGGTCCTGTCCGACCTGTCGGCCGACATGGAGACCGCGGTCCGCAAGGAGCTGTCGGAACGTTTCTCGGTCCGCGCCGATGCGCCGCGCGGCCTCATCCGCCGCCTGTCCAATGACGAGGCCGACGTCGCTGACGCCGTGCTGCGCGCCTCGACCGTCCTGACCGAGGCCGACCTGCTGGGCGTGGTCCGCGTCCACGGCCAGGAACATCTGCGCGCTGTCTCCAGCCGCCCGGAAGTGCCCGAGGCCGTCTCCGAGGTCATCGTCGAGCGCGGCGATGACGAGACCCTCGGCACCCTGCTGCGCAACGACGGCGCCCGCCTGTCGCGCACCGCGTCCGAAACCGCGGTCGAACGCGCCAAGATCAATCCGGCCCTGCACGCCGCGACCGTCGAACGCAGCGCCCTGCCCGCCGACCTGCTCAACGAGATGTATTTCGTCGTCGAGGCCCGACTGCGCCAGCATATCCTCGAAACCAACGCCTCCATGGATCCGGTCCTGCTGGAGGCGGCCCTCGCCGCCGGCCGCGCCCGCGTGGCGACCGAGGACGGCGTCTTCCCGGCCGACTATGCCGAGAGCCTTGCCTATGTTCAGGAACTGGCCGCCGCCAACCAGCTGTCGCCCCAGATGCTGGCCCGCTTCCTGCGCTCCGGCTCGCGCACGCCTTTCCTGATCTCCCTGGCCCAGCTCGCCGACGTCGACTTCCATACCGCACGCCAGATCATCGAGCGCCGGGAACTGGACGCCCTGGCCGTCATCTGCCGCGCCGCCGATCTGGACCGCGCCCTGTTCCTTACCTTCGCCGTGGTCATTCTCAACGACGACGGCGAAGCCATGGCCAAGGCCCACGGCTATGCCCGCCTCTATGCGGACCTGACCCGCGAACAGGCCAGCCGCACCCTGCGCTTCTGGCGCATGCGCCGCGGCGTCCAGGCGGCCTGATCCAGAAACGAAAACGCCCGCCTCCTTTCGGAAGCGGGCGCTTCGATCAGAAACTCTGACGGACTACTTCTTGCCGCGTGTCGCGCGGGCCGGCTTACGGCCGCCCTGGCCCAGACCCATCTGCTTGGCCAGGTCCGAACGCGCCTTGGCGTAGTTGGGCGCAACCATCGGATAGTCCTTGGGCAGATTCCACTTGGACCGGTATTCTTCCGGGCTCATGTCGTACTTGGTGCGCAGATGACGCTTCAGCGACTTGAACTTGCGGCCGTCTTCCAGACAGATCAGGAAGTCCGGGCTGATGGACTTGCGAACCGGAACCGCAGGTTCCTTGGGCTCGGGCTCGACCTCGACCACGCCGGTCGAGACGGTCGAAAGCGCGGCATGGATGTTGGCGATCAGCGCGGGCAGGTCATTGGCCGCCACACTGTTGTTGCCGACATAGGCCGACACGATGTCAGCGGTCATTTCCAGAAGTTCGGTCTTGTCGTCCATTGGCGTTTCCACTTGCTAATCCCCACTGACGACTGACGTCGCCACACAAATTGCGATTCCGCCAATACTGACGTTCGCCGGCGAAAGCAATGGATGCCGCATCTATGGGGAGGGCGCGGGGTTTTCCAGTGTTGCGGCCCAGAAACGGCCAGTTCACACTATCGGCCGAAGTTCTCCGCCAACGCCATCATCGCGGCGCGCTCGGGCGCTGAATATTCATCGAGGGTTTCATTCTCCCCCTCGCGGATCGCTTTCAGCAGTGCGGGCGTCAGGGCCGAGGACAGCGACCAGTTCCAGTAACGCAAAACCGTCTGTGCCCGGTCGACAGCCAGCATCTCGAAGGTAATGCAGACGCGTTCCCACGCCGGATCGATCGCGCCTTCGACCGTCGTCTCCGGCCGCCGCATCGAGCGCCACAGGTTGAGCAGGTCGATCCGGGACAGGCCCGTCGCCTTGCACAAAATGGCCAGAGGCTCGCCGCCGACGTCACCCAGGATCTTGGCGCCGGTCAGGGGTTTGATCCCGGCCAGATAGGCGATTTCGGAGGCGACCTCACGGGTCAGCCCGTTCTGCCCGGCGACGGCGACCGCCTGCTCCAGGCTGTCATAGGGCGACTTGGCGATGGCGGCGCGGTTGCGCTGGCGGCGCTCGATGAACTGCAGGGCCTTGCGCGACACCGGGTCCGCCCAGCCCTCCTCTGCGGCCATGGCGAAGACGTCCTCGACCACCTCCTGCATGACCTCGCGCGACACGGCGAAGCGCTGGAGGATGGTCTTGCGATCCTCCGCTCCGCACCACCAGAACATCACATAGGCCCCAGACGGCCGCAGCTCCGGGCGGCGCAGCAGGTGGGCGCACAGGCCGGGGTTCTGGCGGCTCAGGCTGACGATGCTCTCCACCGCGCTCTGCGACAGCCGCGCGGTGGTGTTGCGCAGCAGGCCCTCGATCACCGCCGCCTCCTCGAACCCGACCAGGGTTTCGGCGATCACTTCGGAGATGCCACGACGGCTGGCGATCAGGAAGCGGTGCTCCGGCCCGGCGTCGCGGGCGCAGGCCACCAGATCCGCGTCGGTCAGCGAGGCGCACTGTTCGATCAGCAGGCCGGCGATGGCCGGGTCGTCGCGCAGCAGCATCCGCGCCAGGCTGTTGGGCAGTTCCGACAGTGGCGCCAGCCGTTCGGCGACGCGCCTACGCTCGCGCGGCTCGGCCAGCCTCAGCATGTCGACCAGCAGGTCGCCGGTCACCGCGCGCTCGAAGGCATTGATCCGGCTGGCGGGCAAAGACACGACGTCGGCCAGCCGCTTGAGCAGGGCGTGACGCGCCCTGACCGCCGGCTGCGGCGCTTCGCCCTCAGGAATGACCGCAGGATCGGACATGGTCGGAGGACTCTAGGCCGCGCCGGTTAACCGCTGGTGACGCCCCGATCAGGAGCGCCGGATCAGAGACCTTCGAACAGGGCCGTCGACAGATAGCGTTCGGCGAAGCTGGGGATGATCGCCACGATGGTCTTGCCCGCGTTCTCTTCCTTCGCAGCGAGGCGGAAGGCTGCGGTCAGGGCGGCGCCGGAGCTGATGCCGACCGGCACCCCTTCGAGACGGGCGACCTTGCGGGCCATGTCGAAGCTGTCCTCGTTGGAGACCTGTTCGACGTCGTCGATCACCGAGCGGTCGACGATGGCGGGAATGAAGCCGGCGCCGATGCCCTGGATCTTGTGCGGCCCCGGCTCGCCGCCCGACAGGACCGGAGAGGCGGTGGGTTCGACGGCGACGAGCTTCACCGACGGCTTCTTGGCCTTCAGGGCCTGGCCGACGCCGGTGATGGTGCCGCCCGTGCCGACACCGGCGATGACGATATCGACGGCGCCTGCGGTGTCGTTCCAGATTTCCTCGGCGGTCGTCACACGGTGGATGGCGGGGTTGGCCTGGTTTTCGAACTGCGACGGGCTGACCGAATTCGGGGTCGAGGCCAGCAGTTCCTGCGACCGGGCGATCGCGCCCTTCATCCCCTTCTCGGCGGGGGTCAGCTCCAGCTGGGCGCCCAGCAGGGCCAGCATCTTGCGGCGCTCGATCGACATGCTCTCCGGCATGACCAGGATCAGCTTGTAACCCTTGGCGGCGGCGACGAAGGCCAGGGCGATGCCGGTATTGCCGCTGGTCGGTTCGATCAGGACGGTGTCGGCGTTGATCTGGCCGGCCGCTTCCAGGGCCTCGACCATGGAGACGCCGATGCGGTCCTTGACCGAGGCGATCGGATTGAAGAACTCCAGCTTGGCCAGGACCGTCGCCTTGGCGCCGTACTCCGCCGACAGGCGCGGCAGACGCACCAGGGGGGTGTCGCCGATGGTGTCGATGATCGAGTCGTAGATCTTGCCCCGGCCTTTGGTGGCGTGGCGGCTGGCGTCATATGCGGGCATTGGGCGTCTCCGTCGTGCAAGGTCGTCTTCAGATAGGCCGCATACGCCGATCGCAAAGCGCAGCTAAGCGATTTCTGATCGCCGCCATGCGAGATTTCGTGTGGCGTCAGTCGCGATCAGGCAACCAGCCCGCCGCCTTCAGCCGCGCCACATGGGCGCGCGACACCGGCGCCTCCAGACCCGCCTTCAGCTTCAGGCGCAGGTTGCGGCCGTCCTCGACCACCCCCTCGACCGCCCGGCGCGCCACCCACCAGGAGCGGTGCACCTGCATGCCCTCCAGATCGCCGACCTCGGCCATGGCCTTGCCGAGCGGCATCAACACCAGGGTCGAACCCTCGGCGGTATGCAGCCGCACATAGTGGTCCTCCATCTGCAAACAGATCACGTCGCGGCCCAGCCGGCCCGGCAGGCGTCGCAGGATGACCGGCTCGCCCTTGTCTTCAAGCGCAGCCGGGGCCGCCATCCGCATGCGCAACACCGCATAGAGGCCGACATAGATCAGACCGATCAGGACCGACTGACCGTACCACTCGACCCAACCCACGGCGTGACGGATGCCGGGCCAGAAACCCATGGCGATCAGTCGGCTGACGACCGTCAGCGGCAGACTGCCCACGCCGACCAGCACCGGCAGCCAGAGCCACAACGGAAGCCGTACCCGACGGGCGTGTGGCCAGAGCCACCGGATGGCGGCGCCGAAGACCGCCCCGCTCATCACGAAGACCAGGGTCCAGTAGAGGATCCGTACCGGCAGGACGTCGTTGAAGAAACTCCCGAACGGCCCGACCACCCCCAGCACCACGCCGGTCGCCGCACAGGCGGCCAGATCCACGGCCCAGGCCCGCGGCGTATTCAATCCCTCAGGCATCGGTCGCGTCATCCCGCCTCTTATAGCCGCGCTCTGTGCCGGCGAAACCATTCGCCGAACCGCGCACCCGTTCGCCCATTGGCGAAACGCCGCTGGCGGCCCGCCAAAGGACGCCGGAACAGGGGGCGACCCCCAACCCCGGAACCGACCATGCCGCAACCCGTTCCCTCGCCCCGCACGCGCCTCGCCTGCCTCGCCGGCTTCCTCCTGTTCGCCGTCATCCTTCTGGCCGTGATCGCGGGCCTGCCCCTGTCGGCCCACGCCCAGGCCGAGCGACTTGCCCCCGACCAGGCCTTCGCCTTTCCCGGTGGTCCCGACGGCCCCATCGAGGCGGGAGTCTGGCTGCCCGCCCCGCCCGCCGACGGCGCGCCCTCGCCTCTGATCGTCATCTCCCACGGCAACGGCGGCTGGTATCGTGGTCATCCCGACACGGCCCGCGCCCTCGCCGACGCCGGTTTCGTCGTCGCCGCCCTCACCCATCCGGGCGATAATTTCCGCGACCAGAGCCGCTCGACCCAGCTGACCATGCGCGCGCCCCAGCTCAGCCGGCTGATCGACTATATGACCCGCGACTGGTCGGGGCCGGTCGCTATCGATCCGACCCGCATCGGAGCCTTCGGCTTCTCGGCGGGCGGTTTCACCGTGACTTCGGCCATCGGCGGAGTGTCCGACGCCCTCGCCATCCGGGATCACTGCACCGCCCATCCGGACTTCTTCGCCTGCCGCCTGCTGGCCATGCAGGGGATCGATGCCTCGACCTGGCGGCCCGAGGCGCGCGACGACCGGATCAGGGCCGCCGTCATCGCCGCCCCGGCGCTCGGCTTCTCCTTTACCGACGCCAGCCTCGCGTCGGTCCATATCCCGGTTCAGCTATGGCAGGCCGCCGGCGATGAAATCCTGCCCGCCCCGTTCAACGTCGAACCGATCCGGGACCGTCTGGGCGCCCGGCCCGAATACCATCGCGTGGAAGACGCCATGCACTACGACTTCCTGACGCCCTGCAGCGCGGGCATGGCGGCCGAACTGCCCGACCTGTGCCGCTCCGCCCCCGGCTTCGACCGCGCCGCCTTCCACCACGACCTGAACGCCCAGGTGGTCCGCTTCTTCGAGGAGACCCTGAAATAGGTTATAGCCCCCAGCGGATCGGCCCCGACTTCACCCCTCGTTAACCATGATCCCGCAAATGGTTAACGCCAGTCTCCGGGTGTGAATTTGCGCAATCTCGTCGCCGCCGTCGAAGCCATCGACCCGCTGGTCGTGACCGGAAAGGTCGCCGGTGTTAGCGGCCTGCTGATCGAGGCGCGGGGCGGTCTGTCGCGTCTGGCCGTCGGGGCCCGGGCCGAGATCGTGCGACGCGGCGCCACCGCCCTGCCCGCCGAGGTCGTGGGCTTCCGTGACTCCAAGGCGCTTCTTATGCCCTTCGGTCCGGTCGAGGGCGTGGCCCCCGGCGCTGACATCCGCATCATCGGTGAACAGGCCTCGGTCAGGCCGACCACGGCCTGGCTCGGCCGCATCATCGACGCCTTCGGAAACCCCATCGACGGCAAGGGTCTCCTGCCTCAAGGGCCCGCCCCCTATCCCCTGCGCGCCTCGCCGCCGCCGGCCCATTCGCGCGGCCGGGTGGGCGAGCGTTTGGATCTTGGCGTCCGCTCCATGGACGTCTTCACCACCACCTGCCGGGGCCAGCGTCTGGGCATCTTCGCCGGTTCGGGCGTCGGCAAGTCGGTGCTCCTGTCCATGCTGGCCAAACAGGCCACCTGCGACGTGGTCGTCGTCGGTCTGATCGGCGAACGGGGCCGGGAAGTCCGCGAATTCATTGAAGAAACCTTGGGCGAAGAAGGCCTGCGCCGCGCCGTCGTCGTGGTCGCCACCTCCGACGAGCCGGCCCTGAAGCGGCGCCAGTCGGCCTATATGACCCTGGCCATCGCCGAATATTTCCGGGATCAGGATCTGGAGGTCCTGTGCCTGATGGACTCGGTCACCCGCTTCGCCATGGCCCAGCGCGAGATCGGTCTGGCCGCCGGCGAGCCCCCGACCACCAAGGGCTATACGCCGACCGTCTTCACCGAACTGCCCAAGCTGCTCGAGCGCGCCGGCCCCGGGCCGATCCGTCCCGACGGCACGACGGCGGGGCCGATCACCGCCCTGTTCACCGTCCTCGTCGACGGCGGCGACCATGACGAACCCATCGCCGACGCCGTTCGCGGTATTCTGGACGGCCACATCGTCATGGACCGCAAGATCGCCGAGCGCGGCCGCTTCCCGGCCATCGACGTGCTGAAATCCGTCAGCCGGACCCTGCCCGGCTGCCAGACCCCGCCCGAGCGCGAGTTGAACCGCCGCGCCCGCCAGTGTCTGTCGGCCTATTCCTCGATGGAGGAGCTGATCAAGATCGGCGCCTACCGCGCAGGGGCCGATCCCATCACGGACAGGGCAATCGCCCTGAACCCCGCGCTCGAGGCTTTTCTGGGCCAGGACAAGGACGACGCCACGCGTCTTACCGATTCCTTTACCCGCCTGGAGGCAATCCTGAACCAGGGGATGGTGCAGTAACCTGCGCCTATCGGAGAACCTCTTATGACCGCCTGGGCCCATTCGCTGATCCGTATCTCGAACTACGAGGTCGAGACCCTGCAGAAGCGTCTCGCCGAGATTACGGCGCGCAAGGCTTCCGCCGAGATGCGTCTGGCCGTGCTGGACGCCGAGGTCGAGGTAGAGCGCGAACGCGCCCGTGCGGACGCCAACGCCAATATGCTGCTCGGCGCCTATCTGAACGGCTGGAAGGCCCGCAAAGGTTTGGCCGAGGCCGATCTCACCACTCTCGAGGGCGAGGAAGCCGGCGCCCGCGACGCCCTGACCGACGCGTTCGGCGAGCTCAAGAAGTTCGAACACGTCGCCGAAATGACCCGACTGAACGCCATCATCGCCGCCGGCAAGCGCGAGACCGCCGCCTTCGACGAAATGGGCCTGCGCCGCCGCGTGAGCTGATGCTGGACCGGCGCGCCCTCCTCGCGCTGCCGCTCGCCCTCGTCGCCTGCAAACGCGCGGCCTCGGCGGAACCGTCCGTTCCCCCCGCGCGCCCTCTGAAGTCGCTGGCCCCCTTCCCCATGGGCGTCTGCGCCAAGAGCCCCCAGTTCGACGACCCGGCCTGGGTCCAGTTGGTCACCACCCACTTCTCCCAGCTCACGCCCGAGTGGGAGATGAAGATGGAATACATTCTCGCCGACAGCCCGGATCGCTTCCGCTTCGACGGGCCGGACACCATCGCCGCCTTCGCGCGCCACTACGGCCTGCGCCTGCACGGCCATACGCTGATCTGGTACGCGCAAGGCGAACAGGCCTTCGCCGGCCTCGACCGCGCCCGCTTCATCGCCGCCTTCGACCGCTACATCGCCATCGTCGCCGGACGCTATCGCGGCCAGGTGGTCAGCTGGGACGTCGTCAATGAGCCGGTGACCGACGAGGGCTCTGAACTGCGCGACTGCCACTGGAGCCGGATGCTGGGTCTGGACGGATACATGATCCGCGCCTTTCACAAGGCGCGCGCCGCCGATCCGAACGCCGTCCTCTTCCTAAACGACTACAATCTGGAAAACACGCCCCGGAAGGGCGCGACCTTCCTCAAGCTGGCCGAGCGGCTGATGAAGGCGGGCGCGCCCATCGGCGGCATCGGCAGCCAGTCCCACCTCGATATCCGCATTCCTCCCGGCCAGATCCGCACCTTCTTCCGCGACGCCGCCTCGCTCGGCCTGCCGATCCATGTCTCCGAACTGGACGCCTCGCTCCGCAGCGGCGAACGCGTCGACCTGCGCAGTCGCAGCCAGCGCATCGAACAACAGACCGCCCGCGTCGGCGAACTGGCCGAAGCCTTCATGGCCGTGCCCGAACGCCAGCGCTTCGCCTTCTCCGTCTGGGGCGCCCGCGACACCGACAGCTTCCTGCGTCAGGGCGAGCGCGACGACGGCCAGAACCAGCCCGTGCTGTTCGACGCCGCCGGCAAGCCCGCCCCGTTGTATGCGGCGGTAACCGGGGCCTTCGCCTGACGGAACCGGGCTCAGCCCCGCGCCTTCCCCTTCCATGACCGCCATCACCCTGCCCGAAGCGCTGCAGCGCCGCGTCGAGGCCGCTGCCGGGGGCTTTCTGCGCGCGGACGGCCTGCCCGTGATCGACTTCTCGGAGCCGAAGGGCGAGCCGGCGCTAATCGGGGCGGACTCGGTGTCCTGGCGGATCTTCAAGAACCCCATCGCCCTGTTCATCGGCGGGGTGGCGGCGGTGATCCTCGAACTGGCCGAGCCGCGCGTGCGGGCGGGTGTCTGGGATCACACCTCCTTCCGCACCGATCCGGCCCCGCGTCTGAAACGGACCGGGCTGGCGGCCATGGTCACCGTATATGCGGCCCAGTCACAGGCCGAGGCCATGATCGCGGGCGTCAATCGCCGCCACGCCCGGGTCACCGGCACGGCCGACGACGGTCGGACCTATGCCGCCGACGATCTGGAACTGCTCGATTGGGTCCAGGCCACGGCCAGCTATGGCTTCATCGAGGCCTTCCACCGCTTCGCCCGGCCCCTGTCGCACGAGGAGCGCGACCGGGCCTGGGCCGAGGCCGGTCCCGCTGCCCGCCTCTACGGCGCGACCGGCGCCCCGTCCTCGCGGGCCGAATGGCAGGCCCAGCTGGACGCCATGACGCCGAAACTGACCGCCTCCCCCATCGTGTTCGAATTCCTGGAGATCATGCGCGCCGCGCCCCTGCTGCCCGGCCTCGCCCGCCCGCTGCAGTCGCTGCTGATCCGCGCCGCCGTCGACCTGACCCCGCCCGAGGTCGCGCGCATCGTCGGGCTGACGCCGCGGCACGGCCTGGCGTCCTGGCAGACCCCCATCGTCCGTGCCGCCGCCCGCGCCGCCGACCGCCTGCCGCTCAGGGAGGCCCCACCCGCCCGGGCCTGCCTCCGCCTCGGCCTGCCCGCGGACTGGCTCTACCGACGCTGAAATTGAAAACGCCCGCCGGAGCGATCCGACGGGCGTTCATTTTTAAGGCCGTTTCTTCCCTGACGCCTACTGGTTTCGGGTCGAAGGCTGCTTAGGCCGCGACGCTGTTGGCGGCTTCCGACGGGTCGCGCAGGACATAGCCGCGGCCCCAGACGGTTTCGATATAGTGCTTGCCGCCCGCGGCCGTGGCCAGCTTCTTGCGCAGCTTGCAGATGAAGACGTCGATGATCTTCAGCTCGGGCTCGTCCATGCCGCCGTACAGGTGGTTCAGGAACATTTCCTTGGTCAGGGTGGTGCCCTTGCGGAGCGAGAGCAGCTCCAGCATCTGGTATTCCTTGCCCGTCAGGTGGACGCGGTGACCGTTCACCTCGACCGTCTTGCCGTCCAGGTTCACGGCGATCTCGCCGGTGTGGATGATGGCCTGGGCGTGACCCTTGGAGCGACGGACCACGGCGTGGGTGCGCGCGATCAGCTCGTCCTTGTGGAAGGGCTTGGTCATGTAGTCGTCGGCGCCGCCGCCGAACGTCTTGACCTTGGTTTCGATCTCGGTCGAACCCGACAGGATCATGACCGGAGTGTTGACCTTGCCGACGCGCAGCTGGCGCAGGACTTCCAGGCCGCTCATGTCCGGGAGGTTCAGGTCGAGCAGGATGAGGTCGTAGTCATAGATCTTGCCCAGATCGATGCCTTCCTCGCCGAGGTCGGTCGTGTAGACGTTGAAGCCTTCGGACTTCAGCATCAGTTCGATGCTCTGGGCCGTCGCGTGATCGTCTTCAATCAGCAGAACGCGCATTCACTGCCCCTCCAGGCAAACCTTGACCATATGACCCGACTGTCCCGTCTTGGACACGCCCGGGTAACCTTGTTCGTGAGTTAACCGGTCAAAACCTTAAGAACAGTTAATGGCCGCTCATTGAGTCGAATCGTAGGCTGATTTGCGAATCCGCGTCGACCTTCGTGAGTCAACGATTCCATTTTTCTTCGCCTGCAGCCTCGGCCCCTGGACGGTCGCCGCGCCGGGGCCCTGTAACCCCGGGCCGATTTCCCCGACCCGCATATTCGTCCACCGCCAGTTCCGGTCCCGGACTGGGGTTATGACCGAAATTGACGCCGTATAGGATATAATTCCTATCATGGTTCGAAAGCGGACCCACCATGGCCGTTGTCGATCATGGAGTTCGGAACAGTGTTGCAGGCAGGAATGGAAGAAACGGGTTGGCGGGCGCCGGTCACGGAGGGCGACAGGACGCGATCGGGGCTGGCGATGCAGATGATCGCCCTGACCTTCGATGTGCCCATCGCGGCGATGCGGGGCGATCGGCTGGGGCTGAAGGGATGCCGCGGGCGCTGGCTGGCCATCTATCTGGCCCATGTCGGCTATGGCTGGACGCTGGAGCGCGTCAGCCTGGCCTTCGGAGTCACTCGCGCGACGGCCAGCACCGGCTGCCGCTGGTCCGAGGACGCTCGCGACAATCCCGCCATCGACGCCGCCCTGGACCGGATGGAACAGACCCTGCGCCATATCTGCGACACGCCTCGACTGGAACTCGCGCTCGGCAGCGCGGCGGGAGGCGCGGCATGAGCGTCGCGGCCGACAGGGCGCGCCGGATGCTGGCCCGGCCCGGCGCCTGGATCGACCAGCAGGCGGACCGCTATCCGGTGCGGGTCGGCGGCGACCGGCGCTCGCGGATCAGCCTGACCCTCGACGAGGCCGACTTCCGCGCCCTGGTCGCCGATCCGGGCCTGTGCGCCCGACCTGGAGGCGGCTGGACCGCCCGGCCCGAACCCCGTGACGCCGGCCCCGCCCCGGGCCGTCCCGGCCTGGTGATCGGTGAAACCATGGTCATGGAGGACGACGGCCGACTGACCACTCGCGCCGCCAATCTGGGCGAGAACCCTATCGCCTGGCTGGCCCGGCGACGCGATCCGTCCGGCCGGCCCTGGCTGACCCCGGCCGAGGTCGCGGCCGGCGAGCGGTTGAGACGGGACGGCGAACTGGCGGCCTCGGGCCCGTCCCTGACCATGCGCTGGGACGCCCTGCCCCGCTCGGGCGGCGGATCGGCCGCGCGGGTCGAACCCGGCGACCAGGCCATCTCGGCCGCCGCCCGCGTCGAGGCGGCGCTGCAGGCCGTCAGCCCCCGCGTCCGCGCCTTCGTCATCCATGTCTGTCTGCGCAGCTCCAGCCTGCAGCTGGCCGAGCGCGAACTCGGCCTGCGCCGCCGCCAGGGCAAGACCATGCTCAAACAGGGGCTGGAGGCGCTGGCCGAACACTACGGCATCGGTTGAAGGTTCAGGCCCCGGCGAGCGCTTCCTGACGAATCCGACCGACCATGGAGTTCAGCCCATTGGCCCGCTGACGGGTCAGGGCCTGGGGCAGGCCCAGCCGGTCCAGCGCCGCCTTGGCGTCGAAGTCCAGGATCTCGGCCGGGGTCCGACCGGAATAGAGGGCCAGCAGCAGGGCCACATTGCCCTTGGAGATGGCGCTGTCGGAATCGGCGTGGAACACAAGACGCCCGCCGCGCCGCTCCGTAGCCAGCCAGACCTGGGCGGCGCAGCCCGGCACCTTGTTGGCCTCGATCCGGTCAGCCTCGGCCAGGGGCTCCAGACCCTTGCCCAGATCGATGACGTATTCGATCCTCTGCTCCCAGTCGTCAAACAGGTCGAAATCCTCGACCATGGCGGCGAAGGTGTCGGCGATACTGGCGGCGGGCTCGGTCATGGGGCGCCAGATAGAGGCCCGCCCCCATGAGGACAACCGCCCGTGAACACCGGGCGCCGTCTGGGGACAAGTCGGGAAGGTAACCCTAACAGGCGTGACCGTCCCCAGTTGAGACTCCTTCTCCCCTTGCGAGGAGTCGCCTCAGAGGTGCGGCCTCTCGCACCGACTCGCCGCCACCGCTAGGTTTCACGGTCGGACGGCCCGCGTCCGAAGCCCATCTGGAACCGATTTGAACCTCGCCCCCGCCCTCGCAACCCCCGGACGCGCCGAAGACGTGCGCGCCGTGGTCGTGTGGCATCTGGTCTGGACCGCGGCGACCCTCCTGCTGATCGCCACGGCCCACTGGCTGTCGCCCGAGCTGCAGGGCACGGTCCTAGCCGGGCTGATCGGCATGGTCCTGCCGGGTCTGGCGGGACTATGGCTGGCCCGCAGCGACAGCCTCGGCGACCGCGCCCTGGTGCTCGGCGTCTGGAGCCTGGCCTCGGTGGCGGCCTCGGCCCTGTCCGGCGGCCTGACCGGATCCCTGTCCGCCTTCGTCTTCGCCCCCCTGGTCGCGGGCCTGCTGCTCGGCGGCCGGGTGCTGTCCCTGACCGGAGCCTTCGCCGTGGTCCTGTCGGCCCTCGTCGGACTGATCTCGGTGCTGCTGGGCGGCGCGCCCGGCGACAGCCCGGCCCTGGCCGCCACCGCCGCCGTGATCACCGGCCTGGGCGCCGTCGCCGCCATCCACATCGCCACCCGCCCCCGGACCGACGTTCTGGGACAGGTTCAGGAGAATCTCGGCCGGGTCGAGAGTGTCCTGGCCGGCCAGCCCGGCCTGACCCTGGTGATGGATTCCGACGGCCGGGTGCTGGGCGCCTATGGCACGCCGCCGCCCGCGCTGGACGTCGACGCCCTGTTCACGCAAGGGCTGATCGCCCAGGTCCACGCCCCCGACAGGACGATGGTGTCCGCCGCCCTCGAACGCGCCCGCGTCGGGCTGGAGGCCCAGGTGATCTTCGCGCCCCGCATCGCCCTGGACCGGCGGGTCACCGTCGTGCTGCGCCGCCTCGACGGCGCCGACGACAGCATCCGCCTGATCGCCCAGGCCTTCGACGGCACGCCCCAGTTCGCGCGCGAGTCCGGCCTCGAAAGCGCCCGCGCCGAGGCCGAGGCCCAGAACGCCGGCAAGACCCGCTTCCTGGCCAATATGAGCCATGAGCTGCGCACCCCGCTGAACGCCGTGCTCGGCTTCTCGGACATCATGCGCCAGCGGCTGTTCGGCCCCCTGCCCGACCGCTACGCCGACTATGCCGACAGCATCCATGAGGCCGGCGGCCACCTGCTGGATCTGATCAATGACGTGCTGGACGTCTCCAAGATCGAGGCCGAGCGCTATGAGCTGTCGATCGAGCGGTTCGATGCGCGCGAGGCGGTCTCGGCGGCCCTCGCCCTGGTCCGGCTGTCGGCGACCGACAAGGGCGTCGATCTGAATGGGGTCCTGCCGCCCGAGCCCCTGATGGTCGACGCCGACCAGAGGGCGCTCAAGCAGATGACGCTGAACCTGCTGTCGAACGCCATAAAGTTCACCCCGGCGCGCGGCTCGGTCACCCTGACCGTCGACGCCATCGGCCCCTATATGGAGCTGGTCGTCGCCGACACCGGCGTCGGCGTCGCGCCCGAGGATCTGCGCCGTCTGGGCCGTCCTTTCGAACAGGCCGGCGGGGCCGAGCAGAGGGCCCAGGGCACCGGCCTCGGCCTGTCCCTCGTCCGCGCCCTGTCGGAGCTGCACGGCGGCCGGATGAGCATCGAAAGCACCCTCGGCGAGGGCACGGCGGTGACGGTGCGAATGCCGGTCGTCAGCCTGACCCGCGCCGCGCCGCCCGAAGGCGGAGCCGAGATCATTCCCCTGCACCCCGACCTGAACTCGGCCAACGACGCGGGCTGAAGCCCTAGAGGGAGCCCATGGCGATGAAGG
This sequence comes from Brevundimonas goettingensis, assembly GCF_017487405.1. Classification (NCBI taxonomy): domain Bacteria; kingdom Pseudomonadati; phylum Pseudomonadota; class Alphaproteobacteria; order Caulobacterales; family Caulobacteraceae; genus Brevundimonas; species Brevundimonas goettingensis. The sequence goes on along the minus strand of NZ_CP062222.1, from coordinate 218,850 downwards.
CGCGGCCGGCGGCGAAGTCGCCGGCTTCGAAGGTCGCCCGGGCCATGCTGCCGTCGCTGAACAGGAAATCGACCGCGAAGGGCTCGCGCGGGTCCAGCTTCGCCAAGGCGTCGGCGGTGTCGGCGGGGAAGAGCCAGGCGTCCCCTTGAGTCTTCTCCGGCTGCAGCAGCCCCTTGTCGGCCGGCAGATTGCCGGCGGCGAAGAAGGCGCGACGCATGGCCTCGGGCGGCATGGCCGCGACGCCGGGCGAGGTCATATAGGGGTGCGGGGCGCGCTCGATATCGCGCATCACCACCCGCGCCGAATAGGGACGTGACCGGCCGACGAAGGAGACCACGGCCTTCAGGGTCTGGCGTTCGGCCCCGCCCTCGGCATAGCCGAAGGTGACCGGCGAAGCGCCGACGCGGGTCGTCTGCATCAGCCGCCAGGTCGGGCTGGAGAAGGCGGTGCGGTCGGCGGTCCAGGCGGCCCGGCCGCCAGGGAAGCTCATCTTGGCGATCCGCGACCAGCCGTCGAAGGCGTCGCTGACCCGTCCCTTGACCACGGCCAGCTGGGGATCGGCGCACGGCGTGCGCGCGGCGTTGGCCCGGGCCCGTTCGGCTGTCTCGGCCAGGGCGACGTCGGTGGCGCCGGCGCGGGCGGCCGCGCCGCGCGCCTGCCAGGCCGAGGCGGTCAGGGCGGTGGTCAGGGCCGGGTCGAACAGCCGGCATTTGGCGTCGGCGGCCAGGACGAAGCTGCGCTCGAAATAGGGGACCGTCGCGTCCGCCAGGGCGGTGAACGGCGCGGCCAGCATCGCCATGGCGAGCACGGTGGTTCTGGCGTATCGGGTCGCAGGGGCAGTCCTCATGACCCCGACCGTAACCCCAAGGGCGTTCCGGTCCCGTTTCCGAGCAGGGTTAGCGATTTGCTTCTTTCCAGCGATCTCTGGGTCAGCGCCCTGATCCGCCGCGCCGAGCTGGCGGGGGCCAATGCGACGGTCGCCCGACGTGGCGACCAGCGCGCCGGCACAGTCATCGTCAAGGCCTACAACACCCTGGACCGCACGGCCCGGCTCTATACCGAAGCCTTCGGCCCCGACGGCGAACGCCTCTGGATTCAACCCGTGACCAGCGAGTTCGAAAGCGACCTCGACGCCTATATCCAGCGCCAGATCGGCTACGACCCCGACATCTGGGTCGTCGAGATCGAGGACCGTGAAGGCCGCCACTTCATCACTGAGGATGTGGCGAAGACCTGATCTTCCTACGTGCGCGCGAGGGCGGCTCCCCGGTCAGAATACCTTAACCGCGTTCGTGAACGGGACCTCAAGCGAGCGACGCTAGGGTGCAGTCGTCGGCGAGAAACGTCGGCGTTCTGGCGAGTAGGGCCCTATGCTGTTTCTTCTGAACGACGTCGTGTTCGATCTGGACGAGGCCACCCCGGTCACGCCTGCCGACGCGCGCCGGTTCGAGAAACTGGGCTTCGACTATGTGCTGGAGCTCGGCTGCGAGCTGTTCGCCGAGGATCCGATGCTGCACCGGAACGATCCGGGCCGCGCCCGTCGTCTGGCCTGGCTGATCGCCGACCGTTCGCCGGAGATCAACGCCGCCCTGTTCGCCGCTCCGGAAGCCGACTGTGATCCGGATCTGGTCGAGCCTCGCTTCTGCGCCCTGCCCGAGGCCGTGATCGGTCAGTTGGGCCGTCAGGAAAAGCGCGGCCGCCTCGACGCCGTCGCCGCCGACAAGGCCGTCTGGAACCGCCTGGCGGCTTAAGGGTTCGGCGTCGGGCGTATCCGCTTGACGCAACCCCCGGCCACATTATGGCTTGATCCTCAAGTTGTGGGGATGCGAGGCGTCTATGTTCAAATCCATCATCGCGGGCGCCCGTCGTCTTTCGTCGGGCGCGGTCGCGGGTGTCGCCCTCGCGGCCCTGACCGGCGTCGGCCCGGCCCATGCCGAATGGCTGAAGGCCGAAAGCGAGCGCTTCGTCGTCTATAGCGAAGGCAGCGAAGCCAACCTGCGCCGCTTCGCCCAGCACCTGGACACCTACGACCGGCTGCTGAACCTCTCCCTGACCGGTTCGATGGGCGAGGCGCCCCCGCGCAAGCTTCCGATCTATCTGGTCGGATCGCGCGGGGGTCTCGTCACCGTCCGCCCGGACCTCGGCCCCAACATCGTCGGCTATTACCTGACCGACGAAGAAGACATCTTCGCCATGGCCATCCGGGACAGCGACGACGACACCCTGCTGCATGAATACGCCCACCATTTCATGTTCCAGAATGCCGCCTATCCCTATCCGGGCTGGTTCGTGGAGGGCTTCGCCGAATACTACGCCACGGCCGAGTTCAAGTCGGACCGCGTTCTCGTCGGCCAGTACAACGAGAACCGGGCCTACTGGCTGCAGAACGGAACCTGGCTGGACATGCGCACCCTGCTGTCGAACCGGCCGGGCGGACGAGCGCGTGGCAGCGAGACCTACTACCCGCTCGCCTGGCTGCTGACCCACTGGTTCTGGGGCAATGTCGAGCGGCAGGTCCAGCTCAAGGCCTATCTGCTCGACGTCGGCGCGGGCACCGATCCGGTAGAGGCCATGCAGAAGGCGACCGGGCTGGATCGGGTCGGACTGCGCCGCGCCCTGCGCCGCTATGTGAGCGGCGGAATCCCGTACAAGGCCGTGGTCATGGACTTCCCCGAAGCGCCGATCACCGTCACCCACCTGCCCCGGTCGGCGGACACGCTTCTGATGCTCGGCCAGCGGGTCAAGGTCATGGATCGCGAAGACGATGACGCCGCCCGCGTCCTGGCCACGGTGCGCACCCAGGCCGCGCGCTTCCCCGACGACGATCTGGCGACCCTGGTGTTGGCCCGGGCCGAGATGAAGCTGGGCGATATAGCCGCCGGCCAGGCCTTGGCCCAGACACTGATCGACCGGGACCCGGCCAATGTCGAGGCCTTGCAACTGCTCGCCTCGGCCGCCATCAAGACGGCCGGCGACAGCGATGACGTCGACGCAGGCGACCGCGCCTTGGCGCAGGCTCGCGGGTATCTGGGCCGCGCCTTCCGGGCGGATGACGGCAATTTCCGCACCTTCATGCTGCTGACCGACGCGCGGCGCGGGATGCCCGGCTATCCGAACGACAACGACATGGCCACGCTTCACCTGGCCAACACCCTGGCGCCCCAGCTTCCGGATACCGTCCTGCAGCTGGCGAGCGCCCTGATCTACAAAGGGGAGACCGAAGAGGCGCTGGGCCTGCTCCAGCCCCTGGCCAACAACCCCCACGGCGGCGGTGCCGCCTCAGCGGCCCAGTCGATGATCAACCAGATCGAGGGTGTCTCGGACGCCGAGGCCCAGGCCGAGGAAGACGCCCCGGCCGAGCCCGAGGACGGCGACACCACCGGCGGCGACTGACAGGCCCCCGCCCCAACCCGCTTGACGCGAGCCGCGCCGCGTCACACGCTGGCCGTGGGGCCGTAGGTGTGGGGGTAGTCGCAATGTCTGAATCGATCAGGACGCGTCTGCGCCCGGTGCTGGCCTGCGCCGCGAGCGCGGCGGCCTTGCTGGCCATGGCGGCGCCGGCCCATGCGGAATGGCTAAGGGCCGAGACCACCCATTTCGTCATCTACGGCGACACCAACCGGGGCGAACTCCAGCGCTACGCCCAGAAACTTGAGCGGTTCGACGCCCTGCTGAGGACCTATTATCCGATCCGGGTGGATCACGAGATTCCGAAGCTGGACATCGTCCTGGCGAACGGCGGGAGCGACATGGACCGCATGTCGCCGGGCATCAGCTCCAGCGTGGCGGGCTTCTACGCCCCCGATTCCGGCCGGATCTTCGCGGTCGTGAACACCCGCAGCGAAATGGACGACGTGGTCATCTTCCACGAATACGCCCACCATTTCATGTTCCAGATGACCTCGGTCGCCTATCCTTCCTGGTTCGTGGAAGGCTTCGCCGAATACTATGCCCAAGCGGATGTGCGTCGCGACCACATCAGGATCGGCGGGATCAGCCAGGGCCGGATGAACTCCCTGACGGGCGGCTCGAACACCTGGGCGCCGACCGACGACGTTCTGCGCTGGCGCCTGTCGCGCAGCGGCCGCTATCGGGGGTTCGACTACTACGCCCAGTCCTGGGCCCTGGCCCACTATATGTTCAGCGATCCGGACCGGACGAAGAAGCTGGGCCAGTATCTGGCGCTGGTCGGGGCAGGAACGGAAACCGGCCAGGCCCTGCAAACCAGCTTCGGCCGGACGCCCGCCCAGCTTCAGGACGACCTGCGGCGCTATCTGAGCGGGGCCATCCCGGTCCTCTCTCCGCAGATCCAGTTGCCGGACGCGGAGGTCTCCATCACCGCCCTGCCCGCCTCCTGGGACCGGCTGGTCTGGTTCGACTTCCGGCTCGACCGGGCTCCTTACACGCCGCGCGAGCTCGGGGCGGACGCGACCCAGGACCAACGGCGCGTGGCGGCCGAACGCCAGAAGGAGGCCGAGGAAGAGCAGCGCCACCTGATCCGCGACGCCACGGCGGCCGGCGACCAGTTCGCGACCGACCGGATGGGCATTCTGGTCAAGGCCCGGGCCCAGAATCTGGCCGGCTCCTCGTCAGACGCCTTCGAAACCCTGGAGCCGCTGCTGACCGCCGACAGCAAGGACTCGATCGCTCTGAGGCTGGGCGGACAATTCCTGCTCGACATGGCGAACAAGGAGACCGACGCCACGCTCAAGGCGGGGATGATGCGCCAGGTGCGCAGCTATCTGTCACGCGCCCTGGATGCCGATCCGCTGGACTTCCGCACCTATCTGGCGCTCGACGACAGCCGCAAGACCGCGTCTGGCTATCCGAACGACAACGACCTTTCGACGCTCCAGATCGCCGCCACCCTGGCGCCCCAGTCGTCGGACGCCCGTCTCCGCACGGCCCGGGCCTATATGGCGCACGGACTGCCCGCACTGGCGATCGTCATGCTGACGCCCGTGGCCAACGATCCGCACGGCGGGTCCGGCCAGACGGCTGTGCGGGCGCTTCTGGCCCAAGCGCGGGCCGCCATGGGCCTGTCGCCCACCGAAGACGCCCCGCCGCCCGAGGAAGAGGGCGATGACGAGGGCTCAGGTGAAGGCTCGAGTGAAGGTTCGGGCGCGGCCTCCAGCGAGGCCGGCTGAGCCTCATCCCGCTCGGCGCGCCCCCAAACCCGGCTCAGACCAGGACGTTGAACACCACATGCACCGCCACGGCCGTGGCGACGATGAAGCCGAAGCCGCCGATCAGGCACAGGAAGGGGTGGTTCGTCTTCTGGTGGTCGGAAGAGGGGTGCCGGGCGAAGGTGTCGTCCGACGGATCGAGCAGGGCCATGGTCGTTTCCTTTTTCCCGCGCGGCGCCCGACTGCGTGGCCGGAAACGTCTCGTGCTGGCGGGGAGAATGACTCCAAAAACCCCTGTTGGCGAGGGGTCTTTGCGGATTTTATCGACAGTTCGTCGATAGGGCTGCGCCGAACGGCGACCCGGCCCTCGCGAAAACCTTCATGACGCTGTGCGATTGAGCATTTACGCCTGAGCCGTCTCCCCGAAAGGTTGTCATGTCCGTCCTGACCCGCCGTCTGTCGCTGGCCCTGCTGTTCCTCCTGTCGGTGCTGGGCGCCGCGCCCGCCCATGCCGAATGGCGCAAGGCGGAAACCGACCGGTTCATCGTTTACAGCGAGGGATCGGAGCGGGAGTTGCGCGATCAGGTGCAGCTGCTGCACCGGTTCGACCGCCTGGTCCGCGCGCCCTTCGGCCTGTCCGACGCCCCACCCGCCCGACGGCTGACCATCTTCATGGTCTCGGGCCGCGGCGGGATGGAGGCCATCTATCCGAACGTGCCGCGCAACGTCGGCGGCTGGTATTCCTCGACCGAGCACGACATCTACGCCGCCCTGGACCGGCGTAGCGACATCAAGGTCCTGCTGCACGAATACACCCACCATGTGATGCGCCAGAACTTCCCGGTCGCCATGCCGGCCTGGTTCAGCGAGGGGGTGGCGGAGTTCTACATGACCGCGCGGATCGACGACCGCGAGACCCGCGTCGGCTATCGCGACGACGGGCGGGTGGCGACGATGAACAGCCTGCCATGGCTGCCGCTGGACCGGCTGCTGACCCGCCGCGCCCTGAACGGCAATCCGCAGCAGATGGCCGCCTTCTATGCCGAGGCCTGGCTCTTGACCCACTATCTGATCAGCGACGACGGCCGCCGCCATCAGCTGGAGACCTATCTGAAGGCGGTGTCGGAAGGCGCGTCGCCGATGGAGGCGGTCCAGCCCGCCTTCGGCGTTTCACCGGACCAGTTGGAGCAGGCGATCCGCCGCTATCGCGCCGGCTCCATGCCTTACGCCGTCTATCCGACCCCGGCGATGGACGACGTCGCGATCCGCATGGAGACCCTGCCGCCCTCCGCCGAAATCCTGTTCCCCCTGTCGATCCGGCTGAACTACGCCCAGCGCGGCGACGACGGCCCGGCGGTCTTCGCGCGCACTAAGGCGGCCCAGGCGCGCTGGCCGACGGATCGGCTCGCCAATATGACCCTGGCCAAGGCCGAGGTCGCCTGGGGCACGCCCGCCGCGGCAGAGACGGCGCTGAACGCCGTGCTGGCCGCCGATCCCGCCGACGTCGAGGCCCTGCGCTGGCTGGCCCGACTGCGGCTGACGGCGGCGGCGGAGGCGGCCGCGGCCGGCGATGGCGAGACCCGCGACCGGATGAACCGTCAGGCCCGCGCCTTCCTCGCCCGCGCCATGGCCGCCGCTCCGAACGACTACCGTATCTATATGGCCCTGGGCCGCAGCCGGCGCGGGGCCGCCGACTATCCGAACGCCAATGATCTGGCGACCTGGAGCCTGGCCGTCGAACTGGCGCCCCAGGTGGGGGGCGTGCGCTGGGAGGCCGCCGAGGCCTTCAGCCGCGCGGGTCAGAACGAGACGGCGATCGCCCTGCTGTTGCCGCTGGCCAGCGATCCGCACGGCGGCGCCAATGCAGCCAGGGCGCGCCAGAAACTGGAAAGCCTGAGGCCGGACGGCGAGGCGACGGGCGAAACCGCGCCGCCTGTCGCTGACGACGAAGACGCCGCCGCCGTTGCCCCGGAAGACGATGCGGGCTAGTGCCCCGCGACCATGTCCAAACTGACCCTGCCTGAAGAAGCGGCGCGCCGCCGGACCTTCGCCATCATCGCCCACCCGGACGCCGGCAAGACCACCTTGACCGAGCATATCCTGCTGGCCGGCGGGGCCATCCGCGCGGCCGGCGCGGTCAGGGCGCGCGGCGAGAACCGGCGCACCCAGTCCGACTGGATGAAGATCGAGAAGGAGCGCGGCATCTCGGTCAGCGCCTCGGTCATGACGTTCGAGCACGACGGCAAGATGTTCAACCTGCTCGACACCCCCGGGCACGAGGACTTCTCGGAAGACACCTATCGCACCCTGACCGCCGCCGACTGCGCCATCATGGTGCTGGACGCCGCCAAGGGGATCGAGCCGCAGACGCTGAAGCTGTTCGAGGTCTGCCGCCTGCGCGACATTCCGATCATCACCTTCATCAACAAGCTGGACCGCGAGGCCCTGGATCCGATGGAGCTGCTGGACCAGATCGCGTCCCAGCTTCAGCTCGATCCGGCCCCGATCTGGTGGCCGGCCCAGAGCGGGAACCGGCTGCGCGGCATGATCGAGGTCGGGACCGGGAACTTCCAGCCCTATGCCCGCAAGATCCCCGGCGCGGTCGAGGACGCGGGCCACCCCGAGGCTCTGCATATCGACGCCGCCTCGCAGCATTTCGAGGCCGGCGAGCTGACCGAGCTGCGCGAGGCCGCCGAACTGGTCGAGGGCGGCTATCCGGCCTTCAACCACCAGTCGTTCCTCGAAGGCCATATGACGCCGATCCTGTGGGGCTCGGCCCTGCGCCACTTCGGCATCGACGAACTGCTGAAAGCCATCGGCGACTGGGCTCCGCCGCCCAAGACCATGAAGGCCCAGAAGGCGGCCCCGCCCGAGACCCGCAACGCCCCCGCCCCCGTCGACGTCACGGTCGAGCCGGGCGCGACCGAGGTCAGCGGCTTTGTCTTCAAGGTCCAGGCGAACATGGACCCCAACCACCGCGACCGCATCGCCATGTTCCGCATGGCTTCGGGCAGCTTCAAGCGCGGCATGAAGCTGAAGGTCCAGAACACCGGCAAGCAGCTTTCGGTGAACGCCCCCATCATGTTCTTCGCCTCGGACCGCGAACTGGCCGAGGACGCCTTCGCCGGCGACGTCATCGGCATCCCCAACCACGGCGTCCTGCGCGTCGGCGACAGCCTGTCGGAGAGCGGCCTGGTCCGCTTCGCCGGCCTGCCCAACTTCGCGCCCGAGATCCTGCAGCGGGTCCGGGTCAAGGATCCGCTCAAGGCCAAGCACCTGAAGAAGGCGCTGGACGGCCTGGCCGAAGAGGGCGTGACCCAGCTGTTCCGCCCCGAGCTGGGCGCGGACTTCATCGTCGGCGCCGTGGGCCAGCTGCAGTTCGAGGTCATGGCCGACCGGCTGGGCGAGGAGTACGGCCTGGAGGTCATCTTCGAGCCCAGCCCCTATGCCGAGGCGCGGTGGGTGGACGGAACAGACGCCGACATCGAGGACTTCAGCTCCAAGTACCGCAGCCAGATGGCCCGCGACATCGACCAGGCCCCGGTCTTCCTGGCCAAGTCGAGCTGGGAGACCGGCTATGTGATGGAGCGCTTCCCCAAGGTGGCCTTCACCAAGACCAAGGAACGCGGCTGACGGGCGCGCAGGTTGCAAGCCGTTCAACGAACGGTGGACCGCTCGCGGCAAATCGAGTTTAGGGTGGGGCCTCTCGGGGGATATGCATCTTGTCGCCAGCCATCCAACGCCTGCTGTTCGCCGCCGCGCTCGTCGCCGTGACGCCGGCCTCCGCCCTCGCCGAATGGCGGCGGGCCCAGAGCGAGCATTTCGTCGTCTACAGCGACGGCTCGGAGCGGGCGCTGCGAGACTATACGGCCAAGCTCGAGCGGTTCGACTCCCTGCTGACCGCCCGCATGGGCGGCGCGCGGGCCGAGGCGCGTCGGCTTCCGGTCTATCTGGTCGGTGACGGGCGGGCGCTACGCGTCGCCGTGCCGGGCCTGCCGCCCGGGATCGCCGGCTACTACTCCAGCAGCTCGACCGACGTCTTCGCCGTTCTGATCCGGGGCGAAAGCGACGACATCCTGCTGCACGAATACAGCCACCACGTCATGGCCCGGGCCGGCGACGTCCCCTATCCGGGGTGGTTCCGCGAGGGCTTCGCCGAGTTCTTCGCCACCGCGACCGTGAGCGAGTCCGGCGCGGCGTCGTTCGGCCTGCCGAACGCCGGACGCCTGCAAGCCCTGGCGCAGCAGCGCTGGCTGCCGATGGACGTCGTCCTGCGCGCCGACGGCTCGCTCGGTGTCGCCGGCCAGCAGCAGATGGGCATGTACTACGCCCAGTCCTGGGCATTGACGCATTGGCTGCTCGCCGATCCGGCCCGGATCAGAAGCCTGTCCAGCTACGTCACGGCGGTCAATGGCGGCCAGGACCCCGTCGCCGCCTGGCAGGCGATCTTCGGCATGACGCCGGATCAGCTGACGGCCCAGCTTCGCGCCCACGTCCGGAACCGCCTCACCTACGCCACGCTCGACATACCGCCCATTCGCCCGGTCATCACGGTGACGACCCTGTCGCCCGCGGCCGATACGGTCATCCTGCCCGCGATCAACGCCCGGTCGTGGAACCCCGAGGCGACCGACGGCCCCGCCCTTCTGGCGACGCTGCGGGCGGCCGCGGCCCGCTTCCCCGACGATCCGCTGGCGCTGGTCGCCGTGGGCCGCGCGGAGATGCGGTGGGGGGACGAGGCCGCGGCCGAGACCGCCCTGACCCACGCGCTCGACCTTCAGGCCGACGATGTCGAAGGCCTGATCCTGATGGCGGATCTGGCCACCCGGCGAGGCCGCGATGCGACGGACGATGCCGAGCGGACCCGGCAGTTCGAGCTGGCGCAGGGTTTCGTCGCCCGCGCCCTGGAGGCCGATCCCACCGATCAGCGAGTCTATAACGCCCAGGCGCGCCTTCCGCGGCGGATCAGGGGCTGAAGACCCCCGGGACGTCTGGCGGGAACCGAAGCCGGGGAAGCGGGTTACGGCTTCGGCGATGTTGGGAGACCGGGTAATCCTCAGGGTTCCCCGCGAAGGACTTCGGGTTAAGCCCGATGGGCCTTCCTTCTGCCTTGTGCTCATGCTTCTCTGACGCTTCGAAACGGCGCAAGCGTCGTGGAGGACGTAATGACCGCGACCATCGCCGGCCTTCTGGCCGCCCTGACCGCAGCTTCCATGAGCACTGTGGCGCAGACCGCGCCGGCGCCGGCGCTCATCTCCTATGACGAGACGGTCCGCTGCGCGGGGGTGACCCAGGCGGCGTCCGAGCTCGAGGGTGGAGAGACGGCGGAGGGCAAGGCCCTGTCGGACTCGGCCCTCTACTGGTCGCTGGCCGCGACCCAGGCCGCCCAGGCCTCGAACCGGGACGCCAACGTCGCCGACGCCGACCAGAACCGCGCCCGCATCCGGGCGGTGCAGCAGCTCAACGCCGGCGACGCCGACGCGAAGGCGGCGTTGCAACGCTGCCGGGCCCGAACGCCCGACCTGGGGTGATCACCCGATGGCGGACCCGGCTTATCCCCACAAAGCTGAGCTGAACCGCCGAACCGGCCCTGCGTTTGCGTGGAGCCCCTCAGGACCGCCCCCGCGGTCCCGAAGCGGGACGACCGAGAGGCTGACGAGGCGCATGTTCGAGTTCGGAAGAGATCTGAGACGGCTGTTCGCCCAGGCGCGCGAGAGCGAGGACCTGAGCTGGCTGGAGCTGATCGGCGTCGATCTGCTGGCCGTCGAGGCCCGTCAGCTATGCACCGATGCGGGCCGGGTGTCCTGCGCCAAACCCCATCCCGCCTGGCTGCGCGGTGCGGCCCTGTGGCGCGAGCACGCGCGCCGCACCGGCTCGGCCGACAGCATCAGGAAGGCCCTGGGCGCGACCCTGGACGCCGCCCGTCAGGCCCGCAGCCCCGAAGAGATCGCCCGGGCCGCCGTCGAGAAGGCCCTGACCCTGCTGCTCCGCTTCGACCTGTCGGGCGGTCGCGAGGTGCTGGACATGGCCGCCGAGGCCGTACCGGGGACGCGCGACTGCCGGCCCGCCACCGTCGCCCTGATCTCCGCCGCCCACGCCCGCATCCGCATGCGTCAGGCCCGGTTCGAGGCCGACGGCAAGGGGCTGATGGCCGCCGCCGCCCTGCTGGACGCCGCCATCCACGAGATGGACCGCACCCGGGCCGGCAACCTCGACGAGATCCGCATGGACCGCGCCGCCCTGGCGCTGGAGGTCGGGGTCGACCGCCGCGATCCCAACCTGCTGGACCAGGCCGGGCGCGAACTGCTGCGTCTGGTCGAGAGCGCCTCGCCCGACTATCGCCCCCTGACCCGCGCCCGGGCCCTGACCCTGTGCGGGGCCGGCATGGCCGCGCTGGGCGCCTTGGCCGACAACGAGGCCGCGCGCGAACAGGGCCGGGCCATGTTCGACGCCGCCGCCGACCAGTTCACCCCCGACCACAGCCCGCTGGACTGGGTCGTGATCCAGATCGTGCGCGGCGGCACCCCCGGCGCCGTCTCCCTGGCCGCACTGCGCCAGGCCGAGACCCTGACCGCCGGCCAGCATCTGGTCGTGGGCGCCATGGCCCGCGACATGCTGATCGAGGGCGAGATCGCCGCAGCGACCTCGACCGGCGACGTGCCGCGCCTGACCGACGTCGAGACCGCAGCCCGCATCCGCCTGGCCAGCAACCCGTCCGAGCTGGACTGGGCCGTCGACCAGATCGCCATGGCCCGCATCGCCCGCGCCCGCGCCCTGCTGACCGGCTCGGACGCCAGCGCCTCGGGTCTGGCCCTGCTGGAAGCCGCCGAGGTCGCCCACGACCACGGCCTTCCCGACCTCGCCGCCCGCGCCCGCTCCCTGCTGGCGGTCCGCCTGACGGCCTGAGGCGGCGGGAGGGCCGTCGGAGGCTCCGAAAAAACCGAGTGCAAAAGGTGCAATTCGGAAGCGGGGTGTCAGCTCAGGCTGACAATGCCCTGAACGGGCTCAATATCTCTCCAGTCGTTTCCGGAAGACGCTTTGCACTCCAGAGTACGGATGCGTGCATCGGGTGTTCATGGGACGGACAGATCCAAGGTGGCGGGAGACCCAGTCTACACCCGCGCCGAACAGCGCTGGCCCGATCCGGGTGAGATTTCCGCAAGGCTCTGATCGGCATTGGTTTCGGGCCGCAGGCGATGCGCATCTCAAGGCGCCCGGCGCGTCTGTTGTCTGGTTTCCCGTGGTGCGCCGATGTCTCAAGACGACTCGTTGCGGACCTTGAGCATCACAGTCCCAGCATGAGGCGAAACATCTCAATCATGCCTGCGATGATGCCCCAAGCGGCGCCGACTCCCTGAACAACAGCCAACACGGCCAGGCCGAGTATCCCGGCCGTTTCGCCGAGGGCGCCAAACGACGACCAAGCCCCGCGCTTCCTTTTCGATGGCTGCATCTCTCTCCCCGGGACGCGATCGCAAACGACGGTTGACACTGAAGTTTACACACGTAATCGTATAAGTCTACAAACGTGAACTGGAGAGGATGTGCGCGCTTCTGTTTCTGTGCCGTCCTTGTGCGGGGTTATGATCCTGAGCTGTGGGGCGGCGAGTGCTCGGGCTCCTGAGGTCACCCTCATCAGCGAGACACCGGCGGTCCAGGCCAATGCGGTGCAGCTGTTGATTCACTCGGACCTGATGGACCGAGACTACCGGATCGAGGTTACGCCGCCGTTCCGTGGGCCTTTATTTCCCGGCCAGAAGGCGGCGGTCGTCTATGCGCTTGACGGCGGATGGGGTGTGGCCGGACCTGCCGGATCGCTATTGGGCGGGGGCGGCGCGATGCTCCCCGCCTATATCGTCACGATCGGCTATCCTCAGGGCCGGCGAAACAGTCGTGAACAGGACCTGCTGCCACGCCCGGTCCATCCACAGGACGGAAGCATGGCGCAGGGCGGCCGGTCGTCGCTGTTCGCCAGATTCCTGACCGAGGAGCTGCGGCCGTTCATCGAGGCGCGCTATCCGGTCGATCCCCAGCGCTCAGTGCTGTTTGGTCATTCTCTGGGAGGCGTTTTCACGGCCAATATCCTGGCGGATCAACCGACCGCCTTCAGCGGCTACCTGATCGCCAGCCCATCGGTATGGGCTGATCCCTCGGTCGTCGACCGACTGCGGAATGCTGCCGCCGGCCTGGATCGCCGGGTTTTCATCGCCTACGGCGAACGCGAGGACGACTATATGGTCGAGGGCGGCCGGGCGCTGTTCGAGGCCCTTGGAAGCCGGGGCGACAGGGTTCGGACCAAAATCTTCGCGGGCGCCTATCATATCACCTACTACCCGGCGGTCATGGGCGAAGCCCTGCCGTTCCTGCTTCCTCGCCAGTCGCCGCTCACCTTCCCGGTGGCCGTGGACCTGTCGCCTTCGCAACTGTCCGCTCACGCTAGACGCTTTCTCGTCGGCGGAGCACTTCCCGTCGAGTTCGAAGCCAGGGACGGCGGTCTGACCGTGACCGTTCCCGGCGGCGGACAACTCCCTCTCAAAGCCAGTTCGCCGGCCCGCTTCTTCGCCCCGGGGCTCGATGTTCAGGCCGAGTTCGCGGGCGATGGACAATCGGTGACCCTGTTCGTTAACGGCGACCGTATGGACGCGACCCGGACGCGCTGAATTGATGGCTTTCCTGCGAAATCAGCGAGGGTGAGCAGCAACGTCCGCTTCACCCCCCTACCGGACAGTCTGACCGTCCGATTTGGGGACGTACGCTCGGTCACGGGCGCAGCGCTTGTCGCCAGGACTGACGGGGGCTCGAGGGGCGCCCCCTTACCCCCCCACCGCCACGAACGCCCCGTTCTTGAAGCCCGGCTTGCCGTAGGCGAGGCGCTGGCCGTCGGGGCCGAGGACGCGGCCGCCGGCGGCTTCGAGCACCGCCTGGCCGGCGGCGGTGTCCCATTCGTGGGTCGGGCCGGTGCGCGGATAGGCGTCGAAGCGGCCCTCGGCGATCAGGCAGAATTTCAGCGAGGAATCCGTGCCCTGCCACTGGGTGCAGCCGTGGCGGGCGGCCAGACGGGCGGCCTCCTCATCGGTGACGCTGTGGCTCAGGAGGGCGATCCCCTCCTCCGGCCGGTTGCGCACCTTGATCGCGGTCCAGGCCTCGCCGAAGCGGCGGCGCTGGGCGCCGTCGGGGCCCAGACGCCAGCTGATCCCGGTCGCGGGCGCCGAGACCACCCCGGCGACGGGGGCGCCGTCCTCGATCAGGGCGATGTTGACGGTGAAGCTCTCCTTGCCGGAGATGAAGCCCTTGGTGCCGTCCAGCGGGTCGATCAGCCAGAAGCGCTGGGCCGCGGCCTCGGGCGCGCCGTCGGCCGCCACGGCCTCTTCCGCCACCGTCTGGACGCCGGGGTAGAGGGCGTTCAGCCGCTCCAGGATCAGGGCCTCGGCCTGCTGATCGGCCAGGGTGACGGGGCTGTCGTCGGACTTGGTCGAGACGCTCACGCCGGAGCGCCAGTAGGGCAGGATCACCGCCGCGGCTTCTTCGGCGATGTCGGCGATGGCGTCGTGCAGGGCGCCGGAAGCGAGGGCCTGCGTCAGATTCTTGGTCATGGGGCGGGTCGATAGCCGATCCGACCGGTTTCGCGAACCGGCAAATCACCCCAGTTTGCGCAGCCACCCTCTCCGTGCGCCGAAAAAGAAGCTTCATGACCGACGATCTGACCATCGACGTAAACGCCGAACTGTCCGGCGCCGACTTGGCCGCCTTCATCGCCGCCAAGCTGTGCCACGACTTCGTCAGCCCGGCCGGAGCGATCAATTCGGGCCTGGACCTGCTCAACGATCCGTCGGCCGCCGACATGCGCGACGACGCCCTGGGCCTGATCACCCAGAGCGCGTCGAAGCTTCTGTCCCTCGTCTATTTCTGCCGCGTGGCCTTCGGCGCGGCGACGACCAGCGAGCGGTTCACGGGCGACGAGCTCAAGGGGCTGGTCGCGGGGATGATCGAGGGCGGCCGGGCGACCATGGACTGGCGGGTGTCGGAGACGGATTTCGACAAGCCCTCGGCCCGGGCCCTGCTCAATCTCGCCTATCTGACCGCCGGGGCCCTGCCCTCGGGCGGCGAGGCGGTGATCACCAGCCGGCGCGACGGCGACACCCTGATCCTGACCGGTCTGGCCGAGGGCGCGCGCGCCCGGCTGAAGCCCGAAGCCATCACCGGCCTGTCGGGCGAGCGGCTCAAAGAGGGCCTGGCCGGACAGTGGATCCAGCCCTACTGGCTGTGGCTGACCGCCCATGAAGCCGGCGGCAGCCTGAGCGTCATCGCAGAGGAAGGCCGCGTTGCCCTGGTCGCCCGGATGCCCGCTTAATCCCTTTTCCCAACGGCTCGTTAACCGGCGTAAAGCGATAATAACCTTGAAGTGAGGGCGCTTTAGCCCCCGCTGGAGACCCCGGACTTGGACGCCAGAACCTGCCTTATCGTCGACGACAGCCGGATCATCCGGAAGGTCGCGCGGCGCATCGTGGAGGGTCTGGGCTTCGAGGTCGACGAGGCGGCGGACGGCGCCGAGGCCCTGTCCTACTGCGCCTCGGTCATGCCCGACATCGTCCTGCTGGACTGGAACATGCCCGTCATGGACGGCCTGACCTTCCTGCGCCGCCTGCGTTCGCAGCCCGGCGGCGCCACGCCCAAGGTGCTGTTCTGCACCATCGAGACCGCGCCGGACCGGATCGCCGAGGCCCTGGCGGCCGGCGCCGACGACTATGTGATGAAGCCGTTCGACGGCGAGATCCTGCAATCCAAGCTGGCGGAGGTGGGAGCCGTCTGAGGACGTCTTCTGGACAAGCCATGACCCAGGACGATTTCGAACGCCTCCAGACGCTGCTGGCCTCCCGGGCCGGCTTCCGCCTGACGCGCGACCGGATTCATCTGGCCGAGCACCGCCTGGCCCCCGTGGCCCGCCGCGAAGGCTTCGACAGCGTCGACGCCCTACTGAGCGCCCTCTGGGCCAAGCCGGTCGCCTCCCTCGGCTGGGCCGTCATCGAGACCATGCTGAACCCGGAGACCTGGTTCCGTCGGGACCGGGCGCCGTTCGACACCTTCGCCCGCGAGCTTCTGCCCGCCATCGGCCGGGTCCGCGAAAACGGCCTGGTCCGCGTCTGGTCGGCCGGCTGCTCCAACGGCCAGGAGGCCTGGTCCCTGGCGATGGGCGGGCTGGAAGCCGGCGCCAATGTCGAGATCATCGCCACCGACCTGTCGCAGCGCGCGATCGAGCGGGCCCGGGCCGGCAGCTACACCACCTTCGAGATCCAGCGCGGCCTGTCCGCCTCGGCCATGCTGCGCTGGTTCGAGCCGGCCGACGAACAGTGGGCCGCCCGCGAAGAGTTGCGCCACGTCGTCCAGTTCGAGCGCGCCAACCTGCTGGACGAGCCGATCGCCGGCGCCCCGCGCTATGACGTCATCTTCTGCCGCAATGTGCTCTCGGACATGGACCCGGCCAAGCGCGGCATGGCCATCGAGGGGCTGGAGCGGCGTCTGGTCGACGACGGCTGCCTGTTCCTCGGGACCGACGAGCGGCTGGACGGGGACACGGTCGCCTTCCGCCCCGTCAACGGTCGCCGCGGCCTGTTCGTGAAGGCGCCCTCGGCGCTCAGCCGCGCGGCCTGATTTCCTCCTGCCCAATCCCGCACTCTGGCAGGCGAACCGACTTCCCAAACCCTCGTCCGCACACCTACAGTCTTGTCTCTGATCGGAGGGGATCATCATGCGGCTCGCCCTGCTTCTCGGCTCGCTGGCGCTTGCGCTGTTCATCGGCGTGATCGCCCTGCAGACGCCGTCGCCCAGGGGGCCGGAGACGCCGGCGACCGCCTTCTCGACCGCGCGCGCCATGACCGATGTGCGCATCATCGCCGCAAAACCCCATCCGCTGGGCACGCCGGAGCATGAGGCGGTGCGCGGCTATCTGTTCGGGCGGATGACGGCCCTGGGGCTGAGCCCCAGCCTGCATGCCGGCCCGCTGGAGGACTTCGCGAAGGCGCGCCTGACGAAATGGGGGCTGGATCCGTCGAAGCCGGCGATCAGTCTGGTCGGCGTCCTGCCCGGCCGCGATCCGACGAAGCCCGCCGTGGTCCTGATGGCCCACTATGACAGTGTCGCAAAGTCGCCGGGCGCGGCCGACGACACGGCCGGGGTCGCGGCCATTCTGGAAGCCGTGCGGGCCATCAAGGCGCGCGGCCTGGCCGACCGTGACCTGATCGTCCTCCTGACCGACGGCGAGGAGCTGGGTCTGGACGGGGCGCGCAACTTCTTCACGACCCACCCCTTACGCGACCGCGTCGGCGCCATCGTCAACCTCGAGGCCCGGGGCGGCGGCGGCCGCGCCATGATGTTCGAAACGGGTCCGGGCAACCGCCAGACCATCGACCTGTTCACCCGGGCGGCGGCCAGGGCGGACGGCGGGGCGACCAGCAACTCCCTGGCGGTGCTGATCTACAGCCTGATGCCGAACGGCACCGACTTCACCGTGCCGCGCAAACAGGGGCTGCCGGGGATCAACCTGGCCTTCATCGGCCGCCCGGCCCAGTACCATTCCCCGACCTCGACGCCCGACGCCCTGGATCAGGGCAGCGTCCAGCACATCGGCTCCCAGGCGCTGGAGGCTGCGGACGCCCTGCTGCGCGCCCCCGCCCTGCCCGCGCGCGGCGAGAGCCGGGTCTATGCCGACGTTCTCGACCACCTGATCGTCGCCCATGCGCCGGCGACGGGCTGGATCCTGATCGGGCTCACGGCGGCCCTGTTCCTGTTCGCGGTCTGGGGCGGACGGCATGCGGCATCCCAGGTCGCGGGGGGTCTGACCGTCGCCGACATCGGACGCGGCCTGCTGGGCGGGCTGTGGTTCCTGACGACCTGTCTGGTCCTGGCCCAGGCGGTGCGGTTGCTGGCGGGACCCATCGCCAGCCGGGTCACCTCGGCGGACACCTATTATGTCCTGCTGCGGCGTCTGCCGTGGATCGAGGGCGGCGTGGCTCTGACCGTTCTTGCCGTGGCTCTGGCGGCGCTGGCCGGGCGCGATGTGGTCGGGCGGCGGGTGCTGGCGGGGCTGGTGGTGGGCGCGGCCCTGCTGGCCACCGTCATGGGCGGCTTCATTCCCGTCCTGATAGGAGCGGCCGTGATCGCCGCGGGCCTCAGCCTGTGGTCGCAGGCCGCGCCGCGCTCGGTCTGGGGCGGCTGGCTGGGGCTGATCCTGCTGATCGGCCTGCTCGGGGCCGGGGCCCAGGCGGTCGCGCCCGAGGCGGCCTTCCTGCTGACCTGGCCCGCGCTCGCGGCGGCGGCGGCGGCGGCCCTGTCGGCCGCGATCGGCGCGCGTCTGGTCTCGAAGGCCTCGCTGATCCCCGCGGCGGTCGTCACGGTCGTCGGCGGCGGCTGGATCGCCAGCCTGGCCCACCCGATCTTCCTCGGCATAGGCATGGACCTGCCGGGCGTTCTCGCTCCGCTCGGCCTGCTGATCCTGATGTTCGTCCGGCCTCTGGCCCCGCCCCAGGTGGCGCGCGCCCTGGCCGGATGCGCCGCGGCCTGTCTGATCTTCGCCTGCGGGGTGTCGATGACGGCCCGTTTCGCCGAACCGGCGGAGCCTCCGGCCGCCTCGGCGGGCTGAGCCGCTAGATCACGATCAGCAGAAGCACGGCCGCGACCGCCGCCCCGGCGAGGATCAGCGGGCGATTGTGGCGATGCAGGAATGCGGCCAGATCACCGGTGACGGTGGCGGCGCGATAGTCATGGGCGTGAGGGTCGTCATGGTGGCATGTCATGTCGTCGTTAACGATCAGCGGCGGCCACGGTTGCATTTCTAACCGCGGCTTAATGCGTCAGAAACGGTCGCATGACCCATAGATGTTCCACGGATGTTCTCAGGAACGTCTTGGCAACCGCCCGGAAGCGTGTTCTACATCTGTTCACAGGGAGCGGGTCCACGGCGGGTCTCTCCCACGGCATTGATGGGAATCATGGCAAGGGAGAACGGTAAGATGGCTTCGCAGGCGGCATTGAAATTGGTGGGCAAGGAAGACGGCGACAAGCAACGCGCCCTGGAGGCGGCGATCGCGCAGATCGATCGCGCCTTCGGCAAGGGCTCGGTGATGAAACTGGGCAAGAACGGCGTCGCCGAGGTGATCCCCTCGGTCTCGACCGGTTCGCTGGGTCTGGACATCGCGCTCGGCATCGGCGGTCTGCCGCGCGGCCGGGTGATCGAGGTCTTCGGCCCTGAGTCCTCGGGCAAGACGACCCTGGCCCTGCACACGGTGGCCGAGATCCAGAAGGCGGGCGGCACCGCCGCCTTCGTCGACGCCGAACACGCGCTGGATCCGTCCTACGCCCAGAAGCTGGGCGTCAACCTCGACGAACTGCTGGTCTCCCAGCCCGATAATGGCGAACAGGCGCTCGAGATCGTCGACACCCTGGTGCGCTCGGGCGCGGTCGATATCGTGGTGGTCGACTCGGTCGCTGCGCTTACGCCCCGCGCCGAAATCGAGGGCGAGATGGGCGACAGCCTGCCGGGTCTTCAGGCCCGCCTGATGTCCCAGGCCCTGCGCAAGCTGACGGGCTCGATCAACAAGACCCAGTGCATCGTCCTGTTCATCAACCAGATCCGTCACAAGATCGGCGTCATGTACGGCTCGCCGGAAACGACGACGGGCGGCAATGCGCTCAAGTTCTACGCCTCGGTCCGTCTGGACATCCGTCGCACCGGCGCGATCAAGGACCGCGACGAGGTCACGGGCAACACCACCCGGGTCAAGGTCGTCAAGAACAAGGTCGCCCCGCCGTTCCGCGAGGTCATCTTCGACATCATGTACGGCGAGGGCATCTCCAAGCTGGGCGAGGTCATCGACCTGGGCGTCAAGGCCGGGGTGATCGAGAAGTCGGGCAGCTGGTTCTCCTATGACTCGACCCGCATCGGTCAGGGCCGCGAGAACGTCCGCGCCTTCCTCAAGGCCAACCCCGACATGGCAGACGCCATCGAGGACAAGGTGCGTAAATCGCAGAACAAGATCGCCGACGACCTGCTGGGCACGCCCGAGCCGGACGAAGGTCAGGATCTGGAGGGGTAGAATCCGTCCCCCTCAACGGGAAGGGTACCGCGACGCGCTTGCGTCATGGTGGAGGGGGCCAACCCCACCCAACGCATCCGGATCCAGCGCCTCCCCACCTGGGGAGGAACAGACACTCCCTCCGGCTGGTCCCCGCGACCCGCCGCCGACCCCGCGGGGCTCGGGCCGGAGTGAGCAAGGGCCGCCCCGCACAAGCGAGGCGGCCCTTTTTCCTTGGCCAGTTCATGTCGGCCGGCTCCGTCCTGCCGATCCGTGGCCTGTAGATCCCTTCGCCCCTCCCGACCCTGACGATCTCGCCGCCCGCGGCGGGCCGCGTATGCCGAGATGCAAGAGACGACCCGTTGCGTCGACTTCCGCCTCGAAAGCGGATCTCCACAAGGTCGCGACAGGGTGGGAGGCGGACGTTGAGCGATCACTGCGGCCAGGCCACTTCGACCTGTGTACCGTCGCAAGGGATAGGCAGCGAACAACCGGTCGTCCATCATGCCTGAGAATGGGGGTGATGGATGTCGATCTGGCTTTATCTTGCGGCGTCGGTCGGTCTGGCCGCCGCTCAGGCCGAGACGGGCAGGGATTGGGCTGAAACCCTGCGAGTGGACGCCACGGCGATCCATGACGCCGTCGCCTCGAGTCACCCGGGGATGGTCAATCCCGACGACCCGAGTTTTTCATCGACGAACGAAACGCAATACGCCCTGGCGCTGGATCGGGCCCGAACAGCCCGCAGCTTTGCCGACTATTTCTTCGCCATCCAGCACTACACCGCCGCCTTCGACGACGGTCACCTCGGGTTCGGAGTCTTCGGGGCGACCCCCGATCAGGTAAGGGCCTGGCCGGGGTTTATCGCGGGGGATGATGGAAGCCGGGGGCTGGTGGTGACACGGGCCGAGGCATGGTCAGGCGTTTCCGTGGGCGCCCACCTCAAGTCGTGCGACGGTCGTGACGCCTTCCAGATCGGAAAGGATCGGGTGGGCGCCCGCTTCGGTCGCTGGGAGCTCGCCTCCCAGCGGGCCATATTCGCCGCGATGGTCATGCTGGACACCGGCGACCCCTATGTCGCGCCCATCCGGCACTGCGTGTTCGACAGCGAGGGCGGCGAGGTCTCGATCGATCTCGACTGGCGAACGGCCGAACCCGGGTTCTTTTCTCGCTACAAGGTCTTCGACTCGCCGCCGCGCCAGGTCACCGGAATGCGCCGGCAGGATGACGGCGCCTACTGGATCACGCTTCCGACCTTCAACGGAAACCCCGAGAGCGACGACGGCCGCGCCTTGGAGGCTCTCCTCGCAGAGATTTCAGCGCAGGCGGACGCCCTGCGTCACGCGCCCACCATCGTCTTCGACCTGCGGGGGAACGGCGGCGGCTCGTCGGCATGGTCGGCTCGTATCGCCGAAGCGATCTGGGGCGCTGGCGCCTTCGAGCACGCGCAGGAGCCTCCGATGACCGTGGTCTGGAGAGCGTCCGAGGCCAATGTGCAGTCCCTGCGTCACGGGCTCAAGAAACGGGACGTGAATGGCAATCTCTCGCCCGGTACGCGAGAATGGTATCGCGCATCCATCGCCGGACTGGAGGCGGCGATCGCGAAGGGCGACGATCGCTGGATCATACCGCCGAGCGTCGGCGACGATCCCGGGAATGCCGATGCGGCGCCCTATCATCCGCCCGTCGGTAAGGTGTTTGTGCTGACGGACGAGGCGTGCATGTCGGCCTGTCTCGACGCGGTGGATTTATGGGGCCGGCTCGGCGCCACGCCCATCGGGCATGAGACCGGCGCCGACACCATCTACATGGAAGTCCGCGACATCAATGTGCCGAGTGGCCTCGGCCAGATGTCCCTACCCATGAAATTCTACATCGGCCGGGCGCGCGGGCACAATCAGCCGGTCGCGCCCGTCCATCGCTTCGAAGGCGACATGAACGATACGGCGGTCCTCGAGACCTGGGTGTCGGGCCTCGCCATCGAGGCCCGCGATCCGAACTGATGTCCGCAACGGGTCGTGACCATACAACCCCACACCTCCGGATACCGGACCAGCGGGCGACCGTCAGGGGTGGAAGGCGGATATTGCCCGGTTTAACCTCCCGCCATGCGTTTGATCGTTTGCGCCCTTGTCCTGTCTACGCTCGGAGCCTGTCCCCGCCCCCACTCTCAACACGAACCCCCGACGCGACGAAGAGGTGAGCGGTCTCGATTATCGCGTCGCCTATAAGCGACGGAGGGCGGCTTCAAGGGCATGTCCATGTTCGTCGATCCTGCGTCCGGCGAGACGTGGGCGGCCTTTCGCGATGACCAGGATGCGGTGGAGAAAGAGGATCCCGGCGACCCACTGTCGCCCTGCGCCCGGGATGCGATCGGCTGTTTCCGGACAACGGTCGGGCCGCCACTGCTGTCCGCCTTGCCACCCCCGGATTTCCTGAACGGCGCCTTCCGCTATTCCGCCCGACCCAGACGGTATTGGGCGATGCCTTGCAACGAGATCAGCGCGATCTCCGATCGCGGCGCCACCATCAGCGTCGTCTGTCCGACGGTGGGTCTGGTGGAGTTTTCGTTCGACGTCCCAGGCAGCGAAAGCCCGGTGGAGCGATACCAGTGGAAGAGCATGAACGGCCTGTTCGCCCAACGCTAGGCCCCGACGGGTTGATCTACGGCCCTGACCTCACCAGCTGGATCAGACATCCCGGACCCGCCCGGCACGGCGCTTACAGCCCCTTGCAACCCTCTGCGCAAAGCGCGACGCTCGCTTGGCTCCGGGGAGGGAGCGCAGGGGCCGCAGAGCCCGGGAGGGACCATGTCCAGCAAGCCCATCGCCATCCTGCTCGCGGGTCTCGCGGGCGGGGCGGCGGATATCCTGACCGCTTTCGTCATCTATCGCCCGGCGACGCCCATGGCAATTCTGCAGTCCGTGGCCAGCGGCTGGCTGGGCAAGGCGGCGTTCAAGGGCGGGTTACCGGCGGCCGCGTTGGGGCTCGTGTCGCATTTCGCCATCGCCATCGTCTTTGCGGCCATCTTCGTGATCGCTGCCGGACAGGCGCCGGTCCTGCTGAAGAAGCCGCTGATCGCCGGGCCGATGTTCGGGATCTGCGTCTACGGGATCATGAACGCCATCGTCGTGCCCCTCTCCAACGCGCCCGAGCGGCACGCGCCGACCGCGATGATGCTCGGCCTCGGCCTTGTGGCCCACGTCCTGTTCGGTCTGGCCCTCGCCTTCACCGCCTCGCGGATGCTAGGCGGAAGGGCCTGAGTTCAAACGCCTCCCGGAGATCGCCATGGCCGCCCCCATCCAGAAGCTGGCCCAGTTCAACCTGGCCGAAACCGACGACGGCTATCTGCTGGAGATCGGCGGCGACAAGGGCGGGATGATCACCGTCGAGGCCACGGCCGAACAGCTGGACGCCATCATCGAGGCGCTCGACGCCCTGATCTCCGCCGATGACGATGCGGTCGAGGATGAGGGCGAGATCGAGGACTAGCCGGACCCTCGCCCGCCCGGCACAGTGAGCCTTCCTCCCGGAGCGCCCGCCATGTCTGAAGCCTCTCCTCCAGCCTCCCCGGCCACCGCCGACCTGATCGACGCCCATGAGGCGGTGCTGGTCTCTTGCCCGCTGCAGTTCCGCAATCTCGGCGGCCGCGCCCGCTTCCACGGCCCGGTGCGGACGCTGAAGGTGTTGGAGGACAACGCCCTGGTGAAGTCGATCCTGTCCTCGCCGGGACAGGGGGCGGTCCTGGTCATCGACGGCGGCGGCTCGCTGAACCGGGCCCTGATCGGGGACATCATCGCGGGTCTGGCGGTCGCCAATGGCTGGGTCGGGGTGGTGGTCAATGGCGCTATCCGCGACAGCGTCGCCATCGGCGCTCTCGACCTCGGCCTCAAGGCTCTGGGGACCAATCCGGCCAAGAGCAGGAAGACCGGCGCGGGCGAGGCGGATATCTCCGTGACCTTCGGCGGCGTCACCTTCGCCCCCGGTCAGTGGCTCTACAGCGACGAGGACGGGATCGTCGTCGCGCCCCACGCCCTTCCCTTTTGATCGGGGCCCTTTGATAGAGCCCGCTGATTGGCCTCTCCCGCAACAGGGTGATGCGTCCTCGCCAAAACCCCTATATGAGGCCCGTTCCGCCTCTCACACGCGCGCGCGATATCCGCGCGCCAAAGGGGCCCCTTCGACGCCGCCCGAGATCAAGACCCGACCATGACCACCACCCTGAAGCAGATCCGTTCGACCTACCTCGACTTCTTCGCGGCCGACGGTCACACGAAGGTCCAGTCGGCCCCGCTGGTGCCGCAGAACGATCCCACGCTGATGTTCGTCAACGCGGGCATGGTGCCGTTCAAGGATTACTTCACCGGCGCCGCGACGCCCCCCTATCCGCGCGCCACCAGCTCTCAGAAATGCGTCCGTGCGGGCGGCAAGCACAACGATCTGGACAACGTCGGCTATACGGCGCGCCACCTGACCTTCTTCGAAATGCTCGGCAACTTTTCGTTCGGCGACTATTTCAAGGAACACGCGATCGACCGCGCCTGGAACCTGGTGACCAAGGACTTCGGCCTGGATCCCAAGCGCCTGCTGGTCACCGTCTATATCGACGACGATGAGGCCGCGGCGATCTGGAAGAAGGTCACCGGCTTCTCTGACGACAAGATCATCCGCATCGCCGGCTCGGACAATTTCTGGGCCATGGGCGACTCGGGTCCGTGCGGCCCCTGCACCGAAATCTTCTGGGACCACGGCGACAAGATCGCCGGCGGACCTCCCGGTTCGCCCGACGAGGACGGCGACCGCTATGTGGAGATCTGGAACAACGTCTTCATGCAGTTCGAGAAGGAGAACGACGAGATCGTTCGCAAACTGCCCAAGCCCTCGGTCGACACCGGCATGGGTCTGGAGCGGATGACGACCGTGCTGCAGGGCGTGCATTCGGTGTTCGAGACCGACCTGTTCAGGACCCTGATCGCGGCCTCGGAAGAGGCGACCTCGACCAAGGCGGCCGGCGAACAGGCCGGCAGCCACCGGGTCATCGCCGACCACCTGCGCTCGTCGTCCTTCCTGATCGCCGACGGGGTGACGCCATCGAACGAAGGCCGGGGCTATGTGCTGCGCCGGATCATGCGCCGCGCCATGCGCCACGCCCACCTGCTGGGCGCGACCGATCCCCTGATGCACCGTCTGGTGCCGACCCTGGTGTCGGAAATGGGCGAGGCCTATCCCGAACTGGGCCGCGCCCAGGCCTTCATCGAGGACACGCTGAAGCAGGAAGAGATCCGCTTCCGCACGACGCTGGGCCGCGGCATGGCCCTGTTCGACGCCGCCACCCAAGACTTCAGGCCCGGCGACATGCTGGACGGCCAGACGGCCTTCACCCTGTCCGACACCTATGGCTTCCCACTCGACCTGACCCAGGACGAGGCGCGCCGTCGCGGCTATTCGGTCAATGTCGACGGCTTCGAGGAAGCCATGGCCGAGCAGCGCGAGCGCGGCCGGGCTAACTGGAAGGGTTCGGGCCAGTCGGCCAACGCCGGCGAATGGCTGGCCCTGCGCGACCGCCTCGGGCCGACCGTCTTCACCGGCTATGACAGTGTCGACGCCTCGGGCGAGGTGCTGGCCCTGGTGCACAACGGCGAGTCCGTCGACCGCGTCGAAGCGGGCCAGACGGCCGAGATCGTCTTCGACCAGACCTCCTTCTACGGCGAGGGCGGCGGTCAGGCCGGCGATCAGGGCGAGATCGAATGGGCCGAAGGTTCGGGCACGGTGCTCGACACCCAGAAGCACGGCGGCGACCTCTATGCCCACCGCATCGAGATCACGGCCGGCACGCTGGAGATCGGGACCAGGGTCCAGCTGCGCGTCTCGCCCGAGAAGCGCCTGACCACCCGCGCCAACCACTCGGCCGCCCACCTGTTGCACGCGGCCCTGTCGCATGTGCTGGGCGCCCACGTGGCCCAGAAGGGCCAGATGGTCGACGCCGACCGGATGCGCTTCGACTTCAGCCACAACGCCCCGGTCACCGAGGCCGAGCTGGCCGCGATGGAGGATGAGGTCAACGCCGTCATCCGCCAGAACATCCCGGCGGAGACGAAGCTGATGACGCCCAAGGACGCCATCGACGCGGGCGCCGTGGCTCTGTTCGGGGAGAAGTATGGCGACGAGGTCCGCGTCCTGACGCTGGGCCGTTCGCTGACGGACGAGGCCAAGGCCTTCTCGGTCGAGCTGTGCGGCGGCACCCATGTGGCCCGCACCGGCGACATCGCCCTGTTCAAGATCGTGTCCGAGACCGGCGTCGCCGCCGGCGTGCGCCGCATCGAAGCCCTGACCGGCGAGGCCGCGCGTCAGTATCTGCTGAGCCAGGCCGGGGTGGCGAAGTCGCTGGCCCAGGGCTTCAAGGTCCAGCCGCAGGACGTGCCGGCCCGTGTCGAAAGCCTGCAGACCTCGGTCAAGGCGCTGGAGAAACAGGTCGCCGACCTGAAGAAGCAGCTGGCTTTGGGCGGCGGTTCGGGCGCCTCGGCGGCGCCGGAAGAGATCAACGGGATCAAGCTGATCGCGCGGGTTCTGGACGGTGTCGATGGCAAGGGTCTGCGCGGCGTCGCCGAGGACTTCCGCAAACAGGTCGGCTCCGGCGTCGTGGCCCTGATCGGCGTTACCGACGGCAAGGCGGCGGTCACCGTCGCCGCGACCTCGGACGTGACCGATCGCGTGAACTCGGCTGAGCTGGCCCGCGCGGCGGTGCTGGCGATGGGCGGTCAGGGCGCGGGCGGCAAGGCCGACTTCGCCCAGGGCGGCGCGCCGGACGGATCCAGGGCTGAGGACGGTCTGGCGGCGGTTAGAGCGGCGCTGGGCTGATCGAAGCAACCCTCTCCCAAAGGGAGAGGGTGAGCCTTACGAAACCGCCTTCACATTGTCATCGGACGTCCGGTCAATCCATTTGTTGTACGGATCGACGCCGGCGAAGGTCGGTTTGACCGCCGTGACGAAGCGGAAGGTCTGGACGCCCGAACGCAGGGGGCGGCGTTCCATCACCACCACCGACCGGTTGTCGAAGCCCTTCTTGCCCGGTTCGAGGGTGAACAGGCCGATGTCGATGCTTTCGTTCAACGGGGCCTCGGTCTCGACACCCTTGCCGCTGGCGTAGAGCTTCCTGGCCTCGACCGTCAGGGTCACGTCCCACTTGCCGTCGGCGCGACGCACCGCGCGGGTCGCCGTCGTCTTCAGGTCATAGAGGGTGACCTTCTCGAACAGGTCGGTGATCAGGGCCTGTTTGTCGGCAGGGGCGTTGGCGCGCAGGGCCGCGACGAGATCGACCGACCGCGCGTAGGGCGCCGAGTGGAAGGCGTAGCGCTGCAGCAGGGATTGAAGGGCGCGATTAACCGCCTCCTCCCCGATCTGGTCGCGCAGCAGGTACATGACCATCGCCCCCTTGCGGTAGTGGATGTATTGCTGGTTCTCGACCCGCTCGAGCGGCAGCTCCTCCAGACGCTCCACGCCGCGACCGCGCAGATAGGCGTCCAGCTCGTACTTGAGGAAGCGGCGAATCTGGCTGGGGCCGTACAGCTTTTCCATGACCATCAGGGCCGAATACTGGGCCAGGGTCTCGGACAGGGAGGTCGCCCCCTGCATGTCCGCGCCGATGATCTGGTGCGCCCACCATTGGTGCGCGAACTCGTGCGCGCCGACATAGGTGACGTAATCGACCTTCTCCGGATCGGAGACGTCGGCGATGAAGCCCAGGTTTTCGCTCCAGGCGAAGGTGTTCGGATAGGACTGGGCGAAGGAACCGTAGGGGAACTCGCTGATCCGCGCCTGACGGAACTGATAGGGCGAGAAGTGGGCGGTGTAATAGTCCAGCGAGGCGCTCAGGGCCTGCATCATCTTCGGCACGTTGCGGCCGTGCTGGGCGTCGTAATAGACGACCAGGTCGACGCCGTTGTGCGTCTGGCGCGCGATCTGGTAGCGGGCCGACTGGATCGACATGAAGTAGAGCACCGGCGCCTCGGTCACGAAGCGGACCGTGCGGCGGCCGTCTTTCGTGACGTCCGAGCGCTGATAGCCGGGCGCGATCGGGGTCTGGTCGGCGTCGGTGGTGACGGTGATGTCGGTATTGACCCAGTCGGCGCCGATATAGTTGCGGCGGGTGGCGGACAGGTCCTCAAGTTTCGCGGGACGCAGCTCGGGCGGCAGGCCGTATTTGCGGCGCTTGGCCCGGTCGGTCAGCAGGCCGCCGGAGCGGCTCATCCCGACGATGGGCGCGAACTCCATATTGTTCACGAAGGTCCCGTTGTCGGCGATCCGGGTCATGTTGCCGTCGTTCTTGAAACCGCGCTGCTCCAGAACGGTGTCGAAGCTGACGGTGCGGCGCTCGCCCGGCTGCATGGGGGTATCGAAGCGATAGATGCGGTAGTCGAATTCCTTCCACTCGCGCACCATCCGCGCGCCCTGAACGGTCAGGGTCTTCATCTGAAGATCGTCGTTCCAGCGCAGGTGCATTTCGCCCAGAGGCGCGCCGGTGTTGTTCTGGATCACATAGGAGCCATGGGTTTCCAGACGCGGGGCGTGGGGACGCAGGTCGAGGTCCAGCTTCACATCGACGATGGTCGGCTGGGGCGTGGTCTCGAAGCGCAGCAGGGTCTTCTCATAGTTCGCCGACAGCTTCTCTTCCGCGTCGCTGTTCCGGTAGGTGTTCCAGACATTGGTGTTGACGAAGATGAAGCCGCCCAGCCCCACGAAGGCGACCAGGGCCAGGGCGCCGACGACGCCCGCGGGGCCCTTCAGCCGATGCGGTAGACGCTCCAGGCGCGGCAGGTAGCGGGTCTCGGTCCCGCGCCGCCACAGGCCGTAGCCCAGCACCAGCAGAAGGGTCGCGCCCGCCGCCCAGTAGGCGCGGGTCCACAGGGCGAATTTCCAGAAATCGCCCTGGCCGTTCATGTCCGAGAGCTGCATGCCGACGCCGGTCCCGTAGTTGTACAGGACGTGGTCGAGGCCCAGGCTACCCATGACGATGGTCGAGATCAGATAGACCACCATGACCGCCCAGCCGACGAACTTGTTGGGCGACAGGGACTGAACGACGATGGCGAGAACCGCCAGGGTGGCGGCGCGGAACGTCCCGGGCAGGACGTACCACAGCAGGTATTTGCCGAGCTCGAAGTTGAAATAGCCCTTGAAGCTCTGCATCGCGACGCCGGCGATCACGCCGATGATCAGGATCGAGGCGAGGACCAGGATCAGGGCCAGGGTCTTGGGCAGGAGGAAGGTCCAGTCGGGCGTCGCCGAGGCGTCGACAAGCTCATGGGTCTTGCGGTCGCGGTCGCGCCAGACCAGTTCACCCGAATAGTAGATGGCCACGATCATGGTCACGAAGGTGAACGAGCCCAGGGCGGTGATCATGGTCCGCGTCACGGGCAGGACGGGGGTGCCGTACAGCTCGCCCGAGAACAGGGTCAACACGACGGCGAAGCCAAGGGCGAAGACCATCAGGATGACGAAGGCGATGCTCTTGAACACCAGGCCCATTTCAAAGACCGTTCGGGCGCGCAGCTGGGTCCAGCCGCTGGCCCAGCCGTGGCTGGCGGCCGGCAGGGCGCCGGTGATCGGCTCACGCTCCGGAGCGGCGGCGACGGTCTTGCGCAGGGCGTCGGCCTTGCTCGCCTTGGCGCCGCGCGCGGTCGGCTGGAAGAGCCAGTAGGTCGCGACGAGGACGCCGAAGCCGACGGCCGTCCAGATCAGCTTGTTCCAGAGGAAGACGCCGGTCAGGGGCAGGTTGATCGTGTTCTTCTCGGCCGGGGTCCAGTATTTGGTCGCCAGCTCATAGGCCGAAGAGCCGAGCGGCTCGGCCCAGGCCATGACGTGCTCATACTCGGGCTTGGAGCCCAGGACGCTCGAGGCGACCAGGTAGGAGATCAGCACTCCCACCACCCCGACATAGGTCGCCATCATCGACCGGGTCACGGTCGCCAGCATGAAGAACAGGGCCGATATCAGGAACAGAGGCGGCAGGCCCAGCACCGCATAGGCGTAGAGATAGTCCAGCGGCCGGAACGCCCCGATGGTCTCCCGATCGATCCAGGGCGCCAGGGTCCCGGCCAGCATGCCGAGGGGTACGCTGGCGAAGCACAGGGCGGTGGCCAGGAAGGCGCCGGTGAAGCGGCCGTACAGATAGTCGAAATTCGACATCCGCGTGGCCTGGACGATGGGCCCGAATCCCGACTGGACGTCGCGCACGATCACATTGGCCACGATGATCGTGGACCCGAGCATGAAGAACAGCGCCATCGAGATGTGGATCGCGGCCAGGAAATAGGGCGCGTTCTTGAAGACGTTGCCGCCGGCGCTGACGCTGACGTTCGGAATGGCCAGCATGCCGAAGCTCAACAGGGCGAACAGGATGGCGATGACCCAGAAGGCCGGCTGGCGCAGCTGGTAGCGGAATTCGAAGGCGGCGACTTTCGCGAACATGATCGGCCGCCCTTACGCCGGAACTTTGCGCGAGGCGGTCAGGGTGGCGAAATAGACGTCCTCCAGCCCGCCCGCGACGGGCTCGAAGCCCTCGCCGGGACGACGGTCGGACAGGACGTGGATGACGGTCTTGCCGGCGAAGAGGCGCGTGGAGATGACGTCGTAGCGGTCGCGCGCCTCCTTGAGCGCCTCCTTGTCGATGGTCTTCCTCCAGACGCGGCCCTCCATCTCCCTGATCAGTTCGAGCGGGGCGCCCTGGCGCTGGATCTTGCCGCCCGCCAGCACCGCCATGCGCGGGCACAGGTCGGCGACGTCCTCGACGATGTGGGTCGACAGGATGATCACGACATTGTCGGCGATCTCGGCCAGCAGGTTGAGGAAGCGGTTGCGCTCCTCGGGGTCGAGGCCGGCCGTGGGCTCGTCGACGATGATCAGTTTGGGATTGCCGATCAGGGCCTGGGCGATGCCGAAGCGCTGGCGCATCCCGCCCGAGAAGCCGGCCAGGGCCTTGTTGCGCACCGGCCAGAGGTTGACCTGTTGCAGCAGGCTTTCGACCGTCGCCTTGCGGTCCTTGCCCGAGGCGACGCCCTTGAGCACCGCCATATGGTCCAGCATGTCGTAGGCCGAGACGCGCGGATAGACGCCGAAGTCCTGGGGCAGATAGCCGAGGGTGCGGCGCAGCAGGTCCGGATCCTTGATCACGTCGATGCCGTCGAAATCGATCGAGCCCGAGGTCGGGGTCTGGAGCGTGGCGATCGAGCGCATCAGGGTCGACTTGCCCGCCCCGTTCGGGCCCAAGAGGCCGAACATCCCGGTCGGGACCTCCAGGCTGACGTCATCGAGCGCCTTGGTCCCGTTGCCGTAGACGTGGACGAGATTCTTGATCGACAGCATGTGACGCCCCTTTTCGCAGTGCGGAATACAGTCCTGAACCCTGCCCCGACTTTGTCAAGCGACCTTGTCACCGGCAGGCCCCCTCCGCAAGTTACCGACTTGTAAGGATGGTGTCGCGGCGCGGGCCGGACCACTATCGGCCCATGCCGTCGCCCAAACGCCTGATCCATCTGCACTGGACCCTGCTGCTCGCCCTGGCCTGCGCGATCGGGGTCGGCCTGCTGACGCCCGGCGACTGGCGCTGGCCGACGCGGATCGCCTCGGGCTGGGATGCGGGCGTCGGCCTGTTCCTTCTGGTCACCATGATCAAGCTGGCACGCATCCGCTCGGTGGACAAAATCCGGGAACGCGCCGCCGAACTGGACGATGCGGGCTCAGCCGTCCTGCCGGTCAGCTGGATCGCGGCCATGGCCAGTGTGGTCATCGTCCTCGGTGAGACCGCCGGCGCCCCGGCCAGCGAGGCCGCGTCCAGCGCCTTCCTGACCATCGCCACCGTGGCCCTGTCCTGGTGCTTCATCCACCTGATCTTCGCCGAACACTACGCCCACGGCTTCTATGGACCGGGCAAGACCGGCAAGGACGGCAGGGTCAGGGACCGGGGCGGGCTGGTCTTCCCGGGCGAGACCGAACCCGACTACTGGGACTTCATCCATTTCGCCCTGATCATCGGGGTGGCCTCACAGACCGCCGACATCCAGATCGCCGACCGCCAGCTACGCCGCATCTCCTCGATCCACAGTGTCACCGCCTTCGTGTTCAACACGGTGATCGTGGCCCTGGCGGTCAATTTCGCCGTCAGCCTTCTGGGTCACTGAAGACCGCAAAACGCCGTTCCGCCTTGACTTCGCCACATGAAGCGCCCATCTGCGCTGCGTCGCACAATTGCGACCCCCGGCGTTTCCAGCGCGTGTGGGTCTTCACCTCCCCTCGAAGACCTGTCTGTAGAAGTCGCCGGCCCTCAAGATTCATTCGCTGCCCGGACACGCGGGGCGGCGCCCGATCCACCCCGCAGGCTTCATCCAGAAGCTCACTCGGGACTGGCGGTGCGCGGCCCTTAAGGCGTTGAGCCATGGCTGATGCGCGTCGCCGCACGCGAAAGAAACGGCATTGACCACCAAGACCTTTGAATCCTTCGGCCTGAACAAGGCTTTGCTCCAGGCGTTGACCGCCGAGGGCTACACCACCCCGACCCCGATCCAGGCCCAGGCCATTCCTGACGTCATGCTCGGCAAGGACCTGCTGGGCATCGCCCAGACCGGCACCGGCAAGACCGCGGCCTTCGCCCTGCCGATCCTGCATCGCCTGGCCGAGAACCGCGTCGCCCCGGCGCCCCGCACAACCCGCACCCTCATCCTGTCGCCCACGCGCGAACTGGCCAGCCAGATCGCCGACAGCTTCAAGGCCTATGGCCGTCACCTCGGCTTCAAGGTCGCGGTGGTGTTCGGCGGCGTGAAATACGGCCCGCAGGAGCGCGCCCTGCAGGGCGGCCTCGACGTCCTGGTCGCCACCCCCGGCCGTCTGCTGGACCATATGCAGCAGAAGACCATCGACCTGTCCTCGACCGAGATCTTCGTCCTGGACGAGGCCGACCAGATGCTGGACCTCGGCTTCGTCAAGCCGATCCGCCAGATCGTCGCCCGCATCCCGGCCAAGCGCCAGAACCTGTTCTTCTCCGCCACCATGCCGACCGAAATCGGCAAGCTGGCCGGTGAACTGCTCAAGGATCCGGTCAAGGTCCAGGTGACGCCGCAATCGACCACGGTGCAGCGCATCTCGCAGTCGATCGTGCATGTCGAGCAGGGTCGCAAGCGCGCCTTGCTGACCGAGATGTTCGCCGATCCGGAGTACACGCGCTGCCTGGTCTTCACCAAGACCAAGCACGGCGCCGACAAGGTCGCGGCCTATCTGGAAGCCGGCGGCGTCCAGGCGGGCGCCATCCACGGCAACAAGTCCCAGCCCCAGCGTGAACGCACCCTGGCGGCCTTCAAGGCCGGCAAGCTGCGCGTTCTGGTCGCCACCGACATCGCCGCGCGCGGCATCGACGTCGACGGGGTCTCGCACGTCGTCAACTTCGAACTGCCCTTCGTGCCGGAAGCCTATGTCCACCGCATCGGCCGGACGGCCCGCGCGGGCAAGGACGGCACCGCCGTCAGCTTCGTCGCCGGCGACGAGATGAAGCTGCTGCGCGACATCGAGAAGGTCACCCGCCAGAAGATCCCGGCGACCGACCGCCGCAACGACAAGGCCCTGGGCCTGCTCGACCAGTCGATCATGGCCTCGGGCGTGGCCTCCAAGGCCTCCATGCCCGACGACGGCCGTGGCGATCGTCAGCAGCGCGGCCCGCGCAACCCGCGTCGCGACGGCGTCAAGTCCGAGCACGGCGGCCAGCCGCACCGCGTCCGCAAGTCGCGTGACGGGAGCGGCGCCCGCGGTGGCGGCGAGGGTCAACGCGACCGTACGCACCACAACGACCGCGGCGACCGTTCGGTCGCCTCGACCCAGCCCTTCGATCCGCTGGCCGCCGACCGCGCCCGCTCGGCCGCGAACGCCCAACGCCCCCAGGCCCCGCGTCCCGAGGGCCAGGCCAAGCCCGACGGCGAGTTCAAGCGCCGCCCGCGCGGCCGTCGCCCGTCCAACGGCGGCAAGGGCTACGCCGCCAAGGGCTAGTCCTTAGGCCTGACTGAAAGAAGCCCGCCCGGTTCGCGCCGGGCGGGCTTTTCAATGGCGACCGCACAGCAAAAAGGCCGGCCCCGCGAGGGACCGGCCTTTCTGTCGTCAGAGGCACCGTGGCTGGATCAGAAGGCCCAGCGCACGCCGACCGAGGCGCCGATGCCGTAGCCTTCGGCCGTACCGCGAAGGGTCGAGGTCGTCGCCGCCGCGGTGCCCGCGTAGGAGGTGTGCGAGCTGGCGATGTCGCTGTCCGAGAACGCGATATAGGTCAGGCCGGTGTCGACGGTCATCGAATCCGTGGCCTTGACCGAAACGCCGCCCGAGAACAGCCAGCGGTCGGCGTCCGGGATACGGGCGGTGCGCTCGTCGTCGCGGGTCGGGGTCGGGTCATAGCCGATGCCGCCGCGGAAGGTGACGCGGTCGTTGGCGACATAGTCGAAGCCGACGGCCCCGGTGGTCACATCCTTGTAGTCCTGGATGTAGGTGTCGCCGCCGGTCGTGGCGTAGCGGACGCGGATGGCGTCGAACTCGGACCAGCCGATGCGGTTGACCTGGGCGTTCAGGGTCAGCTTGTCGTTGACGGCGTAGCGAACCGAAGCCGAGGCGAACCACGGGGTGTTGAAGCTGGCCGTGCCCGAGCCGGTGTAGTTGCCGGCCGCGATCGGGCCCAGCAGGCCGGTGATGGCGACGTCGCCGTCCAGCTCATGTTCGATCTTGGAGCGGTAGCTCAGGCCGAAATTCCAGCGGCCGGTGTGGGCCTGGGCGCCGACGTTCCAGCCGTAGTCCCAGCCGTCGCCTTCCAGCGAGGAGTTGCCGTCGGCCAGCAGGGGCGAAAGGTTCGGCAGGGCCGAGGTCAGCTTGGCCTTGACGTACTGGGCGTCGACGCCGACGCCGAGGTCCAGCCAGTCGGTGACCTTCATGGCGCCGACGACGCTGACGTTGGCCGAGCGCAGCTCGGAGGTCAGGGCGTCATAGCGGGCGAAGGAGCCGGGCTGATATTTGGTGGTGAAGTTGTAGGGGGCTTCGACGGCCAGGCCGACGGCGAAACGATCGCCGATCGGGGTCGAGATGGCGAAGTTCGGAACGATGCCGCTCTCGATCGGGTCGCCGTTGTGCGCCTGGCCCTGGACCGGAACGGTCGTGCCGCCCGGATAGGTGATGGTCGAACCGGCGTTGTCAACGTCCGAATCGAGCAGCAGGCCGTGCATGCCGACATAGACCTCGCGGCCCGAACGGGCGATCGAGGCGGGGTTCCACCACATCGAGGAGACGCCGGTGTCGGCGGCTTCACCCGAATAGGCGCGGCCGGCGCCGCGTGCGGACTGTTCCTGCAGATAGAAGGAACCGGCCAGCGAAGGGGTGGCGACCGAGGCCAGCAGGGCCGCGGTCAGGGTCAGGCCGCCGAAGCGGGCGACGTTGGAAGCGTTCATGGAATTACCTTTTGCGGACGCCCCGGTTTCGCCCGGTGCGGCCCTGTTTCCTGGGGGATTTAAAAGGTCTGGGGAGGCCTTCGGTCCCGCAAATGCGCATTCAGGCAAACCGTTGCAACGGATTTGACGATTTTGTTTCAGACCGCCGTTAGATTGAACGTTTCAAGGGCAGACTGTGCCTCCGAAGTCGCAAAAATGGGCGATAACCACCGTTTCCGTAAGGGAAACATACACTGTGACGGTTGTTCGCCGACCCTTGATCGAAATGGTACAGCCGCTACCGTTCCTGACAACTTCCGGGAGCATCATCAGCTCGAATCCACGGGGCCGGGTCTTGAGCGACTTCATCGCCGACGACGACACGCCGCAAACAACCCCCGCGCGCGCCAAAAGTCGCAACTCGGGCCATCGCGAACGGCTGCGCGAGCGGGCGGCCAAGGGCGGGATCGACGCCCTGCCCGACTATGAGCTGCTGGAGATGCTGTTGTTCCGCAGCATCCCCTACCGGGACACCAAGCCCCTGGCCAAGGATCTGCTGGCCCGGTTCGGCAGTCTGGAAGGCATAGGGGCGGCGACCCACGAGGCGATCGACGACCAGGTCGCCCGATCCTTGTTGATCGTGCGCGGGAAGCTGTCGCGGGCGACGGCCCTGGACCTGCAGCTGATCTATGACGTGGCCCGGCGAGTGGCGCGCGAACCGGCGTCGAAGCGGCCGGTGATCTCGTCTTGGAGCGCCCTGCTCGCCTATGTCCGCGTCGCCCTCCAGCACGAGCCGAGGGAGCAGTTCCGCGTGCTGTATCTGGACAAGAAGAACCAGCTGATCCTCGACGAAATCCAGAACCGGGGCACGGTCGATCACGCCCCCGTCTATCCGCGCGAAGTGGTGCGCCGGGCGCTGGAGCTGTCGTCGTCCAGCCTGATCCTGGTGCACAACCACCCCTCGGGCGATCCGACTCCCAGTCGGGCCGACGTCGATATGACCAAACAGATCATCGCCGCTGGACGCGCGCTCAATGTCGAGGTTCATGATCATCTGGTGGTCGGCCGAGACGGCGTGGCCAGTTTCAAGCAACTGGGGCTGATATGAACCTTTCCCGCCGGGCCGTGCTGGCCGCTTCAGGCCTCGCGACGGTGGCGGGTAGCGCGCGGGCGGACACGCCCGCCCCTGCTGTCGTCGTCTCGACCTGGGACTTCGGCGCCGCCGCCAACGCCGAAGCCGTGAGGGCGCGCATCGCGGGCGGCTCGGGTCTGGACATGGTCGAGGCGGGCGCGAAAGTCCCCGAGGCCGATCCGACCAATCACTCCGTCGGCTTGGGCGGCTATCCCGACCGGGACGGCCATGTGACCCTGGACTCGGTGGTCATGGACCACGCGGGCAACGTCGGCGCGGTCGCGGCGCTGGAGGACATCGTCCACGCCGTCTCGGTGGCGCGGGCCGTGCTGGAGAAGACGCCCCACACCATGCTGGTCGGGGCCGGCGCGCGCAGCTTCGCCGTCGATCAGGGCTTCCCCCTGACCAACCTCCTGACGCCCGAGGCCGAGGCGGCGTGGAAGGAATGGCTGAAGACGGCCCAGTACGCTCCGCGCGTCAACAGCGAGAATACGGACTGGCGCTCGCAGCCCGGCGGTCCCGGCAACCACGACACCATCGGCATTCTTGGCATCGGTCCCGACGGCCATATGGCGGGCGCCTGCACCACGTCGGGCATGGCCTTCAAGATGCGCGGCCGGGTCGGCGACAGCCCCATCACCGGGGCCGGTCTCTATGTCGATGACGAGGTCGGGGCGGCGACAGCCACCGGCGTCGGCGAAGACGTGGTCCGGATCTGCGGCAGCCATTCGGTCGTCGAGGCCATGCGTCACGGGATGTCGCCGACCGAGGCCTGCCGGTCGGTGGTCGAGCGTCTGGCCCGGTTGCGCGGCGCGGCGATCAAGGACCATCAGGTCGCCCTTCTGGCCCTGTCGAAGACGGGCGTGGCGGGCGGCTGGGCCCTGCAGCCCGGCTTCACCTATGCGGTCACCGACGCGGCCGGGAACACGCGGATCGAACGGGCGGGGTCCTTCTTCGGCGCCTGACAGCCACACCCTGTCAATCCGGTGCGGCGGCGGGCTTTCTTTCCCGGCGTCGCGATGGAAGGAATGAGCGGATGACCATCCTGACCACCGAACGCATGATCCTGACCCCCGTGGCTGTCACGGATTTCAACGACCTGAAGGCAGTCTGGGCAGACGAGGCCTTCACCCGCGCCATCACCGGCCGGGCGCTGGGCGAAGAAGAGGTCTGGTTCCGCCTGTTGCGCGACCTGGGGCACTGGCAGGCCATCGGTCACGGCAACTGGGCGATGCGGTCGCGCGACACGGGCGCCTATGTCGGCAGCGTCGGGGTGCTGCACTATCTGCGCGAACTCGACACCCCGTTCGATGCGCCCGAACTGGGCTGGGGCGTGGCCACGGCCTTCCAGGGCCAGGGTCTGGCGCGCGAAGGGCTGGAGGCGGCGCTTCGCTGGGCCGATACGGTGATGAAGGCGCCGCGCACGGTCTGCATGATCTCGCCCGACAACGCCCCCTCGCTGAAACTGGCCGAGCGGGTCGGCTATCGCCCCTATGCCGACGGCTTCTACAAGGACCACCTCGTGCATCTGCTGGAGCGGCCCGCCGCGGTCTGACACCCGCGCCGCGTATGCGGGACATTAAGGTTTATCGGTCATTTTCCCTGCGAGAAGACCGCGAGACCGCCCGCATGCCCATGACCGTCGAAACGCTGCACGCCCATCTGGCGGAGGCCTTTCCCGACGCCGAGATCGCCATCGACGATCTGGCCGGCGACGGCGACCACTATCGCGCGCGCATCGTGTCCAACGCCTTCCAGGGCCTGCCGCGCGTGCGCCAGCACCAACTCGTCTACGCCGCCCTGAAGGGCAAGATGGGCGGGGAACTGCACGCCCTGGCGCTCGAAACCTCGATCCCCGCCGCAGGAGGCTGATCCCATGCGCTATCGCCCCTTCGGCTCCACCGGCGCCGCCATTTCCAACATCACCCTGAGCCTGGGCATCGACGCCGTCTCGCGCGGGCCCGAGGCCGCCGCCGAGCTGATCTATGCGGCGCTCGAGGCGGGCATCAACAGCTACCGGCTGGAAAGCGCCGACCCGGTGCTGGCCGAGGTCGTAGGCCACGCCCTGTCCTCGGTCGAACGCAAGCTGCTGATCGTCAGCCTGACCCTGGGCCGTCGCGACGGCCGCCGCCAGGACATGGACCGCGACTTCTCGGCCGAGGCCATCACCCACGCCATCGACCGGGCCCTGCACGTCTCCGGCCTGGGCTGGATCGACGTCGCCCTGCTGGAACGTCCGGGCGAGCACGAACTGCCCCAGTCGTCACTGAATGCGCTCAAGGCCCTGCGCCGGACCCAGCGCGTCCGCTTCCTCGGCGTCTTCGGCGACGACGAGGTGATGGACGCCTATGTCTCGACCGGCGCCTTCGACGTCATCGCCACCCCGTCCAACGTCAACTCCTCGTGGAAGGTGCGCGCCCGCATCCGCGCCGCCCAGGAGCAGGACATGGCGGTCATGGCCTATGACTATTTCCCCGAGGCCCTGAACTCCAGGAAGAAGGCCACGACCCTGAACGAGCCGAAGAAGGGTCTGTTCGGCTTCGGCGGGGGTCCGAAGCGGGCAAAGGACGATCCGCTGGCCGGCGCCGGCACCTTCGCCTTCCTGCACGAGACCCCGCACTGGGACGCCGAGTCGATCTGCCTGGCCCATGTCATGAACGATCCGGCCGTGGCCACCGTCCTGGTTCAGGCCCGCGACATTCCGCGGCTGGAGGCCCTGTCGAAGATCCCGGACCGCGACATGCCGCCCGGTCTGTCGGCCCAGATCGAAATGGCCCGGGTCGGCGCCGCCAACAAGGTCGCCTGAGCTGCGTCAAAGCGGCCTGCGGCCTTGACCCACGGGGCCTTCGTCCCTAGCTGACGGGCTGAACCAGAGGCCACTCCCATGACCGACCAAGTCGTTGCGCAAAGCGCCGATCCCGTCCACGCCTTCATCGCCCAGACGATCGCGGACCACGCTGTCGTCCTGTTCATGAAGGGCACGCCGGACCAGCCGCGCTGTGGCTTCTCGTCCCTGTCGGTGCAGATCCTCGACCAGATCGAAGCCCCCTTCGTCGGCGTCGACGTGCTTCAGGACGAAGCCCTTCGCGACGGCATCAAGGTCTTCACCGACTGGCCGACCATTCCCCAGCTCTATGTGAAGGGGGAGTTCATCGGCGGCTCGGACATCATCCGCGAGATGTTCCAGTCGGGCGAGCTCCAGGCCCTGCTGGCGGAAAAGGGCGTCGCCCTCGGTCAGGACTGACCCGACTTGGCGCGGGCGCCGCTCCAGCTGCGTGAGGATCGCGAGATCTTCACCGTGCCACTGGCCATCCTGCCCGAGCACATCGACGCCAACGGCCATGTGAACAATGTGGTCTATGTCGGCTGGCTGCAGGAAGTCGGTACGGCCCACTGGAACGCCCGGTTCGACGAGGCCGACCGAGCCAAATGGTCCTGGGTCGCCCTGCGCCACGAGATCGATTACCTGCGCGCGCTCCAGCCCGATGCGACCGTCGTGGCCCGCACCTGGGTCGGCGATCCGCAGGGACCGCGCTTCAACCGCTATGTCCGCATCGAGGACGGCGAGGGCCGGCTCTGCGCCCAGGGCGTCTCCGAATGGTGTCTGGTCGACGCCGCGACCCTGAGGCCTCAGCGGATTCCGGCAACGATGTTGCCCACGTTCGAGGCCCGTTAGACAAAACTTGTCGCGACAGGCGGGTTTGGCGCTTGTCCGCGCGAAATCCTGACGTAATGGTCCCGCCGTGTTCCAGATCCCCGCCTCCCCTCGCCCCATCAATCGCGTCGTGATCAAGATCGGCTCATCGCTGGTCGTGGATGCGAAGACGCGCGCCCCGGCGGCGGCCTGGCTCAAGGCCTTGGCCGAGGACATCGCGGACTGGCGCCGGCACGGGCGGGAGGTGATCGTGGTCTCCTCCGGCGCCGTGGCTCTGGGGCGCGGGCGGTTCGGGCTGGAGAAGAACGCCCGGCTGGACGAGAAACAGGCCGCCGCCGCCGTCGGCCAGCCCCTGCTGATGCAGGCCTGGGAGGCGGCGCTGAGCGAGCAGGCCCTGGTGCCCGCTCAGGTCCTTCTGACCCGCGAGGACACCGAACGCCGCCGTCGCTGGCTGAACGGGCGCGCCACGCTGGAGGCCCTGCTCAAACTCGGCGCCGTGCCCGTGGTCAACGAGAACGACACGGTCGCGACGGAGGAAATCCGCTATGGCGACAATGACCGGCTGGCGGCGCGGACGGCCCAGCTGGCGCGGGCCGACCTGCTGATCCTGCTGTCCGATGTCGACGGCCTTTACACCGCCGATCCGAGGAAGAATCCGGACGCCGAGCATCTGCCGGTGGTGGAGGCCCTGACGCCCGACATCCTCGCCGCCGCCGGGGGCGCAAACGCCGAGGCCGACGTCGGCACGGGCGGGATGGCGACCAAGCTGGAAGCCGCCCGCATCGCCCGTTCGGCGGGCTGCGTCACCCTGATCGTTTCGGGACTGGAGCCGCATCCGCTGAAGGCGCTGGACGACGGCGCGCGCCACACGATGATCACCGCCCCGGCCACGCCCATCGCGGCCTACAAGTCGTGGATCGCGGGGAGCCTCGAGCCGGCGGGGTCGCTGGTCGTCGACGACGGGGCCGCGACCGCTCTGGCGGGCGGACGCAGCCTGCTGGCCTCGGGGGTCAAGCGGGTCGAGGGCCGGTTCGACCGGGGTGACTGCGTCCGCATCGTGCGGATGGAGGGCGGGGCGCTGGGCGTCGGTCTGGCCGCCTACGCCGCCGACGAGATGGAGAAGATCCGGGGCAGGCACTCGGGCGAAATCGAGGGGCTGGTCGGCTATAAGGGCCCCGGCGTCGCCATCCACCGCGACGATCTGGTGCTGGACCCCGCATGACCGCTCAACCCGTCTCCGAGTTCGAGGATGTCGCCGCCCTGATGGCCGACATGGGCCGCCGCGCGCGCGCCGCCGCCGACGCCGTGCGTCTGGCCGGCCCGGAGATCCGCAGCGCCGCCCTGAGCGCCATTGCAGCTGCGATCCGCGACGGCGCCGACGCCATTCTGGCCGCCAATGCCGTCGACATCACCCGGGCTCGCGCGAATGGTCTGTCAGAGGCACTGATCGACCGGCTGGCCCTGACGCCGGCCCGGGTCGCGGCCATCGCCGGGGCCGTGGACGAGATCGCCGCCTTCCCCGATCCGCTGGGCGTCGAGACCGAGCGCTGGACCCGGCCCAACGGGCTGGACATCGCCCGCGTCCGCACGCCTCTGGGCGTCCTGGCCATCATCTATGAGAGCCGGCCCAACGTCACCGCAGACGCCGCCGCCCTGTGCATCCGCTCGGGCAATGTCGCCATCCTGCGCTGCGGTTCGGACTGTCTGGACAGTTCGCTGGCTGTCCATGCAGCGGTGGTCGAGGGGCTGGTCGCCGCCGGCCTGCCCGCCGATGCGGTGCAGCTGGTCCCCACGCCCGACCGCGCCGCCGTCGGCGCCCTGCTGACCGGACTGGACGGCAATGTCGACCTGCTGATCCCGCGCGGCGGCAAGAGCCTTGTCGCCCGGGTCCAGTCCGAGGCGCGTGTGCCCGTGCTCGGCCATCTGGAGGGGCTGAACCACACCTATCTGCACGCCGCCGCCGATCTCGACATGGCGCGCGACATCGTGGTCAACGCCAAGATGCGCCGCGTGTCCGTGTGCGGATCGACCGAGACCCTGCTGATCGACGCCGAGGCCGCCGGCCGCCTGCTGCCCCCGGTCGCCGAGGCCCTGATCGACGCCGGCTGCGAGCTGCGCGGCGACGCGCGGGCGCAGGCGCTGGTCCCGGCCATGAGCGCCGCCGCCGAGGCCGACTGGACCACCGAATATCTGGCGCCGATCCTCGCCGTTCGGATCGTGGATGGTCTGGACGCCGCCGTGGAGCACATCCGCACCCACGGCTCGGGCCACACCGAGGCGATCATCACCGACGATGCGGAGGCCGCAGCCGCCTTCCTGAACGCCGTCGACAGTGCCATCGTGCTGTGGAACACCTCGACCCAGTTCGCCGACGGCGGGGAGTTCGGCTTCGGCGGAGAGATCGGCATCTCGACCTCGCGCCTGCACGCGCGCGGCCCGGTCGGGGCGGAGCAGCTGACCAGCTACAAATACGTCGTGCGCGGAACCGGCCAGATCAGACCCTGAGAGGGTTCACCGGAGCCGCGTGAGGGTCTAATCCCGGCGACATGACCTGCTCCGCCTCCCCGGACGCCTCAAAGCTAGCGACCTCGCGGGCCTTCGCCCTGATCGTCCTGATGCTGGCGGCGGCGGTGCTGGGGCTCGCGCCCGTGCTGGTGCGGCTGACCGAGACGGGTCCGGCGTCGGCGGGCTTCTGGCGGCTGGTGTTCGCCCTGCCCCTGCTGCTGGCCTTCGTCGGACGGCCCGCCTCGATGGGCGGCGCCGGTATCGGCCGGCCCGGCAAATGGATGGCCCTCGCCGGGATGTTCTTCGCCCTGGACATGAGCTTCTGGCACTATGGCCTGTACCTGACCTCGGTCGCCAACGCCACGGTGCTGTGCAACCTGACGCCCGTGATCGTGACCCTGTTCGCCTGGGTGGTGCTGAGACAACGCCCCCGTAGCCTGTTCCTCGTAGCGCTGGCGCTGTCGATGGTCGGGGCCGCCGCCATGGCGCTCGGGGCCAACCACTCGGGCGGGGCGGATCGCTCCCTGCTGGGCGACGCCCTCTCCCTGTCGGTGACGCTCTGGTACGCCGCCTATTTCCTGACCATCCAGGCGGCGCGCAAGACCGCCTCGGCTCAACGGGTCATGCTGTGGTCCACGGCCGTGGGCGCGCCCCTGATGCTGCTGGCGGCCCTGATCATGGGCGAGCAGATCGTCCCGACCGGTCCGGCGGGCTGGGTCGCCTGTATTGGCCTGGGCCTCGTGCATGTCGCGGGTCAGGGCGGCGTGGCCTGGGCGCTGGGCAAGCTGCCCGCCACCATCACCGCCGTGACCATCCTGGTTCAGCCCGTAGTCGCGGGTCTGGTCAGCTGGTGGGTGTTCGGCGAGACCCTGACGCCGGTTCAGGCCCTGGGCGGCACCCTCGTTCTGGCCGCCATCGTCCTGGCCCAGTGGTCCACGCGCAAAAGCGAGTCCCAAACGAAAACGGGCGTGGGGTCCGAGGATCCCACGCCCGCCAATCTCTAAAGTCCCCCTCCTTTGGGAGGGAGCCAGATCAGAGAAGCTTCAGGTTGACCGCCGAGGTCTTGCCGCGCTGGGATTCCAGCTCGTATTCGACCTTCGCGTTCTCATCCAGGCCAGCGAGGCCCGCCTTCTGAACGGCGGTGATGTGCACGAACACATCGGCGCCGCCGCTTTCCGGCTGGATGAAGCCGAAGCCTTTCGTGGGGTTGAACCACTTGACCGTACCGGTCGCCATATCTGCGCTCTCCATAAACGCGCTTTCCAGGCAGGCTCTCACGTGGAGAAACCCGTCAGTCCATCTGGACGGCTCGTTCAGGCGAAGGAGCGAGACATGGGTTTGGACCCCACGCACAAAATCCGGACTGC
Source organism: Brevundimonas goettingensis (assembly GCF_017487405.1). NCBI lineage: Bacteria > Pseudomonadati > Pseudomonadota > Alphaproteobacteria > Caulobacterales > Caulobacteraceae > Brevundimonas > Brevundimonas goettingensis. Next base: position 174,557 of record NZ_CP062222.1, on the reverse strand, counting down.
GCAGACGTTCTCTCGCGTCTGTCCACAGCGGTCAACCGGATTCGATTCGCGCTGAAAGGGAGGTTTCGTCGCGCTCAAGGCTGCTGAGCGCCCTGAGCCGCCTGTGGCCCGGCCCGGGTTTGGGGCGAAGGGCCGAGGGCGCAAAGGCTGCGGGGCGCGCCGTCCAGATGCAAATGGTTCGCGTGCTCCTTGTTGTAGTCGGGGGTCAGAACCGTCGAAAAGACGCGGCAGGCGCCGTCCCTGAGGCGCTTCAGGAAGACCGAACCCTCTGCTCCTCTGGGTCCCGTCCCGTTCCAGTCGTCCAGCACCGAAATCTTGCGCCCGTCGGCCAGGGTGACGCCGCCGACGTCCAGGGCATTAGCGCGCGCGTGCTCGCTGGGCCGGTCGTTGATCTGGGTCGAGCCATAGATGCGGCGGCAGGAGTAGGTTCCGAAGTCGTCGACAGATTTCACTGACGAACCAAAGACTTCACGCGCCGCCGGCTGCAGGATCTGGCGGTCCCAGATGACGTAGCGCACCGCCAGTGGGCACTGCATGACGACGTCGTTCGGGGCGAGAGGCGTCACCGCCCCGCCGGTGATCCGCACCGCTCCCTGCACCCGGCAGAAGCCGCCGTCGTCGCGGTCGGGCACGCGTTCGACCTCCACACCGGCCGCGCGCAGGGTCTGGATACAAGCCTCGGTGGCGCCCTGGACCTGTTCGGCGGGGGCGGCGAAGGGCAGTTCGAAATCGGCGACCTTGGCGCTGGTCGCCTGACCGACCGGATGGTTCAGATCCAGCGGCTTCCACGGCAGGTCCTGGGGCGGGACAAAGGCGTTCATCAGGGCGAAGCCGGCGCAGGCGGCCAGCCCCAGTTCCCACAACAAATTCCAGAAATCGGCGAAGTCGCGCTTCATGCCGCCTCAGCATTGACCCTTGGATGATCTACGGCAACGCTCGGAACGCTATCCGGTCGCACGTCTGCGTTAACACTTATGAGGCCGCCGTCCGTTCCCGGATCAGTCTCTGGATCAGGGGTACGGCTGTCGCGCGGCCCTGAATGCCGCCGTTGGACAGGACGATGAAGCCCAACCCCTTGGCCGGAGCGGCCACTGCGATCGCGTGCCACAGGGTGTTTGACCCCTCGTGGGCAATGGTGACCGTGTCCCCGGCCCAGCTCTCGGGCCGCGCGATCCAGCCCATGGCGTAGGTGTCGCCCGGCAGGGGCGTGGTCAGGACGCCGATCCGCTCGGGCCTCAGCCAGCCTTCCGGCGCGCCGCCGATCATGGCGCGGATCCAGGTCGCATAGTCGGCCAGGGTCATATGGGCCGTCGCCGCCGGGCCGTAGAGGGCGGGGTTGTCCGCCGCCCCGGCGGGGTCCATCGGGATTTTCGTCCCGTCCGGGGCGACGCGGTGCCCCCAGACATTGGCGCCGCCCTTGGCATCCGTCGCAGGCGCGCCGAAGCCGGCCGTGGTCAGGCCCAGAGGCTGGAAGATCTCCGAGCCCATCATCTCTTCCCAGGGCTTGCCGCTGATCCGCTCGATGGCGGCGCCGACCAGCACATAGTTGATGTTGGCATAGGCGAAGGCGCCCTTCGTCCCAGCGGGCGGCCGCGACAGGGCCCCGTCCACCACCGCGGCCCGCTGCTCCATGACCGGGCGGGGATCGGCGCGGGCGACATTGGGCGAGGCCATGGCCGCATCGGTCAGCCCGGCCTTGTGCCGCATCAGATCATCGAGGGTGACGTCGGCGAAGGCGGGGTCCAGCGCCGCCCCGGGGAAGGCCTCCGACAGGGGCATGGCCCATTTCGCCCGCCCCTGATCGACGAGCCGGGCGAAAACGGCGGCGGTCATGGCCTTGGTGTTCGAGCCCAGGTGCCAGCGATCGTCCAGGGTCGCCTTGTCGGTCCCGCCCGCCTGACGCACGCCGCGTACGCCCGACCATTCCAGCCCCTCGCGCGTCACGATCCCGGCGGCGATCGCAGGCGGCCCTCCGGCGAGGGCGGCGGCCATGTCGAGCGCGGCGTCCGGCCCCGTCGCGGCCGAACCGGCGGGGCGGATGCTCAGGTCCTGAGCGAAGGCGGCGTTGGCGGCCAGACCGGAGACGGCGAGCGCGCCAGTCATCAGGGCGCGGCGGTCGATGGGAATCATGCACGGTCTCCGGTGAGGTTTGACCAGAGTGAAGCAGAACCGCGCCACACGCGACCCCGCTTGCGGTCGCATGCTTGCGGTCCCCATGCTTGCGGTCCGGGGCGCCGAAGCCCACTCTCAACCCATGAGCAAGAAAGACGATTACGAGCGCGAGCTCGAGAAGCTGCAGATCGAACTGGTCGACACCCAGGCCTGGGCCATCGAGAAGGGTCTGAAGATCCTCATCGTCTTCGAGGGCCGCGACAGCGCCGGCAAGGACGGGGCGATCAAGCGGATCACCGAATACGCCTCGCCGCGCCAGACCCGTGTCGTCGCCCTGCCCAAGCCGACCGAGCGCGAGACCGGCCAATGGTATTTCCAGCGCTACGTCAGCCACCTGCCGGCCGCGGGCGAGATCGTGATCCTCAACCGCTCCTGGTACAATCGCGGCGGGGTCGAGCCGGTGATGGGCTTCTGCACGCCCCAGCAGCACGAGCAGTTCCTGAAGGACGCGCCGCGCTTCGAGCGGCTGCTGGCCGACGCCGGGACCCTGATCATCAAGCTGTGGCTCGACATCTCCAAGGAGGAGCAGGCCAAACGGCTGGAAGAGCGGATCGAGGACCCGCTCAAGAAGTTCAAGGTCTCGTCTCTGGACGGCGAGGCCCAGGCCCGCTGGGACGCCTATAGCGCCGCCCGCGACCGGATGCTGGACGAAACCCATTCCGGCCACGCGCCCTGGACCGTCATCGCCACCGACGACAAGAAAACGGCCCGGATCAACATCCTGCGCCACATCCTTCAGCGCATCGACCGGCCGGGGTCAAAGTCCCACAAGCCCGATGCCGATATCGTCTTCGACGCCGACAAGTGTCGGGACCGATTGGCGAAATAGAACCGCACGAAAACTCGTACGGAACTGCACATAACATTGCTCGTTTGAGTTGCCGTCAGGGCCAGCGCAATCAGTGCGGCTGAAAGTCGGTTTCCGACGGACGGCGTGCGCCGCTTTCCCCTATCCGGCGACAATGCTGACCGCAACGCTGCACAATTCCCTTATTCAGAACCTGCCTCCCGAGGACCGTGCGGCTCTGATAGCCGCCTCCGTGCCCGTCGATTTCAAGGTCGGCCATGTCTTCCTGGAAGCGGGCGACCAGATCGAGCACGTGCATTTCCTGAACAGCGGGATCATTTCCGCAGTCGCGGCGATGAAGGACGGCCGCACCGTCGAGGTGTTCATGGTCGGTCGGGAGGGCGTGACCCATCCTTCGGCGACCGGGCCCGCGCCGGTCCGCAGCTATTCGCGCCACGTGGCCCAGGCCGAAGGCCAGTCGCGGCGGATCGAGGTGTCCAAGCTGCGCGAACTGATGAATGAGCGTCATGGGCTGCGCGCCGTGATCGCCGGCTATGCCTCGGGCCTGCAGGCGGAGCTGGAACAGTCCGGCACCTGCAACGCCCTGCACCGGGCCGACCAGCGCTTCGCCAAATGGCTGCTGCGCTGCCACGACCGGATCGACGGCGAGACCCTGCACCTGACCCAGGAATATCTGGGCAGCATGCTCGGCGCCCAGCGTACGACGGTGAACGAGGCGGCCCAGACGCTGCAGAAGGCGGGCGCGATCAACTACTCCCGCGGAAAGATCACCATCACCAATCGCGCCGCGCTCGAGCGCATGGCCTGCGAATGTTACAACGCCGGCGGAGGGGAATCGGCGGCCCGAGCCTAGAGCCTGCTCGGCGTCAGCTCATGCCCGGCAGGCCGGAAAAGGTGTCGCAGGACGACGGATCGCCGCTCTCATAGCCGCGCCTGAGCCACTGCACCCTCTGGGCCGAGGAGCCGTGGGTGAAGCTGTCGGGCGCGACCTCGCGCCCCGCCTTGCGCTGCAGGGTGTCGTCGCCGATGGCGCTGGCGGTCTTCAGCCCCTCTTCCAGATCGGCGCCGTCGACGGCGACCTGACCGTTGGAGGCGCCCGCGGCGTTCTTCGCCCAGACCCCGGCGTAACAGTCGGCCTGAAGCTCCAGCGCGACCGAATAACGATTGGCCGCCGCCCCGCCCCCGGCGCGTTGCTCCTGGGCCTGGACCTGATCGGAGACACCCGTCAGGTTCTGGACGTGGTGGCCGTACTCGTGGGCCAGGACATAGGCGCGAGCGAACTCGGCGCCGGACGCGCCCAGCTGGGTCTCCATCTCCTGCCAGAAGCCGAGGTCAAGATAGACCTTGTTGTCCGACGGACAGTAGAAGGGGCCCATCGCCGACTGGCCGAAGCCACAGCCGGTCGGCGTCCCCTGTTCGTAGAGAACGACCGTCGGCGAGTCGTAGCCGCGGATGCGCGACTTCCAGACGTCGTCGATATTGGTCCCGATCACATTGACGAACTTGCCGGCCTCATCGGTGGGCGAGCCCACCTGACCCTGCTGTTCGGCCTGACCGCCCGCGCCGAGCGCGCCCGCGACCTGCTGGGTGGTGGAGGGGTCGATGCCAAAAACGAAATAGCCGATCAGCCCCAGAACCGCGACGCCGATGCCGCCGCCGGTCAGTGCGCCGCCCCCCATGCCGCGCCGGTCCTCGACGTTGCCGCCTTCACGTCCGCCTTGCCACCGCATCGTCGACCCTCCCGGAGTTCTGTTCACGCTAGCGCCGACCCCTGCCGGAGGAAAGCGCCGCAAACGAACGCCCTACTGCGGCGGACGATCCAGCCAGTTGTCGATCTGGCCGACGCCCTGGGCCGTGGCCTGTCGCCGGGCGGTCGCGGCCTCACGCGCGGCTCGTTCCTGTTCGGGCGATCGCAGGGCCGGGATGGGGACATCCGGCGTCGGAGCGGGAATGCGCCGGGACTGTAGCTCCATCAGGGTCAGCCGGGTCTGCAACTGCTGCTGACGCGCCAGGGCCTCGGCGGCCTCGGCCTGCTGGCGCTGGAGTTCTATAGCGTAGCGCTGGGTCTCCAGACTGCTCGCGCCCGCAGATCCGAGGGGCGTCCAGGACCTGACCTGCGCGCCGGCGGACGAGACCGAAACGGCCAGAACGACAGGGATGAGAAGCCAGGTCTTCATGGCCTCGAACATGGGCGTGTTTCCATCCGTCACCAAGCGTGACCGGAACGCCCGGGCCGCGAGAGGGTTACCGTCAGCGACGAACGTCACCGTCTTTTCGAGGACTCCCATGACCGCCATGACCCCTTCCGACCCCGGCTACGGCCGCGATCAGGCGCTGGAGAAGGCGCGCGGGACCGGCCGTCCGGCCGACGCCGATCTGGAACCCCATACCCTGGACGTCGATCCCAATCCGGATCGCCACATCCACTTCTCGCCCGGACCGGACGACGAGCCGGCCGTTTGATCTTCATCCTTCGGCAACACCTGGGGCGACTTTCGGGCGGCAAATGCGCCCGGATGTTTCGACGCTGAAACATCTCAATCTTTTCAATGTTTTCGCCACGATCGCGGAAGGGCTTTTGCATGCCTTCGGGACGCCGGGACGGGGCCTGAGAGGGCTTCGGGACACCGGCGTTTCCTCTCAAGGAGCCGAAGATGCAGATTTCCTCATCGTCTGCGGCGAGTTCGAGCACGGCCCTCCAGGCCCTGCGCGATCTGTTCCAGACGAGTTCCACCGGGTCGACCGGGCAATCCATGCCCAGCTTCGCCTCGGAAACCGGCGGAAATTCCCCGCCGTCGGGCCCGCCTCCGGGCCCTCCCCCCGCCTCGATGAACGGCGGAGGTTTCAGCGCTGACACAATGTCCGCGCTGCTGGGCAGCCAGGAGAGCTCCGGCTCGTCGGGCTCCAGCTCCAGCTTCTCTTCCAAGGTCATCGACGCCGCCGACACCAACGGCGACGGCACGGTGAGCCTGGAAGAGCTGGCGGCTTCGCTCAGCGCCGACGCCTCTTCCCTGACGGACGCCTTCAATGCGATGGATACGGACGGCGACGGCCAGATCACCTCGACCGAACTGGACGCGGGCTTCAAGGCCAAGGGTCCGCCGCACGGGGCTCCGCCCGGGCCGCCTCCCGGTCAATCCGCCTCCGCTTCGGACACGGCCTCAATGCTGCTGTCCGCCGCCGATGCGGACGACACCGGATCGCTGAGCCTGTCGGAGATCAATACGATCCTCGGCAAGGACAGCGACGACACCAGCCTGACCAGCGCCTTCTCGGCGCTCGACACGAATGGCGACGGCTCCCTGGCGTCGGACGAGCTGACGTCGGGGATCAAGGCCCTGTTCGAGAAGTCACTGGCCGCCTATGCGGCCAACGCCAACTCGGCGACCGACAGCGCGACCAGCACGACCCCGGTCTCGCTCGCCGCCTGATGAGTTTCGGCCGCGCCTCGAACGGGCGCGGCCGTTCACTCTCTAGGGCATGGCCCAGACGCTGGACCGCTTGATCTCGAAATCCTCGAGCTCGCGCGTCGTCGGCACCCGGTATTCGGCGAGGAACTCCAGCCCTTCCTTCGGGAAATAGGTCCGGTGCGGGTCGCCGATCAGGACGCGCGACCCGTTCGCGCGCGCTTTCGCCAGCCAGGCCAGGACCCGTTCCGTCATCGGCTTTTCGTAGCAGACGTCGCCGGCGCAGATGACGTCGGCTCCGGGCGGCGGTCCATCCAGCAGATCGACGTCGGTGAAGTTCAGGGCGACCCCGTTGGCCCGGGCGTTCAGCCTGACCGCCGCGCCACAGAAGGGGTCGATGTCGGCGCATAGCACCTCGGCGGCGCCTGCCTGCATCGCCGCTACGCCGACCAGCCCCGAACCGGTGGCGAAGTCGACCACACGCTTGCCCGCCACCTCGGCCGGGTTGTCGAGGATCCAGCGCGCCAGTCCCTGCCCGCCCGACCAGGCGAAGGCCCAGAACGGCGGCGGCAGGCCGATCTCGCCCAGCTCCTCCTCGGTCATACGCCAGATCGGGGTGATCTCATCCGCCAGCCACAGGGAAATCTCCGGCGTGTGCGGCACGATCTGCAGCCGGGTGTTGGCCAGGATGAAGGCCTCGGGATCGGTGATGCGGGTCATCGCCCGCCTTGTCGCGGCTTTCCCCGGCGAGGGGAAGCCCTTGCCGCGCGCCGTCGCAATCTATATGAAACATATACGTATCGTATAGCCGAAAGACACCCCATTGGGCATCGTCAACATCGAGGATGAGCTGCACGAGCAGCTGCGCCGCGCCGCCAGGGCCGCCTGCCGCTCGACCAATGGCCAGGCCGCCTTCTGGATCAAGATCGGCATGCTGTGCGAGCTCAACCCCGGCCTGACCTTCCAAGAGTTGGTCGCGCGCGAGCTGAAGGCGGCGGGCGTCGAACCGACCGCCGAAGCGGCATGACCAAGACCCCGGCCGAGGTCGAGCTGATGGCCGAGGCGGGCGCCCTGCTCGCCTCCGTCTTCGCGTATCTGGACGAACAGCCGCTGGCGGGCATGAGTACGCTTCAGGTCAATGATCTGGTCGAGGCCTTCATCGTCGACAAGCTGCGCGCCCGCCCGGCGTCCAAGGGCCAGTACGGTTTCGCCTTCGCGCTGAACAGCTCGCGCAATGCGGTCGTCTGCCATGGCGTGCCGTCGCCGGACGACATCCTGAAGGACGGCGACATCGTCAATTTCGACATCACGCTGGAGAAACACGGCTTCATCGCCGACTCGTCCAAGACCTATCTGATCGGGAACGTCGCCGCCCCGGCGCGCAAACTGGTCAAGGCCACCTATGAGGCCATGTGGAAGGGCATCTGGGCGGTCCGGCCCGGCGCGACGCTGGGCGACATCGGCTTCGCCATCGAACAGCACGCCAAACGCCACGGCTATTCGGTCGTGCGCGATTTCTGCGGCCACGGCATCGGGCGCGAGATGCACGAGGCGCCGCAGGTGCTGCATTTCGGCCGGCCGGGCCACGGCATGACCCTGCGCGAAGGCATGGTCTTCACCATCGAGCCCATGCTCAACCAGGGCCGCCGCACGATCCGCACCGAGGACGACGGCTGGACCGTGGTCACCACCGACGGCAAGCTTTCCGCCCAGTTCGAGCATACGGTCGCGGTGACGAAGGACGGGGTGCGGGTCCTGACCCTGCGCGCCGAGGAGCGGGCGGCGGCCTGAACCCGCCCGTCAGGCCGTCGGCGCGAGGCATGGCGTCCCCGCCGCCTCGCCATAGGCAACCACCCAGGCCGGCGGTTCCGCCTCCTCCGCCCCGTTGACGCGTACGCCCAGTTCACGCGCCCAGCGATACCCCCACATCGGTCCGAATCGGGTCGCATAGGTCGCCGGCCGGCCATAGGCGGGATCGCTCTGCGCCTGGCTCAAGGAGACGAACCGGTATCCACGCGCGGCATACAGGCCCAGCAGTCGATCAAGCGTGTCGACGTTGATCCGGTTGACGTGAAGCAGGGCCACTTCAGCCGGCGCCCGCCCCAAGACCCTGACGTTCAGACCGGCGTAGTAGTCGATCTCCACGGCGCTGTAGGCGACGTAGGCGTCAGCGATACGGGCGGCGCAGACTCCATCCCCCTGCCCGAGCGCGCGCTGATAGGCCGCCTCGAACACATAGTCGGAGGTGTCGATGGTCGAGGCCGCGAGCGCATAGCCATGGCGCGCCGCCAGGGCTTCGACGCCCTCGCGCTTTTCGGCGGTGTCGCCGGTGTGGTTCATGGGCATTCGCAGGTAGCGCAGCGGCTTTCCGACGCGCGCCATCACCGGCCGGATCGAGGCCTCGCCGCGAACGATCTCCGCTTCGATCTCGTCGAGAGACAGCCGGTTGGAATCGGCGTGGCTCCAGGTGTGGTTGCCCAGCTCGAACCCCTCCCGGGTCCAGCCGTCGAGCACGGCGTCGCTATCCCCGGCGGAGAGGGCTCGCAGCGTCTTCTCCACGACGAAGCCCATCGCCGGGGCCCGGTGCGCGCGCAGGCCGTCGAGCAGTTTCGCATTCAGGGCTGCGACCTCGACCGAACTCAAGCCGGGGCCGGGGCCGGGGCCGGGGCCGCTCGCCACCTCTCCGGCATAGGGAAGGTCGTCGAAGGTCAGGGCGACCGTTCGCTCCGTCTGGGCGGCGACCGGCGCGGCCGAGGCTAGCAGCCAGAGACCACAGACGAGACCGGCAACCCTCAATCGACCGCCTCGCGCGACGCTGCCCGGCGGAGCACGGTCAGATAGCCCGGCGCCACCTCCATCCCCCTTGCCTGCGGACGCTTGCCGATCTCGCGGTGCAGGTGGGGCAGGCTCCAGCACGGGACGTGCATGAACAGGTGATGCTCGGCGTGGAAATTGACCCAGTAGGGGGCGATGAAGGCGCGCTCCCACCAGCTGGCGCGGGTGGTCCGGGCGGCGCGGTAGGGGTCTGTCGCCGAGCCCTCGACGCAGGCGTGCTCGGCAATGTTCCTCAACCGCGTCACGAGCGAGAACCAGGTCGCCATCGGCAGCAGCCACAGGGCGAACCACGCCCACCAGACCCCCGCCGCGACGAAGCCGGCCAGCATCGCCAGGTTCACCAGCAGGAACGGCAGGACGGATCGGCCCGTGACGATGGAATCATAATCATGCGCCGCATCCTTGTTCGGGCTACCGCGCGTCGGGCTACTTGAGCCCGCAGCCTCGGCCTTCGCCTTCCGCGCCATGGCGATGGGCAGCAGCACCCGCTGCTTGAAGAAGGTCTGGCCGGTCAGGTCGCGGAACATCTTCCGCCGCAGAGACGCCGGCGTCACCGGAAACGGCGCCGACAGCATCAGATCCGGGTCCTCAGGCTGTTGGGCGAAGCGGTGGTGCGACAGATGGTAGGGCCGGTAGGCGTTCAGCGACGCCCCGATCGGCACGGCGCACAGCCAGTGCCCGAACCAGTCGTTGAGCTTCAGATCCTTGGCCAACGCCCCGTGCGCCGCCTCATGCATCAGGATGGCCAGACCCAGCTGGCGCGTGCCGATGATCATGACGCAGACCGGGATCAGCACGGGCCAGACCACGCCAGCGACGACGGCCAGGGCGATGACGCCCCAGGCATGGGCGACCAGCAGCGGCCCCTTCCAGACCGAGCGCGACTGAAACGGCGCCCACTCCTGCGGCGTGAAAAGATCCGACGGCGAGACGCGGGGTGCGGCTGACATGGCTTCAGGATAGCGCCGCGAAGGGGCTGGGACCAGCGCACCGCGGGTCAGCCACCGAGCGCGCGACGTTCCCGACCGGGTGATCTCCACCGGCCGGTTGTGGTCGTCAGGGCAGCCTGACGAAAAGTCATGTTGACCTTACATAAGCACCATGTCATGTTCTCCTGACATCAAGTCAGGAGAACGCGTCATGCTGATGAGCTGGAACAACGGCACGCCCGCCGGTCGGCGCTATTTTGTCCGGACCATGGCTTTCATGATCCCCTATGCCCTGGTCAACGTCGCCGCCATCTTCGGCGCCTTCGACGAGATCATCGGCAAGCCCGCCGCCTGGGTGCTGGCCTTCGCTGTCGCCGCCCCCATGGTCGGCCAGATCTGGGCCACGCTCAGCCTGATCCGCGATTCCGACGAGTTCGTGCGCGCCCTGACCGCCAAACAGTTCATCGTCTCGGCCGGGCTGGCCATGGCGGTGGCCAGCCTCTGGGGCTTCGGCGAGAGCTATGCGGGCGCCTATCACCTGCCGGCCTGGCTGATCTATCCGCTGTTCTGGTTCTTCTGGGGCGTCAGCGCGCCCTTCATCCGGACCTCGAAATGAAGAACCGGCTCAAGCTTCTGCGCGTCGCGCGCGGCTGGACCCAGGAACAGCTGGGTCAGGAGCTCGGGGTCTCGCGTCAGGCCGTCAACGCGCTCGAGACCGAGAAACACGACCCCTCACTCGACCTCGCCTACCGGATCGCCGTCCTGTTCGCCCGGCCGGTCGAGGATATCTTCGAAAACCCGCACGGCTGAGGCCGGCGGACTAACCCAACCACGGAGACTGACATGTTCTTCCTGCATAATCGCGGGGGCGTGAACCTGCGCGCCATCGCCGTCGCCTCGGCCGCCGCCCTCATCATCGGCTGCGGGATCGCCGCCGGCCACGCGCTCGCCGCTGAGCCTGCCGCTGCACAATCAGCCCCCTTCACTTCCGACCGGCTGTCGGTCGAGGTGATCGGATCGGGCCCCGACGTCATCCTGATCCCCGGCCTCGCCTCCTCGCGCGAGGTCTGGCGGCCGCTGGCGACACGGCTCTCGGCGACCCACCGGGTGCATCTGGTCCAGCTGTCCGGCTTCGCGGGCCAGGCCTGGAGCCACGGCGACGGCGCCTTCGTCGCGCCGGAAGTCGAGGAACTGGCCCGCTATATCCGCGCCGCCCGCCTCGACCGCCCCGCCGTCATCGGCCATTCCATGGGCGGCCTGTCGGGCCTGCTGTTGGCCCAAGCCCATCCCGAGCTGGTCGGGCGGCTGATGAGCGTGGACTCCCTGCCCTTCTTCAGCGCCATGTACGGGCCGCAGGTCACTGCCGCACAGGCCCGTCCCTTCGCCGATCAGGCCGCCGCCGGCATCCTGTCGGTCGACGAGGCGACCTTCCGCACCCAGCAGGTCCAGACGGCCGCCGGCCTCGTTCGTGATCCCGCGACGCGCGCCCTCGTCGTCGACTGGTCCATGGCCAGCGACCGCCACGCCCTGGCTGCGGCGATGAAGGACGTCATGACCACCGACGCCCGGCCGGGTCTGGCCGCCATGACCACGCCGGTCACCGCCCTCTATGCCTCCGACGCCGACGGCGGCGCCCCGGCCGCCATGGCCGACGGCCTGTGGACGCACGAATACGCCGCCCTGCCGGGCGTGAAGCTGATCCGCGTGGACGGCAGCCGCCACTTCATCATGACCGACCAGCCCGTACGCTTCGACGCGCTGGTGGACGAGTTCCTGAAATAGGCCTCAGGGGCGGCGCGGGTTCTCGCTGAACTGGTCGGCGTATGCGTCGGCCAGCAAGGGCCTCAGCGCCGCCGTCGGCACGAAGATGCGGAAGGCGCCAGCCGCATAGCCACCGCCCTGTCCCTGCGCCAGCAGATAGACAACCCCGGCCGCCTTCTGCCCGTACGCGGCAGGCGCCAGAACGAAGGAAAGCTCAGCCTCACCCCACCCGCAGTTGAAATGAGCGAACTCGGCAAGAGACTCGCCGCGCATATAGGCGTCCCGGCGTTGGTATTCTGAAAGCAGCCGACGACATAGCAGCTCACGCAAGGCCTCTCCGGAGCCGGGACGGAACAAGGCCTCTTGAGCGATTTTGCGTCCCTGCACCCGGTCCCAGAAGACCGAGTGGCTCCAGTGATTGGGGTGGTTTCCGCCCTGATACTGGCTTTCATAGCCTTCGACACTGGCCAGACGAGGGGTTTCGCCGGCCATGGCCCAGCTGACGCCCATGTCGAACGGAGCCCTGTCCGTCATCTCGCCTTCACGCCGTTCGGTGATCGATTCTGCGCCAAAGCGCTTCAGCCGGGCGATGGCGTCGCTCTTCAGATCATCGTGGAGGGTTGGATAGCGTTGGATCGCCGGGTCAATCCACAGACCGAGCTCGACCTGATCCATCTTCGTCCTGAAAACGACGGGAGGGAGCGGCCAGGGCTCTTGAGCATCGGAGACCACGTTCCCTTCCGGGACCGGCGTCTGATGACACCCCACCGCCAAAAGCGCCACGGCCAGCAGCGCCCACCCCCTGCGCATCTGCATCAGCGTCCTCAGTTCGCCTTGGGCATCACCGGAGAACCGGCGAACTCGTCGGCATAGGCGGGGGCCAGCAGGCTGCGGATCGCGGCCTGGGGCAGCGGGACCTGATAGGCCCCCTCAGCGTAGGGGCCGACCTGATAGGGGCCGACGAGGAAGACGAGGCCGCCCGCCTTGCCCGGCTCGGTGCCGGGGGCCAGGACCACCGGGGTGTCGGCGGCGTGCGGGCAGCTCCAGCCCGAAGCGTCCTTGGGGTTCAGGCTGACGGTCTCGGCCTGCGGGTCGCGCTTCTTCTTCTCGGCGTTGACGGCGGCGCACAGCAGGTTGTCGAGGGATGACAGGGCCACGCCCGGCTTGAGCAGGCCCGATACCGCGACCGGCCGCTTCATCGCCTTGTCCCACAGCACGCCCGTATAGGCCGTATTGCCGTGCGCCCCGCCGGTGAACTCATAGTCCGAACGGGCCAGGCTGAAGAGCTTGCCGGTCTCGACCGGAGTGTCGAAGGTGATCAGGGATTCGTAGGCGGGCATGCCCTGATCGCCGCCGGCCTCGGTGCGGTCGGCCTGGGCGCCCTCGACGAAGGCCTTCAGATCCTTGACCGAGTCCGCATAGAGCCGGACGTGCAGATCGGGCTGGGTCTGCACCGCCTGCGGGAGCTTCAGCTCGACCGTGGCGTAGGGCGTCTCGGACTTGTAGCCGAAGGGCGCCCCGGCCGTGGCCGGGGTCTCGGCGACGGTGGCCGCCGGGACCGGCGCGGGCGCGGCGGGCTTGTCCTTATCGCGGTTGCAGGCCGACAGGGTCGCTGCGGTCGCGGCGGTCAACAGCAGGGCCTTGATCATCCGGGCGGAGGTCATGCGGGGGCTCCTCAGGCGAAATGGACGGTGCCGAGCGCGATGGCGCCCAGCAGGATGAAGCCGGCTTCCCGGTTCGACTTGAACAGTTTGAGCGCAAGCGTGGCGTTGTCGAGGCGAAGGCTGCGGACCTGCCAGACGAGGTGGCCCGCGTAGATCAGGACGGCGGCATAGAAGAGCGGCCCCAGACCCGCCGCCCAGCCGGCGGCGAGTGCGCCCGCGACCGTCAGGCCATAGAAGATCGCCACCCCGCGCCCGGCCGCCGAACCCAGCCGCCGCGCCGATGACTTCACCCCGACCATGGCGTCGTCCTCGATGTCCTGAAGCGCATAGATGGTGTCATAGCCCAGGGTCCAGAACACGCCCCCGGCATAGAGGAGGAGGGCCGGCAAGGCGTCCTGAAGGCCCCAGACGGGCTCAAGCGCGTCGGGGGCCGCCCCTGTCTCGACAGCGGCTCTGGCGACGAAGCTCGCGGCCGCGACGGTCACCGCTGCGGCGAACCCCATCAGGGCGCCCCAGTTGAAGGTCAGGCCCAGCCAGGCCTGGGGCCACCAGGTGATCCGCTTCATGAAGGGATAGGCCGCGACCAGCGCCAGTGACCCGACGCCCAGCAGGATGGCGGGCAGGTTCAGGGTCAGCAGGATCAGCAGGCTGATCAGGCTGCAGCCGATGACGAAGGCCCAGGCCTGCTTCACCGAGATCCGGCCCGAGGGGATGGGACGGAGCGCGGTGCGCGAGACCTTTGCGTCGATGTCGCGGTCGACGATGTCATTGAAGGCGCAGCCCGCCGCCCGCATCAGACAGGCGCCGAGGCCGAAGCCGACGAACAGCCAGAGCGCATACAGACCCGGGGTCTCGCCGTAGCGGGCATGGGCCAGGGCGATCCCCTGCCAGCCGGGCAGCAGCAGCAGCCAGATGCCGATGGGGCGATCGAAACGCCCGAGCTTCAGCCAGGGCTTCAGGGCCTCCGGCGCATGGGCGTCGACCCAGTTGCGGCTTGCATCGGGAAGGGGCGCATCAGGCAGGGCGGAGGACATGCCGTCTTCTAGCGCCTTCGGGGGCGGGCCGAGAAGGGCGGACGCGGCGGCGCCCGCCCCTTTTTCCGAGCCTTAGGGCAGTCGGATCGGGTTGGTCACACTGACCGACGCGCCGGGCTGGAGGCCCAGTTCTTCGTAGGTCCAGCGCAGTTCGACGCCTTCGGGCACGAGGGCCTTGCAGACGTCCGGCGACCGGCGCGTCAGCGTCAGCCGGGTCGGGCCGTCGCCTTCGGAAACCTCGACCGCGAAGGACGAGGCCTCGGTGCAGCCGTTGGATTCGGCCCGGACGACCAGGGCGCCCGGCTCGAAACGGACCGCGCGCAGCACTTCGGAATCGTCGCTCCAGGCGGTGGTGGTGTGCGAGCCGAGGCGGACCGAGACATTGTCCTCGCCGCTGCCATCATAGATGACGCAGGCGCCCAGCAGCGGCGTGATCGCCGCCGCCAGAAGCAGGCCTTTGACGGCGCGCATTACTGGCCTTCGGCCGGGGCGGTCTGCACGACGCGGGTCGTCGGCTTGTCCGTGGCGATGATGATGCAGCCCGACAGCAGCGGGGCGGCGATGGCGATGGCGAGGGCGAGACGAAGCATTGGCGGAGATCCCCGTGGGTTGAAGCTTGTGACGCTTGATCACCCGACGACGTTCAAAACACACGTGAATAATCGGAAAGGCTTTTCCACCCTGACGCGCGCCCCTTGATCCGATCCGCAACCGGCATAGCTACTGAGCCTCCTCCCCCAAGGACGCCTTTCATGAGCCTGCTTTTTTCGCCCCTCGCCGTCGGCCCCCTGACGCTGAAGAACCGCATCATCATCGCCCCGATGTGCCAGTACTCCGCCGTCAACGGCGTGCCCCAGCCCTGGCACGCCCAGCATCTGGGCAAGCTGGCCCTGTCGGGCGCGTCGCTGGTGATCGTGGAGGCGACGGGGGTCGTACCCGAGGCCCGTATCTCCTGGGCAGATACGGGCCTGTGGAATGACGAACAAGAGGCCGGCTTCGCGACCCTGATCCAGCAGATCCGCACCTATTCCGACACCCCGATCGGCATCCAGCTGGCCCATGCCGGGCGCAAGGCCTCGACCAATCCGCCGTGGATCGAGCGCGGCGGCCCCGCCGGCCCCGACAAGGCCTGGCAGACCTTTTCCGCCTCCGCCGAGCCCTTCCGCGACGACTGGCACACGCCCGAGGCGCTCGACGAGGCGGGCATGCAGCGTGTCGTCGACGGCTTCGTCCAGGCGACTGGGCGGGCTCAGCGCGCCGGCTTCGATGCGGTCGAACTGCACGCCGCCCACGGTTATCTGCTGACCCAGTTCCTGTCGCCGCTGTCGAACCACCGCACCGACGACTACGGCGGTTCGCTGGAGAACCGGATGCGCTTCCCCTTGCGGGTCGCCGCCGCCCTGCGCGACGCCTGGCCGCGCACGCGCGTTCTCGGCGCCCGCCTGAACGGTTCGGACTGGACCGAGGGCGGCATCAGCCCGGACGAGGCCGTCGCCTTCAGCCGGGCCCTGCACGATCTCGGCTACGACTATCTGCACCTGACCAGCGGCGGCAATGTCGCGACGGCGAAGATCCCCGGCGACCAGCCCGGCTATCAGGTTCCGTTCGCCGAGGCGGTGAAGGCCGGGATCCCCGAGGCCAATGTCATAGCCGTCGGCATGATCTATGACGCCCATCAGGCCGAGCAGATCGTGGCGTCCGGTCAGGCGGACGCCGTGGCCATCGCCCGGGCGGTGCTCGACGATCCGAACTGGCCGCACCACGCGGCCTCGGCGCTCGGCCAGCCCGAGGGCCTGCCGGACCAGTATGCGCGGGCGACCGACAGCACATGGCCGGGCTATGGCCGGGTCCACGCCCCGGCCTAGACGTCAGGTCTGGGGCAACTGGTAGGGGTTGTTGACCGACACCCGCGCCCCGGGCTTGAGGCCGAGCTCTTCGAACGACCATTTGATCTCCACCCCCTCGTCCTCGGGGGTGGTGCAGCGGTCCTCGGAAATCCGGCGCAGGGTGATGATCGAGGCATCACCGTGGAAGGAGACGATCGGCTGCAGGTCGTCCTTCTTGGTGCAGCCGTTGGAGCTGACCCAGAAGACGGCGGTGTTGTTGAGCAGGGCGGCGGCGTGGATCGGCTCCAGCACCCCCGGCATGGGCGGCGGCAGCTCGGCCTGATCGGCCTGACCCAGACCCAGGCGCGAGGTCACAGAGGCGCACCCCGACAGGGCGGTCAGCGCCACCCCGGCCATGCCACAAAGAATTAATGCGCGGACGGGCGCCATGCCCCTTCCCCTCAACAGCCTGAGCCGCATTATGCGCTTAATTCGCACCTGAAAGCACCCGAAAAGCGAGCTGCCCCCATGTTGCGCATGATCTCGCCGACGACGTCCCTGGCCGCCGCCGCCACGCTCGGTCTGCTGGCCCTTGCGGGGCCGGCCCCGGCACAAACCGCCCCCCTTCCCTCACCGGCCGCCGTCGACGAAGAGGTCCAGCGGTTGATGGGCCTGACCCATTCGAAAGGTCTGGCCCTGGCGGTCATCGACGACGGTAAGGTGAGCCTGGTCCAGGCCTGGGGCGACCGAAACGCCAGGGGCGAACCGCTTGAGACCGACACCGTGATGTACGGCGCCTCCCTGACCAAGGCGGTCTTCGCCTGGACCGTGATGCAGTTGGTCGACGAGGGAAAGATCGACCTCGACACACCCATCGCCGACTATCTACCCAAACCCCTGCCCGAGTACTGGAGCGAGGATCTCGCCGACCGCTACGCAGACTATCGCGGTCTGGCCGACGACCCGCGCTGGCGGACCATCACCCCGCGCATCCTGCTGACCCATTCGGCGGGCTTCTCCAACTTCGGCTTCCTGGAGCCGGACGGAAAGCTGAAGATCCATTTCGATCCGGGCAGCCGCTACGCCTATTCCGGCGACGGACTGATCCTGCTGCAGTTCGTGCTCGAACAGGGTCTGGGCCTGGACATCGGGGCCGAGATGCAGCGCCGGGTCTTCGACCGTTTCGGCATGCCCAGGACCGGGATGATGTGGCGGCCCGACTTCGCGGCCAATCTGGCTGACGGCTGGGAGGCGGACGGCTCGGTCGAGCCGCATGACGAACGCTCGAAGACCCGCGCCGCCGGGTCTATGGACACGACCATCGCAGACCTTGCGAAATTCGTCGCCGCCTATGTCCGCCGGGATGGCCTGACCCCGGCTTTGGCCGCCGAACTGGTCCGCCCCCAAGTTTCAATCAGAACTGCGACCCAGTTCCCCAGCTTTCAGGAAGAAATGCCGCCGGCCGATCAGCATCACGGCCTGTCCGCAGGCCTCGGCGTCGTGACCTTCACGGGACCTCAGGGACCGGGTTTCTTCAAGGGCGGGCACAATGACTCGACCGGCAATACCTGGGTCTGCATCGAGGCGAGCCGCCGCTGCGTCCTGATCCTGTCCAACGATGTGCGCTCGGAAGCCGCCTTCCCCACACTGGTGCGCTTCATCCTCGGCGAGACGGGCGTGCCGTATGCGTGGGAATACGGCCCCCAGCCGGCGCTCTAACCGCGACTACTTCAGGACTGCAGCGGTCACGCCCATCCAGATCAGGAGGGAGAAGCCCGCCATTGCTGCATAGGCCGCAAGGGCCCGGCGCGTGCCCGGGTGTTTATGGCGTGTCGGGGCGTCCCAATCGATCATCGCTCTCTCCTGCCTGCGTGTAACGCGCGACAGGCAAAGATGTTCTCGAGGGTCCCACCAACCTCGGAGCAAAGAAAAAGGCCCCGGGTTTCCCCAGGGCCTTTCCGATCTTGCGATCCGGCAATCGAACTTACGAAGCGTAGTATTCGACGACCAGGTTCGGCTCCATCTTGACCGCGAACGGCACGTCGGCCAGTTCGGGTTGACGGACGAAGCGGACCGAGAAGCCGCGGTCGCCCTGTTCGATGTAGTCGGGGATGTCGCGTTCCGACGACTGCTGGGCTTCAAGCACCAGAGCCATGTTGCGCGAGGCTTCCTTGACGGCGACGACGTCGTCCGGCTTCACGCGGTAGGAGGCGATGTTCACCTTCTTGCCGTTGAC
This sequence comes from Brevundimonas goettingensis, assembly GCF_017487405.1. NCBI lineage: Bacteria > Pseudomonadati > Pseudomonadota > Alphaproteobacteria > Caulobacterales > Caulobacteraceae > Brevundimonas > Brevundimonas goettingensis. The sequence goes on along the minus strand of NZ_CP062222.1, from coordinate 155,885 downwards.
CGTGACGTGGCCGTGGTTGACGAACTGACGGGCGGCCCAGACGGTCGGGACGAACTTGGCGCGATAGACGATCGCGTCCAGACGGGCTTCCAGCAGACCGATCAGGTTTTCCGAGGTGTTGCCCTTGCGGCGAGCAGCCTCGTCATAGGTCTTGCGGAACTGCTTTTCGGTCAGGTTGCCGTAGTAGCCCTTGAGCTTCTGCTTGGCCTTCAGCTGCAGGCCGAAGTCGGAGACCTTGGACTTGCGGCGCTGGCCGTGCTGGCCGGGGCCGTACGAACGCTTGTTGACCGGGCTCTTGGCGCGGCCCCACAGGTTTTCACCCATGGCGCGGTCGATTTTGTACTTGGCGCTGTGGCGCTTGGACATTCTATTCTCTTCAACTTGATGCGGCCCGGCCTCCCCGAAAGTGGGAAGGCGATCTCAACGGCGGTCCACGCATCGTCCGTAGTGTTCTCGCGCCTTCGACCGTGGGCCGAATGCGGGAAAGGCGGGCTTATGACGGCCCGCCCTCCTTGAGTCAATGTCCGTATGGACTTTCGGGGTCAGGCGACCTTCCGGTGCGCGTCGAAGTCGGCCTCGGCCGACAGGATGGCCTCCGGCGCCGCGACCTGTTCGGCCTCCGGCTTGGGCCGGCCCAGCAGATAGCCCTGGACCTCGCCGCAGCCCTGTTCGCGCAGGAAGCTCAGTTGGTCCATCGTTTCTACCCCTTCGGCCAGGACGGGGATCTCCAGGCTTTCGCCCAAGGCCAGGACGGCGCGGATGATGGCTTTGGACTGCGGACTGCCGTCCAGTTCGGACATGAAGGACCGGTCCAGCTTGATCTTGTCGAACGGGAAGGCGCGCAGGGTCGACAGCGACGAATAGCCGGTGCCGAAGTCGTCCATGGCCACCGAGACGCCCAGCAGCTTCAGCTGACGCAGGATGTGGGTGGTGCGGTCCAGATCGCTGATCATCGCCGTCTCGGTGATCTCCAGCTCCAGCCGCGAGGGCTTCAGGCCCGTCTCGATCAGGATCTGATGCACCAGACGCGGCAGGTCGACGTGGGCCAGCTGGATCGGCGACAGATTGACGGCGATCTTGTGCGGCTCTGACCAGGTCGCGGCCTCGCGACACGCATTGCGCAGCACCCATTCGCCGATCGGCAGGATCAGACCGGTCTCCTCGGCGAGCGGGATGAACTGGTCGGGCGGAATGAAGGAGCCGTCGGCCTGGCGCCAGCGCAACAGTACCTCATAGCCGGTGACCTTGCCGGTCTCGAGCGAGCCCTGGACCTGATAGTAGAGTTCGAACTGGTCCTGATCCAGCGCCTCGCGCAACCCTTGCGTCAGGCGGCGACGGTTGCGGACCGCCTCGTCCATCGCCTCTTCATAGAAGCAGATCGACTGGGTCAGCGACCCCTTGGCCCGATACATGGCCAGGTCGGCGTCATTGATCAGGTTGGAAATCTCGGTCGCGTCCTGGGGATAGAGGGCGATGCCGATCGCGGCGCCGCAACCGACCTCGGCACGCTCGATCTCGGTCGGGACGATGATGGCCGCGCGCAGGCGTTCGGCGGCGCGGAAGGCCCCGTCGCGGTCCACGCCCGGCACGATGACCACGAACTCGTCACCGCCTTGGCGTGCGACAAACTCGCCGTCTTCAAGCGCCCCGCGCATCTGGTCGGCGACGTGGATCAGAAGCTGATCGCCGGCGGCGTGGCCATAGAGGTCGTTGACCTCCTTGAACCGGTTCAGGTCGATGGCCAGAAGGGCCAGGCTCTCGCCCGGCTTCACGGTCGCGACGACGCGCTCCAGACGCTCCAGGAAGGAGGTGCGGTTGGGCAGGCCGGTCAGGCTGTCGTTGCGAGCCAGATGGCTGATGCGGCGCTCCTGCGCCAGCCTGGCGCGCAGGTCGCGGACGGCGAAGATAACGGCCTGGCCGCCGACGCCCGTCTCATGACGGACGGCGACCTCGACCGGGATGGCGCCCTCGGCGAAGGAGGCCAGCTGGCACTGGATCAGGGCGCCCTCGGGCATCGCGCCGGCGCATTCGATGAAGCGCTCGACCGGCTGGTCAATCAGGACATTCAGATCGAAGCCGGACAGGGTCAGGAAGGCGGTATTGGCGGCGACCACCTGGCCCTCGCGCGTCACCACCATGCCATCGACGGAGCCTTCCATCAGGTCGTGCAGGCGCGACTGCGACTGGGCGCTCATCTGGGCGTCGATCATATGGCTGGCGACGCTGATGCCCAGCACCAGGAAGGCCACGCCCGCCACGCCCAGGGCCATGATCGCCGAGGCGTCGTCGGCGGTGGTGGCCGTGTCGCGCGGAGCGAAGGGGAAGATTTCCATCGCCCCCATGCCGGTGAAGTGCAGGGCCACGATGGCCAGGACCATGACGCCGGCCCCGATCAGATGGCTCTTCACCGTGTCCTCCCGGGCCGCGAGGTGGAAGCTCAGAGCGCCCAGGCCCAGGGCCGCGATCAGGGAGGCGATCACATAGGGGGCGGACCAGACGACCAGGGCGTCGACCGCGAAGGCCGACATCCCGGTATAGTGCATGGTCGCCACCGCGCCGCCGAAAATGGCGCCGCCGACGGCCGGGGCCAGGCGGTGGTTCAGGGCGCCGAGGCCCATAGCCAGGCCGCAGCCGATCATGGCCACCAGCAGAGAGACGCCGGTCAGGACGGGGGCGTAGGTCACCGCCACGCCCGGCTGATAGGCCAGCATGGCCACGAAATGGGTGCACCAGATGGTCGCCCCGGCGGCGACCGCGCCGAGGAAGAGCCAGGCGGCCTTCTGCCCATCCAGACGGCTGCGGATGCGGTTGAACAACCGGATGCTGGTCCAGGCGCCGACGACGCAGATCGCGGCCGCCAGCAGGACGAGCAGAAGGTTATGATCCTGAACGAGGCAGGAGAGAATACGCATCGACGGCCGGGGAGAGCTGCTTCTGGACAGCGCACCCTAGCCCTCGCTGGTTAATAAACCGCCCCAGTACGAGCGTTACCAAGCATCGGAATACTGGTGAATACTGCCATCGCAACCAAAGATTGTTTTACATTCTCTTCTTATGACTTTGGTCTCAGACCTCAGCCTTCGGGAACCCAGACATAGCCTTCAGCACCCTGCCGAACCCGCCCGATTCCGGGGAAGGGGAAATGATGAAAGTAAACGCGCTCACCCGAGGCGGCGAGGGCGGCGAGTTCAGCCTGACGCCGGGCCGCGCCCGCCACCTTGTCGCCGTCATATCCCATGGCCCATTCCGGGTGGGCCAGCGAGACGACGAAATGATGGGCCGTGTCTCCGGCATAGAGCAGCCTCTGACCGTCTGAAGCGATCTCGTAGAGGGTATGGCCCGGGGTATGGCCCGCCAGGGCGATGGCCGTGATGCCCGGGGCGACGACGGCGCCGGGGGCGAAGGCCTGCACCTTGGGCGCGATGGCCTGAACGAGGATCGCCATTTCCGGATTGGCCTGCAGCGAGGCCCATTCGGCCTGCGACATACGGATCGTGGCGTTCGGATAGGTCAGGGCGCCGTCGGCCGCGACCAACCCGCCGACGTGGTCGGGGTGGCCGTGGGAGATCAGGACGTCGGTGATCGCGGCCGGATCGACGCCCGCCTCGGCCAGGCTGGCCGCCAGCTTGCCGGCCTTGTCCCCGAAGGCCGCGCCGGCGCCCGCATCGATCAGGACCGTGCGGTCGCCGTCCTTGACCAGCAGGGGGTGGATGCTCAGCGCCAGACCGTCTGTCGGCTGACCGGCGACGGCCAGGACCGCAGCGACGGCGTCCGGTGTCTGACCCACGCCGAAGACCGAGTTGTCGTTCGGCACGAGGTTGTCGCCGTCCAGCAGCGCATAGGCCTGAAGCGAGCCGACCTTGAACGGGTACGCCCCATCCGACGCGACCAATGCCGCCGCCTCGGGCTTCGCTTCGGGCCGCTTCGCGTTCTCGGCCGGCGTACAGGCCGCGGCGGCCAGCAGCAGGGCGGCGACGGCACCCATCGCGAATGTCTTCGGGGTGATCAGCTTCATGGCGTCCTCCAGTGACGAAAACGCCCGCCGGATCGACCGGCGGGCGCTGCATTCAGACTTGGCTCGCTCAGCCCGCCTTGGCGGCGGCAAAACGTTCGTTGACCTTGTTCCAGTTCACGATCGGCCAGAAGGCACCGAGGAAGGCCGGGCGCTTGTTTTGGTAATCCAGATAGTAGGCGTGTTCCCAGACATCGTTGACCAGAAGCGGCACGCCCTTGTCGGGGTTGATGTCCATCAGGGAGTTGTCCTGATTGGGGGTATTGATCACCTTCAGCTTGCCGTCGGCGAAGATCAGCCAGGCCCAGCCGGAGCCGAACTGGGTCACGCCGGCCTGTTCGAAGGCGGTCTTGAAGGCGTCCATGCCGCCCAGGTCGGCGTCGATGGCTGCGGCCAGCTCGGCCGAGGGGGCGCCGGCCTCATCGGCGGGAGCCATGCTTTCCCAGTAGAAGATGTGGTTCCAGTAGCCGCCGCCGTTGTTGCGCACGGCCTTGGGGTATTTCGACATCTCGGCGAAGATCTCTTCCAGCGACTTGCCTTCGGCCTCGGCCAAGCCGTCGAGCGCCTTGTTCAGGTTGTCGGTATAGGCCTGGTGGTGCTTGTCGTGGTGGAACTCCAGCGTCTCCTTGCTGATCACCGGCGACAGGCCGTCATAGGCGTAGGGCAGCGGGGGCAGGGTGAAGGCCATGGGAGAGCTCCGTGCGGCAGGGTGTGCGGTCAAGGTTGTAAGGCAGCAAATAGTCCGCCCGTTCGACGAACCCAAGCCGAAGGGTGCGTTTTCGTTCCTGTTGCGAGTCGTTAGCTATTTTGCTCGGGAACAGAATCGCCCTTGCAACCATTGATGGCTGCGGGACGGGGGGCTGCCATGTGAGCATGGAGGACTGCCGCGTGCGACAGTCGCTGAACTACTATCCCCCGCGACTGAGCGAAACTCAGCTCGAACAGCTGTGTCGTCAGGTCCGCGAGGCCGCGGACTATATGGCCGACGAACAGATCCTCTGCCTCGCCGACCATCTGCATGACGCACTGCGAACGCGCCGCCAGCTGCGCGGCAAGGTGCAGCACCGCATCGACGAGCGGCTGCACCCTGGCGGGAACTGACCGCCGTCAGCCGGACGGCAGATTGGCCTTCAGGCAATCGCGGATCTGACGCTTCAGCGATCCCGAGGTGTTCAGGAAGTCCGCGCCCTCGGCCTCCAGCACCGCCTTGACCGCGGCGTCCAGCCCCTGAGGCAGGGCGGCGATCACCCTCTTCTCGCCCTTCACATGCAGGCAGTAGCCCAGCTCCCGGCACAGGGCGGCGAACATCTCTGCGTAGTCAGGCTGGGTTGCGTCGGTCATGAGGTTTTCAGTCGTTTGGCGTGGAAGCCGATGTGGTCCGCGATGAAGCTGGCCATGAAGAAATAGGAATGGTCGTACCCGGGTTGCATCCTGAGCGTCAGGGTCTGGCCCGCGGCCTTGGCCGCCGCGACCAGAAGCTCGGGCTTGAGCTGATCGACCAGGAATCCGTCGGCGTCGCCCTGATCGATCAGGATGTCGTCGAACGCACCCGCTCCTCCAGGGTTTTGGCCCGCTCCGGCCTCGACCAGTTTCGCCGCGTCGTGGGCGTCCCACAGCGACCGATCCTCACCCAGATAGGCGGTGAAGGCCTTCTCGCCCCAGGCGCAGCGCGTGGGCGACGCGATCGGCGCGAAGGCCGAGACCGATTTGAACAGTTCCGGGTGACGCAGGGCGAGCGTCAGGGCGCCGTGACCGCCCATGGAATGGCCGCTGATCGACCGCGTCTTCGTCGTCGGGAACCCGGCGTCGATCAGGGCGATCAGCTCCTCGACGACATAGGTCTCCATGCGGAAATGCGGCGCCCAGGGCGTCTCGGTGGCGTCGACATAGAAGCCGGCGCCCTGCCCGAGGTCATAGGCCGCGTCGTCGGCGACGGCCCTGCCCTTTAGGTCCGGCCCGCGCGGCGAGGTGTCGGGCGCGACGATGATCAGCCCCTGCTCCGCCGCCGCGCGATAGGCGCCGGCCTTGGTGGTGAAATTGTCCTCGGAGCAGGTCAGGCCGGACAGCCAGATCAGCACCGGGAATGGTCCTTCCCCCGCAGGAACGAAGACCGACAGGGTCATGGACGTGCCGGTCGTGACGCTGTCGTGCTTCAGATAGCGCAGCGTCCCGCCATGGACGATGTGGGTCTTCGTCGCTTCCATCAGGCGACGCGATGCACGGCGCAGATCTTGTTGCCAGACGGATCGCGCAGATAGGCCAGGTTCAGCGTGCCGAAGGTTCCGTTACGCTCGCCGGGCGGATCTTCGATCGACGTGCCGCCGGCCGCGACGCCGGCGTCGTGGAAGGCTTTCACCATGGCCGCGTCCCGGGCCGCGAAGCCGATGGTGCCGCCGTTGGCGTGGCAGGCGGGCTCGCCGTCGATCGGCTTGCCGATGGCGAAGCCGCCCTTGTCCGTGCGCCACCAGTAGCGGCCCTTGGGGTCCGGCCCCACCGAGGCGGGAATGCCCAGGGTCGTCAGAACCGCATCGTAGAATTTGCGCGACGCCTCGACGTCGTTGGCGCCCACCGTCAGGTGCGTGAACATCTCGTCTCTCCCTTTGTTTTCGTTGTCTCAGAACACCACGACGCTGCGGATGCTTTCGCCCGCATGCATCAGGTCGAAGGCCTCGTTGATGCGTTCCAGCGGCAGGGTGTGGGTGATCATCGGATCGATCTCGATCTTTCCGTCCATGTACCAGTCGACGATCTTCGGCGTGTCGGTGCGGCCGCGCGCGCCGCCGAAGGCCGAGCCACGCCACACCCGGCCGGTGACCAGCTGGAACGGCCGCGTGGCGATCTCCTTGCCGGCCTCGGCGACGCCGATGACGACGCTCTCGCCCCAGCCGCGGTGACAGGCTTCCAGCGCCTGACGCATGACCACGGTGTTGCCGGTGCAGTCGAAGGTGTAGTCGGCGCCGCCGCCGGTCATCTCGACCAGATGGGCGACCACGTCCGACACATTCTTCGGATTGACGAAGTGGGTCATGCCGAAGCGGCGGCCCCACTCCTCCTTGGTGTCGTTGATGTCCACGCCGACGATCATGTCGGCCCCGACCATCTTCAGCCCCTGGATGACGTTGAGCCCGATGCCGCCCAGGCCGAAGACCACGCAGTTGGCGCCCGGCTCGACCTTGGCCGTATTGACTACCGCGCCGACGCCCGTGGTCACGCCGCAGCCGATGTAGCAGGCCTTGTCGAACGGCGCGTCCTTGCGGATTTTCGCCACCGCGATTTCGGGCAGGACGGTGTAGTTCGAGAAGGTCGAGCAGCCCATATAGTGGGCGATGGCCTGACCCTTGTAGCTGAAGCGCGAGGTGCCGTCGGGCATCAGACCCTTGCCCTGGGTCGCGCGGATCGAGGTGCACAGATTGGTCTTGCGGCTGAGGCACGACTTACACTGGCGGCACTCCGGCGTGTACAGCGGGATCACGTGATCGCCGACCTCCAGCGAGGTCACGCCGGGTCCGACCTCGACCACGACGCCCGCGCCTTCGTGACCCAGGATCGACGGGAAGATGCCCTCGGAGTCGAGCCCGTCCAGAGTATAGGCGTCGGTGTGGCAGATGCCGGTGGCCTTGATCTCGATCAGCACCTCACCGGCGCGTGGCCCCTCCAGATCGACCTCCACGATCTCCAGCGGACGTTTGGCCTCGAAGGCGACGGCGGCGCGGGTTTTCATGGGAGGTCCTTTCCGTGAGTCTGCCGTCGTTCTAGCGGGCGGGGACGCGGATCGAAACCGTAGAGGTGATCAAACCGACGCATCCCTGCATCATGGTTCGCAGAGAATCGGAGGCTTTGCATGAACCTCGTCGTCCTGACCGGCGCCGGCGTCTCGGCCGAGAGCGGCGTGCCGACCTTTCGCGGGGCGGACGGCCTGTGGGAGGGCCACCGGTTCGAGGACGTCGCAACGCCCGAAGCCTTCGCGCGCGATCCGGTGCTGGTCCAGCGGTTCTACAACCTGCGTCGCGCGGCCTTGCCGACGGTCCAGCCCAACGCCGCTCACCGGGCCCTGGCCGAGCTGGCGGCGCGGTGGGAAGGCGACTTCCTGCTGGTGACCCAGAATGTCGATGACCTGCATGATCGGGCCGAGGCCGAGTTCCCCCCCGCCCCCGGCTTCGAACTGATCCATATGCACGGCGAACTGCTCAAGGGCCGCTGCACGGCTTCCGGCGTCGTCAGCGACTGGACCGGCGACATGGCGCCCGACGAGCCCTCGCTCGACCATCTCGAGGGTCGAATGCGCCCGCACATCGTCTGGTTCGGCGAGATGCCCCTGTCGATGAACCGCATCGAGGCGGCGCTCGGCCGCTGCGACCTGTTCGTCTCCATCGGCACCTCGGGGACCGTCTATCCGGCGGCGGGCTTCGTGCAGCTGGCGCGGATGGCGGGCGCCCGGACGGTCGAGATCAATCTGGAGCCCAGCCTCGGCGCGGGCACCTTCGACGAGGCGATCTACGGCCCCGCGACGGAGACCGTTCCGGCCTTCTTCTCCACCCTCTAGCCCTTCGCCGCCTTCGCCTTCGCCAGCCGCTCCGGATGTTCGTACATGCCCGGCTGCAGCTCGCCCTTGCACATCCGCATTCCGGAACCCGTATGCATTCCGGATCAGTGCGGCCAACTGGAATTTGATCGCTACCGGTAGCCAATCCGGGCCGTAGCGTGCATCGTTGGGCTTCTTTCGCCTACGCGGCGATCTGGCGTTCGAAAATATCTCGACGCCCACCCAAAGGATCCTGGGACTTGCCTACTTCTTCCCTGCGTCGTGAATCCAACCGATGACCGTCATCGTCACCGGCGCCGCCGGCTTCGTCGGCATGCATGTCGCGGAACGCCTGCTCCAGCGCGGCGAGAGCGTCATCGGGGTCGACGTCTTCAACGCCTACTACGACCCGGCGCTGAAAGAGGCCCGGGCCGAACGGCTGGCCGCCTTCCCGGCCTTCCGCATGGAGCGGGCCGACATCGCCGACGAGGCCGCCATGCGCGCCCTGGTCGCCGAGAGCGGGGCGAAGCGGGTCGTGCACCTCGCGGCCCAGGCCGGGGTCCGCTACTCGATCGAACACCCGTTCGCCTATGAGCATTCCAATCTGAAGGGGCATCTGTCCCTGCTTGAGGCCTGCCGCCACGCGAAGGTGGACCATCTGGTCTACGCCTCATCCAGCTCGGTCTACGGCGATCGACCGCTAGAGGGCGCAGGCTTCCGTGAAGACGATCCGACGGTGTCGCCGGTGTCCCTCTACGCCGCCACCAAGCGGTCGTGCGAGCTGCTCAGCCAGAGCTACGCGACCCTCTACGGCTTCCCGCAGTCGGGTCTGCGCTTCTTCACCGTCTATGGACCGATGGGGCGGCCGGACATGGCCTATTTCAGCTTCACCGAGAAGATCATGCGCGGCGAGCCGATCGAGGTCTACGGCAACGGCGAGATGGCGCGGGACTTCACCTATATCGACGATATCGTCGACGGCATCCTGGGCGTGCTCGACAACCCGCCGTCCGAGGGTGGGCATGAGGTCTACAACATTGGGGACTCCAAGCCCGTCGGCCTGATGGACATGATCCAGACCCTGGAGAAGGCTCTCGGCCGCGAGGCGATCAAGATCATGCGCCCGATGCAGCCGGGTGACGTCACCGCCACCTATGCCAACGTGTCCAAGCTCCACAAGCTGACCGGCTATGAGCCCAGGGTGCTGTTGTCCGAAGGCCTGCCGCGCTTCGTCGAGTGGTGGCGCAGCTGGAACGGCCGGAACGCCACGGGCCCGCAATGACGTGAGGGGCCCCGCGGCACTGGAGGCCTGACAAGAAACGGCGGAGACGGTCGCGCGGCTTTGAACCCCCTAGCCCTTCGCCGCCTTCTCCTTCGCCAGCCGCTCCAGCACCCGGCCCCTGCCCTTCGACAGGGCGGTGATCACGCCGCGGAAGGTGGCGACCTCCTGGGCGGTGAAGGCGGCGCGGCCCAGCATGACGCGCAGGTTCTGGCTCATGGACCGAAACTTCTCGGGCGGGTGGAAGAAACCGGCGGCGTCCAGCTCCTTCTCCAGATGTTCGTACATGCCCAGTTGCAGCTCGCCCGGGGCCGGCGGCTCGCCCTCGCGGAAGCCCGGCGGCGGGGCATCCAGCACCAGGGTGCGCCACTCATAGGCATTGATCGCGACCGCCTGGGCCAGATTCAGGCTCTGGTGGCGCGGGTCGATGGGGATGGTGACGATCCCCTGGCACAGGGCGATGTCGGTGGTCTCAAGCCCCGCCCGCTCGGCGCCGAACAGAAGGCCGATCTGAAGCCCCGAGGCGCGGTCGTCATAGAGGACGCGGGTGGCCTCGCGCGGGGTGCGGACCGGCTGGCGGGTCTCGCGCGGGCGGGCCGTTGTGGCGAAGACGGTGTTCAGATCGGCGATGGCGTCAGCGACCGTGTCGAACACCCGCACGCCCTCCAGCACCCAGTCGGCGCCCGAGGCCGTGGCCCAGGCGCGCTCCTGCGGCCATCCGTCGCGCGGCGCGACGAGGCGCAGTTGATCGAGCCCGAAATTGGCCATGACGCGGGCGACCGCGCCGATGTTCTCGGCCATCTGGGGCCGATCGAGGATGACAATCGGTGGACTGGGGGGAGTAATCATCCGCGTTCCCTAACCCGTCTCCCGACCCGGGTGGAGTCTGATCTGGTCAGGCGTCACGCATCGCGCTTTACTCGACCGGTCCTGTTGGAGAGCACAGATGAGCACGCCCGCAGAGGCACTGGCGACCCAGATCCGCAATATCGAGACGAAGACCGGCCAGACCCTGACGCAGATTCGCGCCGCGGTCGCCGGCTCAGGCAAGGTCAAACACGGCGAGGTCCGGACCTGGCTGATGGAGACGTTCGGGCTCGGCTATGGCGACGCCAACACCCTGGCCCACGCCGCCGCCGGCGCCATGGACGGCCCAGCGCCGTCGGCCAATGACGCCCTCGACGAAATCTACTCCGGCAAGAAGGCGCATCTGCGCGCCGTCCATGAGGCGGTCATGGCGGTGCTGGCGCCGTTCGGCGAGTTCGAGGTGTCGCCGAAGAAGGGGTACGTCGCCCTGCGCCGCAAGAAGCAGTTCGCCATGCTGGGTCCGAAGACGGCCGAACGGGCCGAACTCGGCATCAACCTGAAAACCGATATCGCCAGCGATCGCATCCTTGCCCAGAAGCCCGGCGGCATGTGCCAGTTCGCGGTCGCCCTGACCGGCCCCGGGGATGTCGATGCAGAGGTCGCCGCCGCGCTCAGACAGGCGTTCGACGCGGCGGGCTAGGTCATTCCCCCAGCAGCCCTCTCAGGCCGCCGAGATGGCTCTCGTAGTTCCGCCACCGGCCCGAGGATTTGCGATAGAGGGGTTCGCGGATTTGCCAGACGCTGGCGGTGCGCACGGCGCCGCCGGCCTTGTGGAATTCCATCACCTGATCCTGCCAGTCGAGGCCGCAGTAGGTCAGCACACGCTCGATCTCCGGACGCGGATCGGCGACCAGGGCGTCATAGTCGACGGTCAGGATGTCGGGATACAGCGACTTCCAATGGGCCATCAGCCGCTCGTGCTGGCCGTACCAGTGGGCGGCGTCTTCCAGATCCATCGCATAGGCCATCGACGCGTCAAGATGCAGGAACCAGTTGGACAGGATCATGTCGAGCGGCTGGCGGACCGTGTGGATGATCTTCGCATCCGGGAACATCGTCTTGATCAGGCCGATGTGCAGGAAGTTGTCAGGCCGCTTGTCGGTGACCAGAGCCGCGCCCGGACGGGCGGCGTGGAGCTGGTCCAGATAGGATTTGCGCCAGCCGGCCGCCGTGGCCGGCGAGGCCTCTCCGGCGGCTTCCGGATAGGGGGCGATGGCCGAGACGATGCGCGGCGTCAGCGCCAGCTCGCCGCCGGACGTCACGCCGTCATGGGCCGCCAGAATCCGCTCCACCAGGGTCGATCCCGAGCGGAACATGCCCAGGATGAAGACCGGGGCGCCGGTCGGATCCCAGACGGTCGGAACGGGTTTGGGGAAGGTCGCGATCGAGCGGTCGACGAAGGCTTCCTGGGCGGCGCGGTCGTAGGTCGCGCCGGTCGCCCTGCGGCTGGCGGCATTGGCCTCGGCATAGGCGGCGAAGGCCTGATCGTACGACTGGACCTCATCCAGGGCCCGGCCGAGCGCATAGCCGACCTCGGCCCGGGAGGCGTCGGACGCACCGGCCTGCGCCAGAAGGAGCCCCATCGCTTCGATCAGGGGATCGGCGGCGTCGGTGAAGCGGGTGGCGTTGGCGAGGCGCGCCAGGGCCAGGGGCGCGGCCTGGGGCGGGGCCAGGTCGAGCGCGCGGCGATAGGCCGACCGCGCCTGATCCCGTTCGCCCTTGTCCTCATACAGATTGCCGAGATTCAGCCAGGCGGCCAGATAGGCGGGCTGGATAGCCAGTGCGGTCTTCAGCTCGGCCTCGGCCGCATCCGCCTGTCCCAGATCGTCTGAATAGATGACCGCGCGGTTCAGGTGGACCTCTTCCGGCCCGCTGATGCGGCGATCCAACGCCTCCTGATAGGCGCCCAGGGCGGCGGCGGGGCGGCCCGCCTGGCGCTGCATCATGGCCAGGTTGAACCAGGTGTCGGGCATATTGGGCCGCAGGGCCAGCAGGGCCCCATAGGCCTCCGCCGCCTCGGCCGGCCGTCCCGCCGCCTTGTGTGACTGCGCCTGCCGCAGCAGGGTCTCCGCCTCAACCGACACCGATCAGTCCTCGCCGTACATCGACGCCCACGGATCGACCGCGCCGCTCTGGACGTCCGCGACCTTGACCGCCGGCCAGCCGACGCTGGCGGTTTCGGACGCCTGCCAGGCCAGGATGGTCAGGTCACGCAGCTCGGCCGCGCCCGCCGCCACCCGCTCGGTCGCGAAGGCCGCGCCGCGCGCATCGCCTTCGGCGAAGGCGCCGGCCTTCTCCAGCTGGTAGAAGGGGATGACCTGGCCCACGCCCGCCTTCAGATAGGCGACGATCGAGGGCTTCATCTGGAAGCCTTCCAGCGCCGGAGCCGGCATGGCCGCCTCGACAGCGTCCAAACGGACGTTGCGACGGATGTATCCGCCCTCGAACATCGAGTGGGTCCGGCGCGAGTTGGTGAAACCTTCCGGGTTCGGATAATCGCCCCACCCGTTGAAGTGGATCGACATGTGCAGGGGCTGGGACGCGTCGCCGACATAGTGGGACAGGACGCCCATGTCGCGACGGGTCAGGGCCTCGCGACGCAGACGGTCCTCACGATACCAGGCGCGTTTGGCCGGGTCGGTCTCGCGCTGCTCGATGGCGTTGAGCACGCGCCAGTAGGCGAAGTCGCGCACCAGCTGCTGCCAGCCGTCCATGATGGCATAGGGCAGGTAGCCTGCGTCATTGACCTTGATCCCGGCGGCCAGCAGCTGGGCGTCGTATTCGGACTTCAGCTCGGGCAGGTCGTCGATGGACATGCCGTTGGCGTTCATGATGTGGCCCGTGTCGTCCAGATCGACGAAATGGGCCGTGTCGCGCTCGCGGTCGTGCGGCTCCCCGCCGCCCTTGGAGCGGTCGGGTTCGCGCGAGATCTCGCCCACCTCGGCGGCGGCGTCCATGCCGCGGATGAAGGCCGGCAGGCTGTCCGGCAGGGCCCGCACAGCCGCCACCCCGACCAGCCGGTGACCGGTCGATCCCCAGGCGTCGACCTGGGCGGCGGGAACCGCCACGGCCAGCATGGCGACGGCGGCAAGGGCGAAGCGTTTCATGGCGGAACTCGCATGAGGAAAAGGCTGCGTTCGCGGTTAAATCGACGATGCGACGCCGTCGAGCGGTTTCTTGTGTCGCCCCGTTTCACCGGCGGCACAGCCGCCCGCTTGACGCTCCGGCGTGGCGCCGCCTAACCGTGCTGTCCTGTCTTTTGGGGACCCTCCATGTCGAAGCGCCACGCCCTGATCGCCGCCGCGATCCTCGCCCTCACGTCCGCCTCGGCTCACGCCCAGAGTACAGCGGGAGGGTGGCAGGTGAAGCAGGAATGGGTCGCCGCCCATGAGGCCTTCCTGGCCGGAGACGCCCTGCGCGGCCGCGGCAGCGCCACTCCGGACGAAGGCATCGCCGCCGCCTATGTCGCCGCCATGTTCCAGAGCTACGGCCTGTCGATGGCCCCGGGCATGACGTCGTATCTGCAGACTGCCGGTGTGACGAAGACCACGCTCGGCAATAACGCCAGCCTGACCGTGGGCGGCGTGACCCTGACGCAAGGCGCCGGGCTGTCCGTTCTTCTCGGCTCCGGAACCGCTCACAGCGGAACCCTGACCGTCGGCGGTGACGATCCCGCCGCCTTCCCTGCCGCCGACGCGGTGCTGATCGCCCCGCCCGAAGGCAATACGGGCCTGAGCTGGATCAGCGCCGCCGCCAGCAAGGGGGCGACCCTGATCATCGTGCGCGAAACCGACGCCCTAAAGGCGCGGGCCGCCAGCCGTCCGCCCCGGCCGACGTACCGCCTGACCGACGCCGCCCCGCGACAGAAGATGATCGATGCGGTCATCGTCTCCGCCGCCGACTACGACCGGCTCAAGGCCCTGGCCGGAACCGTCGCCGCCATCGATCCCGGCGCCGTCCAGCGTGCCGAGACGACCACCACCAACGCCATCGGCTTCCTGCCCGGCAGCGACCCGTCCGCTGGCGTGCTGCTGATCTCGGCCCATCTGGATCACCTCGGCGTCCGGCCCGACGGGACGATCATGCACGGCGCCAATGACGACGCCTCGGGCACGACCGCGGTGCTGGAGCTGGCCCATGCCCTGTCATCCGGCGAGGCGCACCGGCGCGGCATCCTGTTCGTCGCCTATGGCTCGGAGGAGATCGGCGGCCTGGGATCCACATACTTCGGCGAGCATCCGCCCGTGCCCCTTACTGACATCGTCGCCAATCTGGAGATCGAGATGATCGGCGCCCAGGATCCGAAGATGGAGCCCGGCGTCATGATGATGACCGGCTTCGAACGCTCCAACTTCGGCCCGACGCTGAAGGAGAAGGGCGCCCTGGTCGCGCCCGACATGTATCCGGAACAGAACTTCTTCCAGCGCTCGGACAACTTCTCCCTCGCGCTCAAGGGGATCGTCGCCCACACCGTCTCGGGCTGGGCCGTCACCCCGACCTATCACAGCCCCGACGACGACATCGCCCATCTGGACCTGCCCTTCATGACCCGGGCGATCCAGTCGCTCATCGAGCCCCTGCGCTGGATGGCGTCCAGCGACTTCACGCCGGAATGGGCGCCGGGCGGACGCCCCGAGCCGCGCTAGGCCAGATGGCAGCCCGGACATTTGACCCGGCCGAGGCCAGCGCGGGTCGAGGATCGGTCGGCGTGCGGCGCGCCTTCCGTTTTTCGGCGACCTCGCGCCCGAACCTGATAAGAATGAGCGGACATCGTCGCGGCGGGGACGGTAGCGATCTGGAGAAGAGGCCTGATGAAAGCGTCCACCACCTACCGCCTCAAGCTCGCCTCGGTCGGCACGCTAGCCGGGGGCTCGCTGATCTCGGCGTTGGCGCTGGCGATCGCCCTCGCTGCCCCGCAGATCCATGTGCCGGTCTTCGACGCCTTCGGCGTCGGCGCCGAAGCCAGGGCCGATGCGGCGCTCGAATCCGTCGATCCCGCCGAAGCGCTGCGGGCCAATCGCGCCTCGCTGAACGCCGCCCCCATGGCCGCGGCCGGATGGCTCCGCATCGCCTGGCTGCAGACGCGTGACGGCAGCCCTCTCAACGCCGAAGGTCTGGACGCGCTGGAGAAGTCCTACACCGTCGCTCCCTTCGGTCCCGACGTCACCGTTTGGCGGTTGAACTTCCTCTATGAACACTGGAATGAGCTGACGCCAAAGCTTCGCGAGGAGGCGTCGCACGAGACCGTCATGGGTCTCGGCTGGAGACTGGACGCCAGCAAGATTTCCAACCCGTCGGGCCGGCTGGCTGCCAGCCTAAACCAGGTCCAGCAGACCCGACGCTACCAGGAAGCCCAGGCCAGGGCGCGTGACGCGGCGGCCGCATCCGGGCGTTGAGGTCGGCGCGTGCCCGACGGAGCGGGCCTTCGGCCAGCCTCGCTGAGAGTGGCGCCGCGTCTTTGAAGCCTCAGGCCAGCCGACATCGTCTCCACGCCGTGATCCGCGGCTCGCAAACCGTTGTTGTCGCCGTGGATTTGAGCCAGATTGCAGAGCGCGACAACTGGGAAGCCAAATGACTGAAACCGCCGTGCCGCCGCCGGAAAGGCGCAACAATTTTGCTGTCCTTCGTTTGCTCCTGGCCTTTGCCGTCATCGTCAGCCATTCACCGCAACTTCTCACCGGAGACTATTCACAGGAACCTGCGATGATGCTCTGGAATACCCTCACGCTTGGCGGCATCGGGGTGGACGGCTTCTTTATCGTCAGCGGCTATCTGATCGCGAAGAGTTTTGAAACCAGCGAGGGCGTCCTCTCCTATCTCTGGAAGCGCGTTCTTCGCATCTATCCGGCGTTCATCGTCGCCTTTCTGATCTGCGTGGCCATTGTCGCCCCCCTCGCCGATGGCAACCCCCTCTCTGTCGGAGACTGGTTCCGGCAGCTGGCGCACATGTTCCTTCTTGCGCCTCCGGAAGTTCCCGGGGTTTTCAACGGCATGCCGCACGCGGCGCTCAACGGCTCGATGTGGACGATCTCGTACGAGTTCCGGGCCTATCTGGTCGTCGCCGCCTTGGGCGTCATGGGCCTTTTGCGTCAGAGATATGTGGTGCTCGTTCTCGCCGTAGCGCTTGTCGTGGCTAACGGATTCCAGCTCGTTCCAGCCATAAAATTGCCGGCCGCGGCCTTGTTCGGGATGCTCGATGTGAACGTCCGCCTCGTGGGGCTGTTTCTCAGCGGAACCTGCTTCTATCTGTTCAGGGACGTCATCCGGTATGACTGGCGCGTCGCGCTGGCCGCTGCGGCGGCCCTGTTCGGGGCCATGTTCTCGATCCACCTCGCCGAACCCGCGATCGCGTTATTGGGCGGCTATCTCGTCTTCTGGTTCGCCTTCAAGGCGCCCCTGTCGGCCGTGAGCGACCGCCTCAGGGACGACGTGTCCTACGGCATGTATCTGTACGCCTGGCCCGCGCAGGGCCTTATCATCTACTACGGGTGGACGTCTTCTCACTGGGTCGTCACCGCCATGGCGACACTGATCTCTGTGGTGTTGGGTTTCGTGAGCTGGAAAATCGTCGAGGCGCCGATGCTGAGACTCAAGTCCGTGTCGCTACCTGATGTCTTCCGCCGCAAACAACTCGCCTAGACTGCGGTACTTGATCGCATCGGCGAGGAAGGGCGACTGCTGATGACGAAGCAGTTGTTCGATCGAGGCCCCGAGCACCAGCCAATCCTCTGGTCGACGCGGAGACACGAGGACTGGCCTGTCGCGCGCAAGATAATTTCAGCGCTGACGATCTGTTTGATGGCGGTGGCCCTTCTGATCAGCGGGACCGCCCTCGGCCGTTTTGATTTCGCATGGAGCGATCTTCTGGCCCAGTTTACCGCCCCCGCTCTGATCCTGACAGCCATCCTTGCGCCGATCCTCCTGCTGCTCAGGCTGAAGACCGCCTTCGGTGTCGCCGTCGTGACGGCGGCGGCTCTGTCAGCCGCGGTCTGGCCCCAATGGATGGTGGATAGAGGCAGGCCGCTTGTGGGGGCCCCGGTCATCACCCTCTACTCCGCCAATCTTCACCTCGAGAACGCCAACGTCTCGAAAATCAGATCGTCGATCGCACAGGCGAAGCCGGACATCGTGGTTGTGGTTGAAGCCTCGCCCACGGTCCTTCAGGAGTTGGACTCGATTTTAGTCAACCTCCCGAACCGGATGACCATCGATCCCGGCATCGCGATCGCATCCCGCTATCCCTTGATCCCTGCCAGCCACAATGTCCGTTATGCCAAACTCTACGCCTTGGCTCATATCGACAGCCCGCTCGGACCGCTCAACGTAGTCGGGGTTCACCTGATGAGGCCTTGGCCTTATCAGGCCCAGGAGCAACAAATCCGGGGCGTAGCCGCGCTTGAAGTTCTTCTGTCACAAGTCACTGGCCCGGCCTTGGTGGCGGGCGACTTCAACAGCGTGTCCAGCGGTCGAATCGGACGATTGATACAGCGTCAAACCGGTCTGAAGCCCAATCCGGGCTGGCCGGGAACCTGGCCCGCCCTGGCGCCTCCCCCGTTCGCGATCACGATCGATCAGGTCTACCGCACCCCCGACCTCGCGGTCCTGAAACGCGGGCTCGGCCGGGACACGGGTTCCGACCATCGCCCTGTGGTGACGAAAATCACGGAGTCAGCAAAGCCCGGAGTCCCGGACTGATCACTGGCCTATCGCCTCCCGGCCCTGTGATTTTCTCTCGGAAAGTATCATCGTTTAAAGAGAATTGCGGATAAGGCGAAACCTGAAAATCCAGCCGCGAATACGTGATACTCGCCTTGGGTTCGGCCGCTCCTCCGGGCGTCGAGAGAATGTAGAGACAAAGATGACGACGTGGGCGCCGGCTGGCGGATTTGAGAACACGCGACAGGACGGGTCTCGCGCGGAGGGGGTCTCTGTTCTCGAATGGGCCGCGGTCGGCTGGTGCATCCTGCTGGTCCTGCTTTCGATCGTTTGGCCGAGGTACGGCTTCTTCGCCCTGGGCGGCGCCTTCAAGGCGACACCCTTCACCTTCATGGCGATGGCGACCTGGCCGCTGATCGGCGTGCTCTGCCTGCAGCTTTCGTTCGGGCGACGCCTTGTCGGGGCCTTCATCACCAACCCTTGGCTCGCGGCCTCCCTGGTCGTCTGGGTGTTCTGGCGCGTCTTCACGGCGGTCTTGGGCGAAACGCCCGATGTTTCCGTCACCATCGTCGCGCGCGACCTTCTCTACTTCATGCCGATGTGGGTTCTGGTCGTCGCGATCGCGGCCCGGCAGGACGGTCTCCGGATCATCGTGGGGACGATCGTTATCGCCACCGCCCTGGTCTCCCTTGTTGCTTTGGCGGAATGGACGACGGGAAAATCATTCTCCCAATTGCTGGGTGTCCAGTTCGCGGGCAGCGACACCTTCCTGCTCGGCGTTTCGGAGGTTCAGTTTCGTGGGGGTTCGGCGCGTCTGCAGTCCGTCTTCACACACTCGATTGTCTTCGGGCAGTATTTGAGTTTCGTCGCGCCGATCATGGCCTGGGCGGTCTGGCGCGGGCGAGGCCTCATCCGTCTCATCGCCATCCCCTGCCTGCTGATCCTGCCCATCCTGGCCTGGAACACGGGAAGCCGTTCGAGCGTGCTCGGCGTCGGTGTCGCCCTCGCCCTGTTTGTCGCGCTGGTGACCCTCCGGGCGGCGCGGCGGCTGACATATACCTCCATCCTCTCTCTGCTCTTCATGGGAATTCTGGCCTTGGCGGCCGCCGGCCCCCTGCACAATCAGGCCGTCGCTCTTATCGGCGGTCGGACCGCCGTCGAGGCGTCCAGTTCTCTTTATCGAGGCGCCATGTATGCCAAGGGCATGATCGCCATTCAGGAACGGCCGGTCACGGGCTTCGGAGATGGACGGGCCGCCTATCACGCCGGATTTTATGGACGAAAGGGCGTCCTCACCATCGACTCCGCCTATCTTTCCACTCTTCTGGACAGTGGATGGACAGGCCTTGTCCTTCTGGTGACGACCTGGGGCCTGCTTCTGCTCAGCCTCATACGCAGCGCCCTGAGACTGGACGCCGCGTCCGAAGCGACCGCCTTCGCCGCCGGAATCGCCGGGGTGCTGGTGGTATTCTCGATCCTCTCGATCACCGACAACGTCACTCTGATCTTCATCGGCGCTGGCGTGGCGATGGCGATCCGCTACCGGTATATCGTCCAGTCCCTGCCGACAGCCCGGCCGGGCTGAACCCGGCGAGCGGGCGGCCATGAACCCCGATCGTCGCGACATCGTCCTGGGCGTCGCCGCCCTCGCCGCCCTGCCCCGCACAGCCTTCGCCGCGGAGCCGAGGACGGTCTCGATCGAAGCCTTCGGCGCCGTTCCGGGCGAAGACGCCCGCCCCGCCATCCTCGCCGCCGTCCAGTCGCTCGCCGAGACGGGCGGCGGCACGGTGATCATTCCGAACAACGGCGTCGGCGGCTGGCGGATTTCGGGCGAGACCCGCATCGAGACCTCCAACATCCGCATCGAGTTGCATGACGACCTGCAGCTCACCACCACCGAACCGTCGGCCGCCCTGTCCTTCGTCGGCTCCCCGGCGCGGCCGCTGATCGACGTGGGCGTGGTCTGTCCCGGAAGGAAATGCCGGATCGACGGAAACGGCCGCAACATGCGGGGCTATCGCTACGTCGCGGGACCGAGCTTTCCTGCCCTGCATTTCGCCCACTGCCATCGCCCCTTCGCCGGCAACCTTCATGCCTTCAACGGACTGGTGAACTCCCTGCTGTTCGAGTTCTGCGGCGACCCCCGACATGTCGATTGCGACGGCTCGGATGCCCAATACGACAACGGGATCTCGGTGAACTTCTATCCGCTGTACCGTCGCCACAATCCGGAGGGTCCGCTGCTATGGACCAACTCCTATGGCCTGAGGCCCCGGGCATGGAACAACAAGGGGATCGGGATCGCCCTCTATGCGGCGGTCGGCAACGTCCTTGAATGGCCGGCGAGCTGGAACAACGGCAACGATATCGCCGCCTTGCCGACCAACGGCGGCGGTATTTCGATCGAGCACAATACGGCGTCGCGAGATCCCGCCGCGGCCGGGCGCGACAGTCACACAGTGATCACC
Organism: Brevundimonas goettingensis; assembly: GCF_017487405.1. Lineage (NCBI taxonomy): Bacteria > Pseudomonadati > Pseudomonadota > Alphaproteobacteria > Caulobacterales > Caulobacteraceae > Brevundimonas > Brevundimonas goettingensis. The sequence goes on along the minus strand of NZ_CP062222.1, from coordinate 135,081 downwards.
GGAGCCGATGTGCACGACAACTACAACATCGGCATCATCGCCACGGCCCGGGGCGTGAAGCTCGTCTCCCCGCGCATCCGGCGCACCCGGCGTCCCCGGATCCGCCCCAACCGGACCACGGCCTATGGTTCGAACCTTCTGGTCTTCGGCTATGGCGCCGTCGAGGTCGTCGACGGCCTCAGCGAGGACGCGGGCCAGCACGGCGCGGTGCTGCTGGCCACCAACACCCACGACTATCCCGATCTGGCGTGGGACGGCACCATCGTCCGATCCTACGGGCACGGGATATGGGGGCGCGGGATATCCTTGGTGACGACCTCCGACCGGTCCGTCGTCGAAGACAGCGGCGCCGGAAATCCGGCCCGGGTGCGGGATGTCCGGCTCGACAACACCGGCTCGGCCTATAACCCAGTGGGCGGCCGCGCGGTTATCGGAGGGCGGATCGGGACCGCGCAGCCAGGAACGCCCACCACGATCGACCTGAGCGCCGACGCAGGCCTCTGGACCCGCTAGGCCGGCAGCGCCTAGCGGAACTCGTACATATCCGACAGGGGACGCTTCGCCGACTGGGCGACCTCGACCGTCTCCGGATAGTGGCCGACCGCCAGAAGGAAGATGATCGACCGGTCCCGCGGAATGTTCAGCCTCTGCTTCAGCTTCTTGTCGACTGCGCCGGGCTTGGACCAGTTGAGGCAACAGGTCGCCAGCCCTTCGCGGTGCAGGCCGAGGATCAGGGACATGGCGAACAGGCCGCCGTCGACCCACCGTTGATTTCGCTCCGGCCCGAAGAAATTCTTGGTCCGCATCGTGATGACCAGCAGCGTCGGGACATTCTGCGAAAAGCCGTTGGCGCCGGCCTGGATCGCCAGGGCGTCGGCGATATCGGCCTTGTCGCGGAAAACATAGACGTAGCCCGACTGGCGATTGCAGACGCTCGGCGACTTCTGAGCCAGCCGGATGGCCGTGGTGATCTGGCTGTCATCGACCGGAGCGCTGTCGAACACACGCACGCTGGACCGTCCTTCGAAGAAGGCGTCTGGCACCAGTTTTCCGACGGCGGCGACCTCATCGCGGGCGACCCGCTTCAGCCCGCCCCGGGCATTGTCGGAACTCACCTGCAGCAGACGGTCGATCTCCGCCGCGAACGGATAGTCGGTACAGCCCACCGTGCCGTTGAAGCGCACATAGGCCGCGAGCACGCCCTGGGCGCGGGCTATCGTATCGTCGACGCCGAACAGGGCGATGTATTCGTGGCACCGGCGGATCAGGGGACCGATGTTGCGCGCGCCGTAGCCCGGCCGCGGGGACGGCATCGAAAGCCCCTTCTCGATATTGTGGGTCATGATGGTGATGACCGACACCAACGTTTCCTGATCCGAAACTCCGCTTATGAGCGAAGAATTGCAAACATAGTCGAAGAAGTCGTAGGAAGAATTTTTCGCAGCGGCAGGCGCATCAAAGACTATGCGCTTTCCCGTTCTTGCGATGTTTTTCATATAGCTGATGAATGACATTGATACGGACCCCGCCACGGCTATCTTGATTCAGGTATCAGCGCTTCGGACGCCAGTCGTCCCGAAAAGACCCGCCCCCCGCGCATAGTTCAGACGGACCAGGCCATAGATCGTCAGGGTGGTGGCGGCGCCCGCCGCCATCGCCCAGGGAACCCCGTTGATGCCCCAATAGCGCCGAACCAGCAGGATCGCGCAGAAGGTGACCGACAGCCCCAGCACCTGACCCACGATCCGCCAGATTGGAACGCCGATGCTGACCAGAGACACGCCGATACCGGCCGCAATCGCCCGGGCCAGGAAGAACACCGCGAACCCGGGCCATAGCGGGCCCATCTGGGCGTAGTCCTCGCCGAGCAGAAACAGGGTCACCGGAGGCGCCACAAAGGCCAGTCCGATGGCCCCGAGAACTCCGATGGCGGTGAACTCCAGGTTCATCAGCAGTTCGGGCCGGGAGAGGCGCGGACCGCCGTCCTTGATCTCGCGCGTGATGCGCGGAATGTGGATCGCCGCCAAGGCGATGACGACCGCGAACCCCGCCTGCACGAAGCGGTTGCCTCCCTGATAGATGCCGGCGAGGTGAAGGCTGAACAGGCTGGCGACCAGCAAACTGTCGATCTGGACGTTCAGATAGCCCAGCATGTTGTCGACGCCCCAGCTCCAGGCGCTCTTCATACTGGTCCAGACATGGACCAGCGGCTGCACGCTCAGCCTGTAGCCCGCGAAGAGGCGTTCCGCCCCGACCACAGCCAGAACGGCGTAGAAGGATCGCGACGCAAGGAAGGCGATACCCAGGATCGGCAGGCCCGCATGGCTCAGAGCGACCCACCCCACGACCGCGACATGGAGGGCCGCTGTCCAGGCCGTCAGCCAGAGTTCGGAGCGATACTTCCCCGTCGCCCGATAGGCCGTCAGGGCGAGGTCGCCGATGGCGCCGATGAGGACAGCGGCGCCCAGCATCGCCATGGGAAGACCCGTTCCCGGCGGCTTGGGGGCCAGCCAGATAGCGATGCCCCCAATGACCATGGCGGCCAGCGTCAGAACCGCCTTGAGATTAAGGCAGGCGTTGAGAATGGCGCCGCCGCGTTCCGGCTCGGCGGCGATGTCCCGAAGCGCCTTCGAGCCGAAGCCGAAGTCCGTCACCAGCGACACCAGGGTCGCATAGGCGAAGACGGTGGCGACCAGACCGTAGGCCTCCGGGCCGAGACCCCGTGCGATCAGGATGAACGCGACCAGCCCCGCCCCCATGCGGATCAGCACCGAGCCCGCCATGGCCAGTCTGTTGAACATCCTGTGCGCCCCGTCCTGGCCCGGCCCTGCCCCGGCCTAGGCCGGGCGTCCCATCGTCTGGGCGACCAGGGTCGCCATCGCATCACGATAGGCGCCCAGCCGGGTGCGGGCGATTGCGAGACCGTTCTGGATCTTCTCGGCCAGGACGGCGCGGTTCTCGACGCCCTGGACCAGTTGCTCCAGGGCCGTCGCCGTGTCCGCGACCCGTCCGTCGATATAGTCGGTATAGCCCAGGGTCTCGAACAGGCCGTTGAACTTGCGGCTGTAGGCGATCGGCACCACGGGAACGCCTGACGAGAAGGCGCCGATACAGGCGTGCATCCGGCCGCCGGTGAAGAAGTCCATCCCGGCGATGAAGGACTTGGCCTCGACCGAGTTGCGGAATTTCGGCGCGGCATGGGCCGCGGGATATTTCTGGGCGAAGACGGTCACGGCGTCGTCGTCGTATTCGGTCGACGCCTCGTCGTGCAGCACGTGAGACACGAACCACACCTCGGTGTTCGGGCGCGCCAGCATCCGCTCGGTGAAACTCTCCAGCAGGGCCCGGTGGTCGATGGTCAGCTGGAAGCGATCGGCGTGGTAGTGCAGCAGGCCCGAGACATTGATGCCGATCCGCAGGACACCGTCGTCATGCTGCGGCCGGGTGAACGGCAGGTGGAAGGCGACGTCGATCACCTCGCGCGCCTCGGTCCGGGCCCCCAATTCCGCCAGGGCCTTGGTCGAGATCGAATCCCGGGTGAAGACCAGACGGCTGCGGTTGATGATCCATTTGGCGATCGCCTGGCTCCAGCCGTAACGGAACGGGCCGATCGTCTGGGGCGCCAGGACCACGGGTCGTCCGCTGCGGATCGCCGCGACCTTGGTCATCGAATGCAAGGCCAGCTGGAAGGCGCCGTAGATGTCGGTGAAACCGTCGCCGGCGCAGATGTCGACGACGATGTCGCACGTGCGCAGCGCCGCGAAATAAGGCCCCGCCCGACCGGTCACCAGGTTGCCGATGCGCAGATAGGGCGCCTGTTCGATATCCGGCTCCGAGGGCGCATCCGTTCCCGGCTTGCCCAGCAACACGAACCGCGGCGTCAGACCGGCCTGTTGGCAGGCGTCGCGCAGCAAGGCCACGTTCGAACGGCTGAGCGCGTCCACGCCCAGATTGGGCCAGCCGAACGCATGCCAGAGAAGTCCGATCCGAATTTCAGGCGTCTGAGGCATCGCGGGTCTCGATTGCAGGAAGGGCCGACCGATTGCGCCGGCCAAGAAAGAAGAGGGTCAGGGCGAGGTCGAAGCGTCGCAGGCCCGGACGGGCTCCGGCGAAGATCTTGGACAGCTCAGCCATACCAGATCGCATCAGCGGATCGACATCACGGCTTGCTACAGACCGCCCTCTTTCGTTCAGCCGCAGCCTGAGCGCCGCCAGCTGGGTGCGGGCGACGTCCGCCCGTTTGCGGGCGTTCGCGATCCGTGAACCGATGAAGGCCCATGGCCGGGTCAGAACCGCCCTCAGCTTGGACGCGTCGCTGGCGGCGGCGCTGCCGATTCCGATCGCATTGCCGCCATGCTGGCGATAGTCGACCAGGCTCTCCGGACAGGCGGCGACCGTGCCCGCCGCCGCCGCCAGCAGGTTGATCCACCAGTCGTGGATGGTGACCTCGGGAAACGGCAGGGCCAGATCGAGCAGCGTCCGGTTCGCCAGGGTGCAGCAGCCGGGCGCATGGTTGTCGAGCGCGAAATCCGTCAGGGTCCGCGCCTCGATCGACTTCAAGGTCGCGTCGAAGAAGGAGGGGGCGATCACCTCCAGGGTCTCGGTCACCAGGCCGAGATCGGAAAAGACCAGGACGGGCTGGTCGCGGCCGGTCACGCGCTCGACTTCCATCGCCGTGGCCACCAGGCGTTCGATCTTGTCGGCGCGCCAGATGTCGTCCTGATCCGCGAGAACGACATAGTCCGCGTCGCAGCCGGCCAGGGCCCGTTCGAAATTCCCGACCACGCCCCGCCGCGCCGACCCCAGAAAGCGAATCTCCAGCCGGTCGCGATAGGACTCCAGGATTTCGGCGGTCCGGTCGGTTGAGCCGTCGTCCGAAACGACCAGTACGATCTTTTCGTGGGTCTGGGCGACCAGGGAGTCCAGGAAAGGTGCGAGGAAGCGCTCGCCGTTGTAGGTCGCCAGGGCGATGTCGACCGTGGGAAGCGACGCCGACGTCATTGCGACGCCTCGCCCTGCATGGCGCGCCAGGTCCGCCGCACACCCTCCTCGAGGGAGACGGTCGGCCGCCAGTCGAGGCCGCTGGCCCGCGCGTTGTCGAGCACGATCAGGGGCGGATCGAAGGCGCGCGCCGGCAGTCGCGTCACGGCGAGGGGCCGGCCCGTCACAGCTTCCACAGTCGCGATCAGGTCGGCCAGGGATGTCCCTTCCCCGCCGCCGCCACAGTTGAACACGCCGGTGACGTCGCTTTCCACGATCCGGGTCAGGAGGTCCGTCAGATCGTCGATGTAGACGAAGTCGCGAACGGTCGATCCGTCCCCGTACAGGGTGATCGGCCGCCCCTCCCTCGCCGCGCCCAGGAAGACCGGGACCGCACCGATCTGGCCTGCCGGGTTCTGGCCGGGGCCATAGGGGTTGGCGGGCCGGACTACGGCGGCGGAAAGCCCGCCGCTCGCCGAATAGAGGGCGAGGTAGCGTTCCACCGCGCTCTTGACGATGCCGTAGGAGCTGATCGGATTTTGCGGATGGTCTTCGTCGATCGGCGAATATTTCGGAACGCCGTACACCGCGCCGCCGGACGACAGATAGACGATGCGCTTGCAGCCACTGTCACGCATGGCGTCCAGCAGGCGGACCGTCTGGACCAGATTGTCGGTGATGTCGCGCGCCGGATCGGCGTTGGAGGTCGCGGGAACGGTGGACGAGGCGAAATGGCAGATCACGTCGGCGTCGGCGTACCGGTCGAACTCGTCAACCAGTTGTTCGAGTCCGCCCGTGATCACCGCATGCGGGCGCGGGGCGTCGAGGCGATCGCGGGGCGAGCGCGCGCAGACCGTCACCTCGTGCCCGCGCGCAATCGCGCGGGCGACGAAATGGCCGCCGATGAAACCGTTACCGCCTGCGACGACGATTTTCATGGGCTTGCTCATAGGCGGACATCAGATCGGCATAGGCGATCTGGTCGGTAAACAGTTGGTCGGACCAGACCTTGGCGGCCTGGCCGAACCGGCGCGCCTTGTCTTCGTCGGCGACGAGGACCCGCATCTGGTCGGCCAGTTCCTGGATGTTGTCGGGATCGAAGATCAGGCCGCGCTGGCCATGTTCGACCAGTTCGGTGATGCCGCCACGATCGGAGCCGATTACCGGCCGGGCGTAGGCGAAGGACTGGTTGATCACATAGGGGAAGTTCTCGTGCCAGATCGACGGCACGACCACGAACCGGGCGAGACGCAAGACCTCATCCAGTTCCGCCCCCCATTTGGCGCCGAGGAACTCGACGTTGTCGGCTCCGACCTCCACGGCCAGGGCCTTGAGCGCCTCGGTGTCCGGACCGTCCCCGACGATCTTGATCGGAAACCCGTCCAGCAGGGCCGCCGCCCGGATCAGCCGGTCGACGCCCTTCTCCTCGATGAGGCGGCCGAAATAGAGCCCGTACGGCGCGTATTCGTCCTGGGCCTCATAGGCGGCCGACGGGAAGGGATTGCGCAGATGGGACCAAGAAACATCCCGATCGGCCCAGAAGGACTGGGTCGTGCGGGCCAGGAATTTGCTGGAGAAGGTGAAGTGATCGAAGCGGTCGTAGATCCGCAGCGCCTGGTGGGCGTAGGCCTCGATCGATCCGGCCACGGACAGGGCCAGATTGTCCTTGGAACACCGGTTCAGGACCGGTTCGTAGAAGCGCCGCGGCTTGCAGTCCATGCAGATCCGGCCGTGGTGGAACAGCTTGTAGTTCGGACATATGTGTTTGTAATCGTTGAACGTACCAACGATCGGCAGGCCCAGTTCATCCGCGGCGACCACGACGGACGGCGTCAGTTGGACATTGACGCCGAACGCGTGGAATACATCGGGCCGGAACGCCTCAAGCGCGGCCTTGACCTCGGCCTTCTTGCCCCGGTCGTAGATGGCCGACGGCAGGCTGCGCATCTTGGTCAGGACGCTGGGACTGTCGTAGTCCGGGGCGTCAAGCAACAAGACATTGTCCGCACCTTCGCGCACGTGATCCTCGCCGCTCGCGATCATCAGGGTCTCGTGCCCCTGATCGCGAAGCACCCGTTCCGTCTCCCGGAAGAAGACTTCGGCGCCGCCGGCCAGATGATAGAATTTGTGCGCCAGGGCTATCCGCACGCCATTCGCTCCAGACCTGTTTCCAGCCCCGCGCCGCCCGAGCGCACGCCCTCGCTCCGAATGCGCACAGCCGGGGACGACGACAGAATGAACCTGTCAATCAAGGCGCCTAGGGCGGGGGCTGTCGATTGCGCGACACCCTCCTGCGCGGGTCTGTGAAAGTCGGACAAAATCACTTGTTCTTGCTGGTGGCGCTTCCGAGGATCTTGGTCTTGATCGCGACAAGCTGCGGCCAGCTCTTGCCGAGCAGGCGCTTGAGCGGCGAGGCGTCTTCCGGGAACCAGGTCGTCGAACGTCCTTTCGCGCCCGTTTCGGCAGGCACGTAGGCATAGGTCGCGATGGAGCGGCGGAACATCCCTTTCGGGAAGTTCAGCCGGTCGTAGCCGTGCAGGGTGTGAGCCTTCGTCTCCATGATGACGCAACGGTTGAAGAGCGGCTCGACCTGGGTCGCCTCGCCGGTATGAATGTGCCGCAGGTTGAGGCAGCCCCCGTGTTCGGGGAGCCAGTCCCGATTGAGATACAAAAGAATATTCAGCTCCCGTTCCCAAGTGGGGTTTTCCGGGTGGTGTGAAAAATCGACGTGCATGTCCAGAAAGCTGCCTTCGCCGCCCTGGTGGATTCCGCCGCCGTGAAATTCGGGGTCGATCCAGGTGGGCCGTGACACGATCTTCTGGAGCAATTCCTTGAATCGGTCCGACATCAGGTCGAGATAGATCTCGTCGAACAGGGGGCCGATTTCGCGGAAGTTCGATTTCTCGAACTTGTTCCTGGCGAACACATAGTCCCGGCTCTTGTTGATGCTTCCATCTTCGGGCGACGGGATTTGAGCGAGCAGGGCCTCCAGCTTGCTCGCGTCGCAGAAGTCATCAATGACGACGTAGCGAAACGGCTTGGCGGTCTGGAACTGCTCGGAGAGCGCGTCAGCCTCAGCGGCCAATCGTTCAAACCTGATCATTGTTGCCTCCGACGTTACGGTGTGTTTGGGACGAGATCATCTCAGGAGCCCTGCGGCGCGCTGCACAGGCCAGCGTATTTCTGCAAAATCGGCGGCCATTGGAAATTGTCGAGAAACTGCGCCTTGGCGCTTTCCCTCGCCTGATTCAGCATCTCGCCGCCCACTTCGATCCGATCGAACGCGGCCGAGCACTGGCCCATGTCGCCGAAATAGAACTGACCGGGGCCGGCGACCCAGCGGTTGTAGGGATTGTCGTGCCCGACGACCGCGTTTCCGGCGCCCAGCGCCTCAACCAGGGACGGGTTGGTCCCACCGACACTATGGCCATGACAATAGGCGGCGGCGTGGAAACGCAGAGACTGGACCACGGTCTGGTCGTAGATGGCGCCCGGGAACAGAACTCGGCCGGCGCCGGCGGCGATCACGGCCGCATGATAAGGATTCTTGTCGGGCTCCAGCTTGCCCAAGCAGACGAACCCGATGTCGCGGGGCTTGGCGGCGAACGCCTGGACCATCGTCAGGATGTTGTTTTCCGGTTCGATGCGGCCGATAGAAATCAGATAACGGCCCGGCTCGACGCCCAGGGCGCGGACAGGCTCTTCCGGGGCCTCCAGGATCGGATCGGCGCCGTAGGGAATCATGACGATGTCCGCAGCGCGTCGGCGCCGCTTCAGGTGGCGCGCGATTTCCGGGTGATCCGCCACCAACTTTACGGACGTCAGAGCGCCTATCCATTCGTTCAGATACAGCCAGATGCGTCCGTGCCACGGCCATTTGGCGCGCTTCCACTCGATGCCGTCCATGTTCATCAGGACAGGATTTCCGGTGAAGCGAAGGAGGGCGCTGAAGGCCGCGGTATTGTAGCCGAGCACGAGCATAACCCCGCGCTCCTTCATCGCATGGCGGGTGCAGGCCCAGTCGAACTTCATGGTGCCGACAGCGCCCGCGTCCGCGACGAAGGTGACGCGGCGAATGCCCTCCCATTCGTCGATCGTCGGCCCCGCCGGTCCGGTATCCGCCTGGCAGTAAACGGTTACAGCCCAGCCGTTGTCGCGCATGTGCAAGGCGAAGCGCTGCGCGAAGGTTTCGAACCCGCCGTGAGCGGCCGGAACGCCGCGCGTGCCCAGGATGTAGAGTGATCGCCCCACAGGCACTATTTCGCCCCCGCGGCGGCCAGGACATTGTCGCGCAGATAGGCGCCGTAGGTGGACTTGCCGAGCTTGGCGGCCAGGGCCTCGAGCTGGTTGGCGTCGATGAAGCCCTTGTTGAACGCGACCTCTTCCGGGGCCGCGATCTTGAACCCCTGGCGCTTCTCGAGCGTGCGCACGAACTCCGCCGCGTCGATCAGGCTGTCGGGCGTGCCGGTGTCGAGCCAGGCGTAGCCCCGGCCCATGATCTCGACCGACAGCTTGCCGCGTTCCAGATAGATGCGGTTCACATCGGTGATCTCCAGCTCGCCGCGGGCCGAAGGCTTCAGGTCGCGGGCGATCTCGACCACGTCCGAGTCGTAGAAATACAGGCCCGTGACCGCCCAGTTCGACTTGGGCTCGGCGGGCTTCTCCTCGATCGACAGGGCGCGCATGGTCTTGTCGAACTCGACCACGCCGTAACGCTCCGGATCGGTGACGTGATAGGCGAAGACCGTGGCGCCGTCCGGCCGGCTCATGGCCGAGGTGAACAGGTCCGTGATGCCGTGACCGTAGTAGATGTTGTCGCCCAGGATCAGGGCCGAAGGGCTGTCGCCGACGAAGTCCGCGCCGATGATATAGGCCTGGGCCAGGCCGTCCGGGCTGGGCTGGACGGCGTACTGGATTTCCATCCCCCATTGCGATCCGTCGCCGAGCAGGGCCTGGAAGCTGGGCACGTCGCGCGGGGTGGAGATGATCAGCACCTCGCGGATGCCGGCCAGCATCAGGGTCGACAGCGGATAATAGATCATCGGCTTGTCGTAGATCGGCATCAGCTGCTTGGACGTGACCAGGGTCATCGGATGCAGGCGGGTGCCGGATCCTCCGGCCAGGATGATACCCTTCATGCGGCGGTCCTTTCGGCGTGGAGCTGGGTGACGATTTCGGCGACCGCGGCCTGCCAGGGGCGAGGCGCGATGCCGTAGTCGCGGGTCAGGGCGGCCGTCGACAGCACGGAGTTGCCGGGGCGTCTGGCGGGCGTCGGATAGTCGGCGGTGGTGATGGCCTCCACCGTGGCGGACGGACCGCCCGCGGCCGCGCTCAGGGCGTAGATCTCGCCAGCCAGGCCGGCCCAGGTGGTCTCGCCGGCGTTGACGAAATGATAGACGCCGGTCGGCGCTTCGGCGTCGGCGATCATCCTCAGGGCGATGGTCTTCAGGGTCGCGGCGATGTCGCGCGCCGAGGTCGGACAGCCGGTCTGGTCGCCGACGACCCGCATCTGCGGCCGGTCCGCCGCCAACCGCAGCATGGTCTTGAGGAAGTTGGCGCGGTGGACGCTGAGCACCCAGGCGGTGCGCAGCACGACCGAGCGCGGATTACCTGTCCGCACCGCCAGTTCACCCGCCAGTTTCGAGGCGCCGTAGACGCCCAGGGGGGCGACGGGATCGCCCTCGACATAGGCGCCGGCTTTGGAGCCGTCGAAGACATAGTCCGTCGAGACCTGGATCAGCGGAACCCCGGCCGCGCGCGTGACCTCGGCCAGGATGGCCGGGCCCATGGCGTTGGCGGCGAAGGCGGCCGCGACGTCGGTCTCGGCCTTGTCCACGGCCGTATAGGCGCCGGAGTTGATCACCGCCGCGAAGGGGGTTGCGTCGAAGGCCGCGCGCACCGAGACGATGTCGCCCAAGTCCAGTTCCGCCCGCGTCGGGGCGTGCAGCACGACATCGGCGGGCCAGTCGGCGGCCAGCAGCTCCAGCCCCACCTGACCGGCCCCGCCGGTGATCAGGATATGGACCGGATCAGCCATTTGCGACGCCGAGACGCTGGGTCGAATAACGGGCGTCGAGAATGTCCTGCCACCAGGACTGGTTCTCCAGATACCAGGCGACCGTCGTTTCGATGCCCTGCTCGAAGGTCACCGAAGGGGTCCAGTCCAGATCCGAGCGGATCTTGGAGGCGTCGATGGCGTAGCGATGATCGTGGCCCGGACGATCGGTAACATAGGTGATCTGGTCGGCATAGGCCTTGCCGTCCGCCCGCGGACGCAGGCGGTCGAGGATGCCGCAGATGGTGGTCACGACCGTGATGTTCTTGCGCTCGGCATTGCCGCCGACGTTGTAGGTCTCGCCGGGCGTGCCGGTCTCGAACACCGCCTGCAGGGCGCGGGCGTGATCATCGACGAACAGCCAGTCGCGCACATTGGAGCCGTCGCCATAGACCGGCAGGGGCTCGCCGTTCAGCGCACGGATGATGATCAGCGGGATCAGCTTCTCGGGGAAATGATAGGGGCCGTAGTTGTTCGAGCAGTTGGTCACCAGAACCGGCAGGCCATAGGTGTGACCCCAGGCGCGGACCAGGTGGTCGGACCCGGCCTTGGACGCCGAATAGGGCGAGCGCGGATCATACGGCGTCGTCTCGGTGAAGAAGCCGTCCTCGCCCAGTGAGCCGAACACCTCGTCGGTCGAGATATGGTGGAAGCGGAACGCCGCCTTCTCCGCCTCGGGCAGGCCGCGCCAGTAGCCCAGCGTCTGGTTCAGCATCACGAAGGTGCCGACCATGTTCGTCTGGATGAAGGCCCCGGGGCCGTCGATCGAACGATCGACGTGGCTCTCGGCGGCCAGGTGGGCGACCACGTCGGGCTTGAAGCTGGACAGAGCCTTCGACACCGCCTCGGCGTCGCAGATGTCGGCCTGGACGAAGCTGTAGCGGTTGCTGGCCGCCACCGGCTCCAGCGAGCTGAGCACGCCGGCATAGGTCAGTTTGTCGAACACCAGGACCTCGTGGTCGGTGTGTTCGATCAGGCGACGGACCAGGGCTGACCCGATGAAGCCGGCGCCGCCGGTGACCAGAATACGCATGTCGGCTTTCCTCAGAGAACGGGCAGGGGCGTGAGCGGACGGCCGTCGTAGTCGAACGGGCTGTCGAACTCGGCCAGGGTCGGCAGAAACTTGTCCTTGTCGGACAGGGTCGGGCCGGAAGCGGGCAGCGGCCAGTCGATCCCGATGGTCGGGCACGACCACAGGATGCCGCCGTCGCAGTCGGGCGCATAGACGTCGGTCACCTTGTAGGCGACCTCCACGTCCGGCCCCAGGGTGACGAAGGCGTGGCCGAAGCCGACCGGCACATAGAGCTGTTCGCCGCCCTCGGCCGTCAGCTTCGCCGCGACGTGCTGGCCGTAGGTCGGCGATCCGCGACGCAGATCGACGGCATAATCGAGGATGGCGCCGCGCACGCAGCGGACCAGTTTGGCCTGGGCGTGCGGCCCCTTCTGGAAATGGATGCCGCGGATCGTGCCTTCGAAGGCGGAAAACGACTGGTTGTCCTGAACGAAACGGTCCGTGATCCCGGCGGCCGCGGCGGCGGCCTCGGAATAGGTTTCCATGAACCAGCCCCGGTCGTCTCCGAACCGGCGCGGTCGCATCAATATGACCGGACCTGCCTCATCGGCGGATCCACCCTTTACCTCAGCCAATTTCAACCCCCGATGCCCTGCAGCATTTTACAATCCGTAACAGCGTCTCGCGAAGAGCGCGAGCCATATGTTGCGTCGCAGCATGATTTGATCGTGATCCCGCCTTTTCCCCCGGGACATTCAAGGTTCGTGCCAGAAACCTGTTTCGTTTCGATGAGTTGACCTCATCGAACGGCGATCGCGCGACCGGACGGAAAATGCGCCCCGCCGCCTTGGACCGTCGCGCCGGATCGGCAACGCCGGACCCGGCCCAACAGCCGCGACCTTTCTTGTAGCCGATTGTCTTATCGTGGCGTTTCCCGGCGCCCGCAGCGCGTCCCTATCTTGGGACGCTGACCCGCTCGTCGACGCGGCCGGGCCTCAGCGGCGTCCGAAACTGAACTGACAGCCCAGCAGGAACGCCCAGAAGGCGGCGATCGACGGCACCTGCAGGGCGAAGTCGACGGTGCCGTGAACCAGGATCACCACACTGGCCGCGATCAACCCGCGCAGCAGGGTCTGACCCTTGCGAAGGGTGAACGTCCGCCAGACGGCCACGCCGGTCACCGTCGCGATCAGCAGGAACATCGGAGCCGCGCCCACGATGCCCGCCTCTTCCAGCCACTGCAGATAGACATTGTGCGCGGCCCGAACCGGCCACAGGACCTCGAAATTCTGGTCCGTCATGATCTGGCTGTTCACGTCGGAGAACGAGCCGAGGCCGTAGCCGAACAGAGGCGAGTCCAGGAAGGCCTGCCAGTGCGACGACAGGATGTCCGCGCGCGTCAGCTTGTCGACACCGATGTCCCCGACCCGGCTCCACAGAAGGTCATTGCCGCCCAGCCCCAGGACGACGGCGACGACCAGCAGAACGCCGCCGCCGATGAGCAACGGCAACCGACCGGTCTTGCCGTCGAGAAGCTCCCACAACATCAGCACGACCGCCCCGGTCAGGGTGGCTACGACGCCCATCCGGGATGCGGTCAGCAGCAGACAGGTCGTGGACATCAGCACGCAGGCCAGGGGAATGGCGACGCGGCCGAGCATGCTGGCCGGGTCCAGGCCCCGGGTCTGGCGCCAGTCGCGCAACAGGCTGGCCAGACCGATCACGGTCAGCATGCCGAAGACTGTCGCGGCGCTGTTGGCGCTCAGGAATCCGCCCGAAAGCCGGCCATGCTGCGCCACCATCTGGGAGCCGGACCCGAAGATCGCCAGGGAGATCAGGCCGTAGATCGCGCCCAGCACAAGGACCACGCGCAGGGTCGAACGGGCCCAGCTCTGACGCGCGGACTGCAGGGCGCCGACCATGAAGATACAGGCCAGGCCCAGAAGCTTGCCGATCTCGATCAGGGTCGCCGGCCGGTTGACCGTGATCGAGCCGCCCGGCGCCCCGGCCCAGGCCCAGATCGGGTGGGGGCCGCCGGGCGCGAAAGCCGTCAGGCTCCACAGGGCGACGGCGACCGTCAGACCGAACAGGACGGCGGGCGGCGTCAGGGGCGAGATGTCGTGCAGGCCGCGCCGGACCGCCGGAAAGCCCAGGGCGACGCACAGGCTGACGGCCAGAAGCGTCGAAAGGATCAGGGCCGCCAGCGGCTGGTTCGCTCCGAACACCAGGTGCGCGCCGTACAGCAGCGCCGGAGCCCCGGCCAGGGCCAGCCAGACCCGCCACTCGACCGCCCCGCCCGCGCCTCCCCCGGACGACGTCGACGCCGGCGCGAAGCTGGTGCTGGATCGCCGGCGACGGCGCGAGGAAGAGGTGTCGGTCATGACCCGACTATACGGCGCCGCTTAGGCCTCAGGAAGCGTAGTACTTTTTGTAGTCCGCATAGTAGTAGCCGGCGTCACCGTATCCGTAGCGCGACTGGGCGATCATATCGACCTGGGTCAGGGCGATACCGGCGACATGGGCGCCCGACTGTTCGAGCAGCTTGATCGCCGTGGCGATGGCCTTCTCGGGGGTCTTGCGCCAGCGGGTCAGGAAGACGACGGCGTCGGACTGACCGGCCAGGACACGGGTGTCGGCGACGGCCAGGACGGGCGCGGTATCGAGGATGACCAGGTCGAACTGGCTGCGCAGATGCGTCAGCAGCTGGGTCATGGCCTGCGAGCCAAACACGTCCTTGGGCGTGAAGCTGTTCTTGGCCAGAGGCAGGATCATACAGCCCGAGGGCTCGTCGAGGTGCATGGCGGATTCGAGCGAGGTCGTGCGGTTCAGCACTTCCAGCAGGCCGACCTCGGGCTCGACGCCCAGCAGACGGTTGACGTTGCGGCGGCGAAGGTCGCAGTCGACGAGGATGACGCGGGCGCCGGACTGGGCGGCGACGCGCGCCAGGCTGAGCGAGGTCGTCGTCTTGCCTTCAGCGGGCAGGGCGGAGGTCATGGTGATGACCTGGATGTCCTGGCCGATCCGCGAATAGAGGATCGAGGCGCGCAGGGCGCGGACAGCCTCGGCGAAGCTCGAGAGCGGCCGCTTGAGGATGTAGTCGACCGGGGTCTCGTCGCGATCGACGGCGTCGGCGACCGAGGACAGCATCGGCACCGAACCCAGGTGGGGCAGGTGGAACTTGCGCTCGATGTCGTCGCCGGTGGTGACACCCGAGTCGAGCATTTCGGCGATCACGACGGCGGCCATGCCGGCCGCGATGGCCAGGATCAGGCCGATGGCCAGGTTCAGGCCGATGTTCGGCGAGCTGGGGCCGGTCGGAATGGCGGCGCGCGACACGATACGGGCGTCGGACTGTTCGATGCCTTCCTGCGAGCTGGTTTCCTTGAAGCGGTCGAGGAAGCTTTGATACAGGGTCCGGACGGACTCGGCGTTGCGCTCCAGCTCGTTCAGGCGAACGGCGGCGGCGTTGTTGGCGGCCAGGGTGCCGCGGGCGCCGCCCAGGCTGGAGGCCATGGACTGGGTCCGCTCGCGAGAGACCTGGGCCTGGGCTTCCAGGTTGGAGATGATGCGCTGGATTTCAGCCTGGATCTGGCTGTCGATGTCGGCCAGTTCGCGCTGGGCGCGGAGCATGTCCGGGTGGCGCGGGCCGTAGCGGCTGGACAGGTCAGCGACGCGGCCCGAGACCGTGGCGCGCTGGGCGCGGAGCTGCTGAACCACCAGCGAACCCAGGGCCTCGCCGACGTCTTCGCCGGTCGAACCCCTGGCCAGCTGGGCGCGGGCTGTGCGCAGACGGGCCTCGGCCTCGGCCTGTTGGGTGCGGACACCGGCCAGTTGCTGGTTGTAGGCCGAGATTTCCTGTTCGGTCAGGGAGGCGCCCGACGTGCTCAGCAGGTTGTTGCTGGCGCGGTACTGGGCGACGGCCGTCTCGGCCTGCTCAACCTCGGTGCGCAGCTCGCTCAGACGGCCGTTCAGCCAGGTGTTGGCCTGACGCGTCGCGTCGAACTTGGCTTCCAGCTGTTCCAGCAGGTAGCGGTCGGCGAAGGTGTTGGCGATCTGGGCGGCCTTGGTCGGATCTTCCGAGGTGAAGCTGACGCTCATCACATAGGTCAGGCCGGCACGACGGATCGACAGCCGGTCCAGGACGATGTCGACGACCTTTTCCTTTTCCTTCTGCGCGTCGATCTGGCTCATACGGGCGCGGGCCGCGTCAGGCGCCGCGGCGCCGAAGAGGCTGGCGACCCCGTTCATCACGGACTTGACCGGCCCGGGCTTTCCGAGCGCAGGATTGAATTCCGGGTCGTTCTGCAGCTTGAGCACATCGACGACGCGCTCGGCCAGGTGACGGGATTTCAGAACCTCGACTTCAGTGTCGACCACGCCCGTGTCTGCGCTCAGTCCGGACAGAACCGCCGTGGTGTCGACGACGCTTTCCTTGCGGGTGTCGATCATCAGGTTGGCGGTCGCCGTATAGAGCGGGGTCGCCCGCGCCGTGACGACGACGGTGACGACCAGCACCAGGACGGCGATCGCCGCAAACAGCTTCAGACGGCGACGGAACGTCGCGATCAGCCGATGGATGTCGACGATTTGGGCGATCTGACCCAGGGCGCCACGCGCGCCTCCGCCCCATCCCGCGGGCCCAAAGGAGTTGTTCTCGGGCGCGGGGCGCGGATCGGTGCTGACAGTCATGGACGCTGTTTTACAGTCTAGTTCTTGATAAGCCGTTAGAACTGGGTGACCAGCGAAACCATCAGCTTGTTCATGTCGAAGCTCACGCCGTTGTCGGCGCCGTCCGAGCTCTGCTCGTAGTGGCTGACCGCGACGCTGGCGCCGAGGTGACGGTTGATCAGATAGGTCGCGCTGGCCTGGGCGCCGAAGCGCTTGTCGGTGCGATCGATGCCGTCATAGTCGTCGTTGCCGTAGGTCACCTGACCGCTGAGGATCACGTTGCGCTGCAGTTCGTGATCGACCTGGACGGCGAGGTTGGTCGAGACATAACCGCCCGAGCCGATGATCGCCGAGTCCTCAATGGTGCGGGCGCCGGTGAAGGTGACCGTGGTCAGCTGGGTCGGGAACCATTCCAGCGAGGCGCGAGCGCCCAGACCGCTGAGGTCTTTGTAGACGCTCTCGTCGAAATTCTGCTCGATATAGCCGGCGGCGATTTCACCGCGGGCCACG
This sequence comes from Brevundimonas goettingensis, assembly GCF_017487405.1. Classification (NCBI taxonomy): domain Bacteria; kingdom Pseudomonadati; phylum Pseudomonadota; class Alphaproteobacteria; order Caulobacterales; family Caulobacteraceae; genus Brevundimonas; species Brevundimonas goettingensis. Next base: position 117,856 of record NZ_CP062222.1, on the reverse strand, counting down.
GCGCCCAGTTCGAAGTTGGCGCCGGCCAGGATTTCGTAGCCCGAGGAGTCGCGGGCGGCGGTCGTCAGGGTCGAGGGCAGGTCGTAGTCGCGGTCGTTGGCGGTCGCCTGGACAAACAGGGCGGTCGCCGGGCTGAGGGCGACGTCGACGCGGCCCGTGAAGCTGGTGTTGGTGCGGTCGCGATCGTCCTGGTCGACGACGACGCCGGCCGAGGTGTAGCCGTCCTCATAGTCGAAGTCGCGGATGTCGGCGCGGCCCGACATCTTGACGCGGCCCGAGGTGCGGGTGGCGGCGATGTAGCCCGAGGCGACGTCGTATTCGATCGGCTTTTCGGACTGCGAGCCCGAGCTGGCCGTGGTGCGAGGCTCGGACTGGTGGCCGAAGCTGGCGCCGCCGACGATGTTCATGGCGCGCGACACGTCCAGGCGCGCGGCGCCGCCCAGGTCGTAGTCGGTGGTGTTTTCGGAGTCGTACTCGGCGTACTGCGAGATGGTCGAGCGGGCGTAAGCCGTGATCGAGCTGCGATTCCAGTCGGTCGAGACGGCGATTTCCGGGCGCAGGCGCAGGATGACGTCGTCGACGGCGCCGGTGGCGGTCGCGAAGACGTTGTCGTTGTACTCGCCGATGATGTCGAGCTTCGGATAGACGGTGAAACCGCCCATCGGCAGGCCCATGGCCTCATACTCGGGGTGGGGCCGGTCGCGGACGGCGACGCTGCGGTCGCGGGCGAACATGTCGCCGGACTGGGCCTGGGCCTGGGCCAGGGTCGACGACGCCGACTGGGCGAGAGCCGTGCCCGCCTGGGCGGCGGCGCCCATGGCGATCAAAACAGTCAGACTTCTGCTAACAATCGACATGAATCATCTATCCCGCCAAGTCAGGCGAGCCCCAAGTTTTTAGAACGTTTATTGTAGTCGTGGCGGGGGCCTGTGTTTCCACAGGCCCCTGCAAGTCTTTAGGTGGTCGGACGGTAGTCCGAGCCGCCGCCGCCGCCGCCCGAAGAGGCGGGCGGGGGAACGGGAGCGCCGCCGCCGGACGAACCGCCCGAGGCCGGAGCGCCGCCGCCCGAGGTGCCGATCGAGGCGACCTGGCTGCTGACGGTGCCGAGAGCCGCAGAGCTCGAGGCCGACAGGGTGCCGTTGGCGGACATGGCGGCGCGAGCTTGCGAAAGCGCGGCCAAGGCCTGTTGCGGCGTCGCGCCGCTGGCGGCGATGGCTTGTTGCACGGCAGCTTCGACCTGGGCGGCGGCGGCGTCGCCGGTGAGACCGGCGGCGGCGGCGGCCGACTGGGCCTGGGTCACGGCAGCCTGGATGCTGACCGAGAGGGCAGCGACGTCGGCTTGAACCGTAGCAGCGAGAGTGACGGCCGGAGCCGCGACGACGGCAAGAGCGCCGACCGAGGCGAGCGCCCGGGACGCCACCGCGAAGATCATGGATTTCATCATGTTGGAGTCCCTCTTAAACTATTGGAAACACAATGCCGAAAAGCGGCATCTTCGTAAAGCCGATCCTTGTTATATCGACGTTTTGCATCGCAACATTCGGATATCTGTGTCCGCCCGGACACTACTTACTGCTTTAAAGCGAATTTTTCTTCCTGTAGCCTGAGCCCGCCTCGACTCCATTAACCGTTGCAGCCTTTTTCCCGGCAGAACCATCGATTGCATCCATCGTTCAGAGATTGCCCTGGTCAGGAGTCATCGTGAAAGGCTCCTCGGAGACTTCTGCACGGGCTCGTAAGTGAAGCTCTCCCCATGCTTGTAAAATAAGGTCAATCTCCAGTAGGTTGTGTCAGCGCCGGACCGTCCAGCGGCGCGCTGTTGCGAGACCTCGTTCAGGCGATGCAGAGCCAGGCCGCCGCCGACATCGGCGCGGCGCCTGTCGCAGTCCGGTTCCCGGCCAGGGCGACGGAGAGCGGAAGGTCAGGCGAGGCGGCCGTCAGGTCGGCCCTCGCCTCTGCTCCGACACTTCGGTCGACGAGAAAAGGACAACGACAGTCGGAGAACGCCCTGAAACGAAGACCTCGCTCCAGCCGCCATGGCGAAGCCTGCGACGAGTACGCCCCCTGCACACGTCACGCCAAGCTTGATCCTGTAGCCGTCTGAAGCCTTCACCGCGATATCCGCGTCGTCACATCCTTACGCTCGTTGAAGCGTTACATTGATATCTTCTTGATGGATTTGTGTGAAAGAGTGAGGAGTTTCGCGTGGGGCTTGTAGCGGTTGGACTGGGCTGACCGATCAGCTAGTGTTGCGGTGCAGCAAGGGGTTTTGATGATGACGTGGCTTCGGGGATTGTTTTTGGGCGCCGTTCTGCTGCTCGGCGTGGCCGGCTGCGGCGGCGGTGGACCCGCGCCCGGCGTGACCGGACCGGTGACGGTCGCGGATCTGCAGGATGCCGGTGTCCGCACCGTGCCGGAATACAAGCTGGGTCCGGCGGACAAGCTGCGCGTCAACGTTTTCGGTGAAGAAGCCCTGACCGGCGAGTTTCTGGTCGGCGGTTCCGGGAAGGTGTCCCTGCCGCTGATCGGCGAAGTCCAGGCCGCGGGCCTGACCATCGCCCAGTTCCAGGAAGAAATCGCCCAAGCGCTGCGCCAAGGATATATCAATGAGCCGCGCGTGAGCGCCGAAGTGCTCAACTATCGCCCGTTCTATATTCTCGGCGAGGTCAACAAGCCCGGCGAGTATCCGTACACCAACAACCTGACGGTGCTGAACGCCGTGGCGACGGCCGAGGGCTTCACCTACCGGGCCGATACGCGTCGCGTCTATATCAAGCGGACGGACTCGGCGGCCGAGCAGGCCTATCCGCTGAACGCAGTGACCCAGGTCGCGCCGGGCGACACCATCCGGATCGGCGAGAGGTTCTTCTGATCCTCTGCGAGCGACACCGAACGTGGGACTTGCCGACGGGGCGGAAAGCTCCGATGTGGCGTCAATGATCGGTTCCCTCTTCCGCAAGACCAAACCCGCCGTCCGGCGCACCGCGAGCGTGCCGGACGGCGCGGTCGTCTGGGCCGTCGGCGATGTGCATGGCCGCGCCGACCTGCTGCTTCCGCTGCTGACCGGGATCGTCAACGACCTGCGCGCGACGAAGCCGGCGCGGCCGATGATCGTGATGCTGGGCGACTATGTCGATCGCGGCGCGGACTCCAGGGGCGTGATCGACCTGCTGTGCCGCCTTTCGGACGTCGAGGACATCGAGACCCATTTCCTGCGCGGCAATCACGAGGAACGGTTTGAGGCCTTCCTGACCGAGCCCGAACTCGGCCCGTCATGGTGCGAGTACGGCGGGCGCGAGGCGCTGCTGTCGTACGGCGTGACCATTCCTGCCCTGAAGGGCGATAGCGAGGGCTGGGTCGAGGCTTCGGCCAATCTGAACGCGGCCCTGCCGGACAGCCATCGCCGCTTCCTGGCGCGCCAGCTGTCGTCCTACGAGATCGGTGACTATTTCTTCGCCCACGCCGGCGCCCGTCCGGGCATTGCCCTGGCCGAACAGTCCGAACAGGATCTGATGTGGATCCGCGGCGACTTCCTGGGCGGGCGCACGCCGTTCGAGAAGGTGGTCGTGCACGGCCATACGCCGGAAGAGGCGGTTCACGCGGACAGCCGCCGGATCGGCATCGACACCGGCGCCTATGCGACCGGGGTGCTGACGGGCCTGCGGCTGGAGGGCGACACCCGCCAGCTGCTCCAGACGCGGACCATGGGCAAGACCGTCGAAACGACGCGCCGCACCATCAGCTAGGCAGTGCGTTTTGAGGTGCGCCGCCTGTCGCGACGTCTTCGTTTTATAACCTTCGCCATAACGCCTACAGTTTGCCTTGTGGCGCAACGGGCCAAATGCCAAGACACAACGCAGACTCTCAGATCGGCCCGTCATGGAAAGCCTGTTCCCACACGCGACTTGCTTGCTCCAGCGGAAGAATACCCTCGTGAGTTGCTCAAGGCGCCCCGTCTTTTCTGGGGCTCTCACACGCGTCGCCATTGGAAATCGGGCCGGGCAGGCCGCTGAAGGTCCCACCCGCTGCTGTATTTCTCGCGTCGATACGTGAGCAATCTGGTCGACCGACTTAAGCCGAGGGTCGCCAAATACGGCCCGGTGGTCATCGCGACCGTCGCGTCGCAGGGCTTCACCGCGCTGTCCTTGCTGGCGCTGACCCTTCTGGGTCTTGGAATTTCGGACATCTATATCGTCGCCCTTCAGGCAGGCAACGGAGCGTTCACGGGCGTGGTCCTGGGCGTCATCTACCCTCTCGCCTTGGGTCGGCCTAACCTGAACCTGTGGCGTCCAATCGCCGTAGCCACATCATTGTTCCAGATCGTTTTTTCGATCGGTTCCTACTGGATATACGTCGACCATGGGGGACCGCCGGAACTCGCCCCCGCCACTGTCGCCACCATATTCGCCGCCTTCGGTTTGGGGGGGGCGGCGCTCTCGTCCATCGGGGTCTATGCCGTTCGAAGCGCCTTGGCCGGACAGCCGATCTTTCTCGCGACAGCCACGCTGCCCTCCAACGCGGTCCTCATTGTATCAGTCCTCGTGGTCTCCCTTGTGCCTGTCGCCAGGCCCATACTGCCCATCGCGCCTGCGGTAATCTGGTGCGTCACCACGATCGTCACGGCAGCCGTTCTTTACTGGCGATACGTGGCCCCCGAGACCCGCGGAAAAATCGAATTCAGTATAAGTCGATACAAAGCAGCCATTATTCACACTCTGGTTTTGCTGACCGGAGTCTTTTCCAGCACCGTTATTCCGACGATCTATATTACGGCCATGTCCCATCTGGTCACCGGAACGGCGACGTTTATCTTCATTGCTTCTCGTATTGGAAACGCCATCATTGGCTTGCTGATCAACTCGGTAATTCTGGTGAACTACCGCTGGTCGGGGGTCGGCAGGAAGATGAGCTCCCTGATCCCCCTCCCCACGATCACCTCGGCGGTCACCCTGTCCGCCGCAGTCGCCATTAGCGCCCACGCCCCCAAATTCATCATCTATTTCATGGTCTTCATTGCATGGGTTTCAGCCTTGGCGGCCCAGCCCGTGGCCACCAGTGAGATCAATTCCCAAAAGCGGCATTGGACACTGGCGTTGAAGGTGGCCATCGACTCCTGCTGCTCTCTGGCAAGCGCGTATTTCCTGCTCCACCACCCGAGCGTGACGGGCTTTTTCGCGGTCAATACGATCTCGCAGCTCATCACCCTCGCGATCTTTGGAGAGGCGCTGAAGTCCAGGGCGACCGTCGCGGCGGCCGTCATCGGCCTGTTCGGCGCAGTGTTCTTCCTCGTCAACGGACAATAGAACTTCCGCCTACGGCCACGGGGATGCGCCTTGGGCCTAGGGCTCCAGCTCGATGTCCCAGTAGAGATAGTCGAGCCAGCTCTGGTGGAGGTAGTGGGGCGGGAAGCGGCGGCCGGCGTCCTGGAGCTGCCAGGCGTTGGGTCGCACCGGCTCGCGGCGGATCGGCATCTGGGCCTGACGCGGAGTGCGGCCGCCCTTGCGCAGATTACAGGGCGAGCAGGCGGCGACGATGTTCTCCCAGGTCGTACGGCCGCCCTGCGAGCGGGGGATGACATGGTCGAAGGTCAGCTCGGTGGTCTGGCTGCAATACTGGCAGGTGAAGCCGTCGCGCAGGAAGACGTTGAAGCGGGTGAAGGCCGGGCTGCGGTCCTGATCGACATAGCTCTTCAGAGCGATGACGCTGGGCAGCTGCATCTCCATGGAGGGGCTGCGCACCACCTTGTCATAGAGGGAGACCACGTCCACGCGGTCCTGATAGACGGCCTTCACCGCCTCTTCCCAAGGCCACAGCGACAAAGGGTAGTAGGACAGGGGGCGGAAATCGGCGTTCAGCACCAGAGCCGGGAAACCGGACGGCGGTCGGGTCAGGACCTGCATCAGGCCCTCCCGCTGTGCTGAGGGGGGTATGAGGCGACAGGACTGAAGACGTGATCTCCTTCCTTATCTGTGATCACACCCTAGGCCCGATTCGACGACGCCGCCATGACGTTCCGACGGCGGAATGATCACGATTTCCGTACGGTCGATCCGTATGACGCCGCGCGTCTCACCCGGCTTTTCGGGGCCGGTCCGGAAAGCCCGGCAGGCTCCAGCCCCATTGCAGGGCGCCCGCGCGCAGGCCGAAACCGCAGACGGCGGCGACGATCGCCGCGGGCCAGGGCGACAGATGCGTCATCCCCAGCGCCTCGGCGCGCAGCACCACATAAACCGTCGCCGCCAGCAGCGCCGCCGAGACGGTGATCTCGCGCCGCAGCAGGATCGAGGGCTGGCCAGCCAGCAGGTCGCGCACCACCCCGCCGAAACAGGCCGTCAGCGCCCCCATGACGATACAGATCAGGGGCGCGGCCCCGACCGCCTCGGCCTTGGCGGCGCCCAGCACCCCATAGGCGCCCAGGCCGATCGCATCCAGCCACAGCAGGGCGCGGAATCGCCAGTCGCGCCGACCGATCATCCAGATGGCCACGGAGGCCGCGATACAGACCCCCACATAGCGCCAGTCCTGAACCCAGAAGACCGGCAGGCCGAGCAGCAGGTCACGCATCGTCCCGCCCCCGACCCCGGTGATGGCGGCGAAGAAGGCGAAGGTGACCAAGTCGTGCTTCTCGCGCGCGGCGGCCAGGGCGCCGGTGGCGGCGAACACCGCCACCCCCGCGAAATCCAGCACCGACAGGAGCCGTTGCGGATCGGCGAGGACCCTGGCGGTCTCGGCGTCGACCAGCGGCGTCATGCGCCCTCCCCTGTCTTCAGTTCTTCCAGCGCGATCTCGCCACGCTTCACCGCGCCATACCAGCCCCATAGCAGATGCGCCGCCACGCTGCGGTGCGGGGCCCAGCGTTCGGCCCGGATATAGGCCTGTTTCTCATTGGGCCGAAGCGCGGCCCCGTCTGCCCAGCGCATTGCCTCCTGCAGGGCGATGTCCCCGGCCGGGAAGACGTCGGTGCGGCCCTCGCAGAACATCAGGAAGGTCTCGGCGGTCCAGCGGCCGACGCCCTTGATCGCCACCAGGGCCGCGGTCGCCTCGGCGTCGGACAGCCGGCCCAGATGATCGAAGTCGATCCGCCCTTCGGTCTGGGCGCGGGCGATCTCATGGGCGTAGCGGGCCTTCTGTCCCGACAGGCCGAAGGACCTCAGTGTCTCGATGTCGCGCGCCAGCACGGCCTGGGGCGTGACGACGCCCTCCAGCCCGTCCACGGTCCGTTTCCAGATGGCGGCGGCCGAGGCGAGCGACACCTGCTGTTCGACGATCATCCGGAACAGGCCTTCGAAGCCGCCGATCCGGGTGCGCCAGTCGAAGATGGGCACGTCGGCATGGGCGCGGGTGAGCGTCGGATCCGCCGCGATCAGGGCGAGACGGGCGGCGGCAATGGCTTCGGGGGTGGTCATGCAGGGCGAGCCATCAAGGGCCAGGGCCAGGTCGACAGGAAGCGCCGGCCGCTCTAGCGTTCGGCGCGATGAACAGTCTGGACGAACTTCTGCATCCGATCACCCCCGATCGGTTCCTGGCCGACTACTATGGCCGAAAGCCGCTACATATTCCGGCGGAGGCAGGGACTTCGAGAGCGGCCCTGACCGACTGGACCGAGTTCAACGCCCTGTTGTCCCAGACCCCGAACTGGACGCCCGAGACCCTGAAGCTGGTCATGAACGGCGCAGGCATTCCGCCCGAGTTCTATTGCGAGGACACCGACGGCCCGGCCGGAAAGCGGCTGAGGCCCGCGCCGGCCAAGGTCGAGGTTTTCCTGTCGAGCGGCGCCAGCCTGGTGGCCAACGACATCCAGGGCCTGACCCCGAAACTGAGGGCGCTGTCCGAGGGTCTGGGCCACGCCTTCTCGGGCAAGGTGGGCGCCAACGCCTATCTGTCCTTCGGAGGGATGAGGGCCTTCACCACCCATTTCGACCTGCATGAGGTCTTCGCCGTCCAGGTGGAGGGCGAGAAGCGGTGGCGGCTCTATGAGAACCGGGCCGAGAACCCGGTCGGCTTCCCCGTGCCGGACAAGGAGCTGATCGGCTGGTTCGAGCGCACGCGCGGGCGGCCGATGGTCGAAGTCCATATGAGGCCGGGCGACGTCCTCTATGTGCCGCGCGGCTGGTATCACGACGCCATGGCCCAGCCGGGCGCCTCGCTGCATGTGACCTTCTCGGTAACCCCGCTGCATGGCGGCGCCCTGTTCGGCCTGCTCGAGACGCTGGCGCTGGAGGACCCGGCGTTCCGCGCCTGGCTGGAGCCGGCGGAGGCGGACGCCGGCGAGGCCCTTGCGCGCCAGCTGGCCGACCTGGGAGGCAAGCTCACCGCCCTCGCCCAGGACCCGCGTCTGGCGAGCGCGGTCGCCATCGCGCAGCAGAAGCTCATCGACCGCCCGCCGGCCTACGGCCTGCCGCATCGCAAACCCCTGACGGGCTATCGGCGCACGACCGTCCCGCCGCCGCCGTTCACCGGACCGGTCGCCGTCGCCATGCAGTGGGCCTTCGGCCAGCCGGATTTCGCCATCGAAGACCTGCGCGCCCAGTTCACCTTCGTCGCCACCGAGGCCATCGACGCGGCGGTCGAGACGGCGCTCAAGGCCGGCGCCCTGACCCGGGCCTGACGCCCGACCATGGTCTTCGTCACCCGTTTCGCCCCCTCGCCCACAGGCTATCTGCACAAGGGCCATGCCTTCTCGGCCCTGACGGCCTGGTCGGCGGCGCAAGCGGTCGGCGGTCGGTTCCTGCTGCGCATAGAGGACACCGACTTCACCCGCTGCCGCCCGGAGTATGAGGCCGCCGTGATGGAGGATCTGGCCTGGCTCGGGCTCGACTGGGAGCAACCGGTGCGCCGTCAATCCGAACACCGGGCCGAGTATGACGAAGCCCTTCAGCGGCTGCGGGACATGGGCGTCCTCTATCGCTGCTTCCGGACGCGGAAAGAGCTGATGGCCCTGGCGGGCGTTGCGCCCCATGCCGACGATCCGAACGACCCCCACGCCTTCAGCTACGGGCCCCACTCCGCGGCCGAGGAAGCCGAACGGCTGGCGCACGGCGAGGCCTTCGCTTGGCGGCTGTCGCTCGGCGCGGCGCGCGACCGGCTGGGCGATCTCCATGCCCTGACCTGGATCGAGGAACGGGTCAGGCCGGGCATCCATCATGCCGAACCCGAGCGGCTGGGCGACATGGTGGTGGGGCGAAAGGATATCGGCGCGGGCTATATCATCGCCGCAGTCCTGGACGACGCCCTGCAGGGGGTGACCCATGTCATCCGCGGCGAGGACCTGATCGAGGTCACTTCGGTGCAGCGGGTGCTGCAGGCCCTGCTCGACCTGCCGACCCCGGTCTATCGGCACCACCCGCTGCTGCTGGGGCCCGACGGCAAGCGCTACGCCAAGCGGGACAAGTCGGTGACCCTGGGTGAGATCCGCGCCTCCGGCGTCACGCCCGACGCCCTGCGCGCCGAGCTGGGCTTCTAGTCGCCGATCGTCAGGTCCAGCTCGCGCGAGGCCCACATCCGCCCGCCGCCGAGGTCGAGCAGGACGCGTCGGCCGACGAACGCCTCCATTCCGATCAGGGCGTCCGGGAAGCCCGGCAGGGCGACATCGCCGAAGATGGCGATCTCGGCGCTCTCATAGATCTGATCGGCGAAGGTCAGGCTGCGGACCTCGACGAGAGTGGACTCCATCGACCCGCCCAGCACCAGGCTGGACCCGCGACGCCGCTCGCGTCCATCCAGCAGGCCGGCCGAGGCCGCGGCCGACCGGCTGAGCGCCAGCAGCGAGGAGGAGCCGGTGTCGATCACCGCCTCGACCCGGGTTCCCTCCACCACCACCGTCGTCCGGAGCGCCTTGCCCGCACGATGCACGTTCACGGGCCGGACCTCGGTCGGGGGCGAGGCCTCGCGCGGCAGGAAGCGGACCCGTCGGTGGGCGGGATCGAGGTCCACGATGATCTCGCCCAGCACGTCCTGCCCCAGGATCAGCGCCGTCCCTAGACCATCGTCGGAGGCCAGTTGGCCGAGATCGAGGATGGCGGTCCGAAGCCTGTCGATGCGCGTCCCGCCGACGGCGACATCCAGCGTCACACCCTTGCCGATCTGGGCCTGACCGCCGACGCCGTAAGCCAGGACCGGCATGTCGAAGGTCTTGACCGCGCCGAGCGCCTTCACCCAGTCGCGGTCGATCACCGAATACTGGGCCCCGCTGTCGATCAGGGCGCGGACGGGCCGGCCGTTCAGCCGGACATCATCCACGGTCGGCACATTGGCGCGATCATCGGCGAAGGGCAGCCATTCCGGTTCGGGCGGCAGGACGATGTCGGGCCGACGCCACAGGACATGGTCGCGGAACCACCAGGCGGCGCCGACCGTGGCCCCCACGGCGCCCAGCCGGATCAGAAGATCCCTTCGGTTCATTCAGCCGACCTCATGACCCATGACATGGCGGGTTCACGAGGCCCGCGCCAGCCCGCAAAACGCATCGCGCCCGTATGGGAGCAAATATGGTCGCCGCTTTCAGGCGAAATGCGGGTGACGGCGGCGCTTGGGCTGGGTACGACCAATCCATCATGACCGACGCCGCCGCCCGCTACATCTCGACCCGTGGGGACACGACCCCGACCGATTTCGCCGACGCCCTGCTACGCGGCATGGCCCCCGACGGCGGCCTCTACATGCCCTCGGCCTGGCCGACCCTGCCGGCCGGGGCGACGACGCCTGGCCAGTCCTATGTCGAGATCGCGAAGGCGGCGATGGCGCCCTATATCGGCGACGCCCTGCCCGAAGGCGCGCTGGATCGGGCGCTCCAGAAACTGGTCGCCGGCTTCGACGATCCGGCGGTGACGCCTCTCGTCCAACTGGCCGACGACCTGTGGATGCTGGAGCTGTGGCATGGCCCGACGGCGGCCTTCAAGGACCTGGCCATGCAACTGGCCGCCGCCCTGTCGGAGGAGGCCTTGGCCGCCTCGGGCGAGCGGCTGACCCTGGTCACGGCGACCAGCGGCGACACCGGCGCCGCCGCCGTCAACGCCTTCGCCAACACCGCCGGAATCGATCTGATCGTCCTGCATCCGCTGGACCGTGTCTCCGCCGTCCAGCGCCGCCAGATGACGACGGTCGAGGCCGACAACGTCCTGAACCTGGCCATCCGCGGCGACTTCGACGACTGCCAGCGACTGGTGAAGGGGCTGCTGTCCGAGGAATCCCTGCGCGAGCGCGGCCGCTTCTCCTCGGTCAATTCGATCAACTGGGCCCGTCTGGCGGGACAGATTCCCTACTATGTCTCCGCGGCCATGCAGCTTCAGGCGGCGGGCGAGAGCCGGGCCCCGACCTTCGTCGTCCCGACCGGCAATTTCGGCGACGCCTTCGCCGGCATCGCGGCGCGCAAGATGGGTCTGCCGGTCGCGGGTTTCGTTGCGGCGGTGAACCAGAACGACGCCCTGGCCCGCGCCATCAACGACGGCCTCTACGCCAGGCGCGCGGCCGTGGAGACGGCTTCGGTGTCCATGGACGTCCAGGCTCCGTCGAACTTCGAACGGCTGGTGTTCGAGGCCTCGGGCCGCGACCCCGCCGCCACCCGCGCCGTATTCGAAGCCTTTGCCCGCGACGGCCAGACCAGCCTGCCCGCCGACCTCCTGGTCGCCCTGCGCGCTGAGGTTTCGGCCGTCTCGGTCGACGAGGCGACGACCCGCGCCGAGATCGGCCATGCCTATGAAACCTGGGGCAAGGTCGTCTGCCCCCACACCGCCGTGGCCCTGTCGGCGGCGCGGCGTCAGCTGAACGGATCCGGCCCCGTCGTCGCCCTGTCGACCGCCCACGCCGCCAAGTTCGGCAAGGACGTCGTTCCTGTGGTCGGCTTCGATCCCGACCCGCCCCACGTCATCCGCGCACTGGGCGACCGCCCCGAACGCCTGACCGTCATCGAAGCCACCCCCGAGGCGGCGCTGGATGCGGTGAGAGGTTTCCGCAGCTGAGGCCCCGAACCGCTCCGGGCGAGCGCCCGGCAACGAGAAACTGAGATAATTCGGCCGCTTCCGACACGTTGGAGACGGCTTTGGGCGATGGCGCCTTGCACATTCGGTGACGGTCGTTACGCCAGATTGAACATCGATCGAGATAGCAAATCATGCACGCGCGCGCCGGACGCCCCGCCGAAGACTCCGACCTGGTCGATCTGGAGGCATTGGTCGAAACCTATTACGCCACCAAACCTGACGCCGATAATCCGGGACAGCGGGTCGCCTTCGGAACCTCCGGGCATCGAGGATCCAGCCTGGATGGCGCGTTCAACGAAGATCATATCCTCGCCGTCTGCCAGGCCATTGCGGAATACAGAAAGGATCACGGCGTAACGGGTCCTCTTTATCTGGCTCGAGACCCTCACGGCCTTTCGGAACCGGCCTGGCGCAGCGCTCTGGAGGTCTTCGTCGCAAACGACGTCATTGTGCAGATTGACGCCCGCGACGGCTTCACGCCGACGCCTGCCGTGTCGCGGGCGATCCTGAACCACAACAGTCGCGGCGGTTCGCTGGCGGACGGCGTGCTTCTGACGCCGTCCCACAATCCGCCTCGGGACGGAGGGATCAAGTACAATCCGCCCTCTGGTGGGCCGGCCGATTCCACCGCCACATCCGCTATCGCGGCCCGCGCCAACGCCTTGATCGCGGGTGGCCTGTCCGAGGTTCGCAGGGTTCCCTTTTCGAAGGCGCTGCAACACGCCGCGCGTCACGATTTTCTCGCGCAGTACCTCGACGATCTTCCGGGCGCGATTGATCTCGAATCGATCCGCGCTTCCGGCATCCGCATCGCCGTGGATCCCCTCGGCGGGGCTGCGATCGACTATTGGGGGGCGATCGCCGAGCGATATGGCCTGGATCTCACGGTGGTCAATCCGCTCATTGACCCGAAATGGGCCTTCATGCCGTTGGACAATGACGGCAAGATCCGGATGGACTGCTCCTCATCGGCCGCCATGGCGAACGTGGTGCGGATGATGGCGACCGAATCCGGTTTCGATCTCGCCATCGGGAATGACGCGGATGCCGATCGCCACGGGATTGTGACGGCGGACGGGGGCTTGATGAACCCCAACCATTTCCTGTCGGTGGCCGCGTCCTACCTCTTCGCTCACCGCCCTCACTGGAGCCCGGGCGCGGCCCTGGGCAAGACGCTCGTCTCTTCGTCGATGCTGGATCGCGTCGCCCAGGGGCTTGATCGGCCTTTGCTGGAGGTCCCCGTCGGGTTCAAATATTTCGTGTCGGGCCTGCTTGATGGCTCCGTGGGCTTCGGCGGAGAAGAGTCCGCAGGCGCTTCCTTCTTGCAACGCGACGGCTCCGTGTGGTCCACCGACAAGGACGGCCTGCTGCTCGGACTTCTGGCGGCCGAAAGCCAGGCTCGGACCGGCAAGAGCCCCAGCCAGCTCTACGAAGCGCTGACGGAACGGTACGGCGCTCCCGCGTACGCTCGCGTGGACGCGCCTGCGAACCGTACGGAGAAGGCCCGCCTGACAGCCCTCGGACCGAACGATATCGCCACGCGTGAGCTCGCGGGTGAACCGATCATCGATGTCCTGGACAAGGCTCCCGGAAACGGCGAAGCCATCGGGGGCATCAAGGTCGTCACGAAAAACGCCTGGTTCGCAGCACGGCCTTCGGGCACCGAGGACGTCTACAAAATCTATGCGGAATCTTTCCTGGGTCCTCTGCACCTCGCCGAGGTTCAGGCCGCGGCAAAGGATGTCGTCGATGCGGCTCTGTCCGCCTGACGGACGTCGCCGATATGAGCCGGAGTTTCCCTCCGCCGGGCACTAACCGACTGCCTCCACGGGATTCTTTCGACAAATCGAACAAGGTCGGATACCGATGGTGAATCGCGTGTGGGGCGTATCGGCGGTAAGCGACAGTGTCAGAGAGTTCAGTCAAGCCGGATCAGTCCAGGCCAGACAAGGCGCTGAGCGTCGCCTGGGCCATCTCGTCCGAGAAGCAGCCGGACGCCTATGAGAGCTATCGCGCTACGATATCGGAGCTCTACGACGTCTCAGGCGTCGCCGATAACGGCCGCGTCGGCTTTCGCAGCCAGACCACGGCCTGGCGGTTCGGAGCGGCGACCTTCGCGCGCGGACGCTCGGTCCCCCAGACCCTGACGCGCAACGCCAGCGAGATCCGCCGCTCGGGCCTCGACCACATCAGCATCATCGTCAACCTGACCGATACCCGGGGCGACTGCGACGGGCGCGAGACCATCGCCCCGGCCGGTTCCGTGCAGTTCCGCGATCTGTCCCGCCCGTCAGCCTCCAGGGCGGACACCATCGACACGATCAACCTGGTCACACCCCGAACCTCGGTGCCGTCCTGGCTTCTGGGGCGCAAGATCCACGGCCTGGTCCTGCCCCCCAACAGCCCCGGCGGGCGGCTGGTGGCCTCTCACCTGAAGACCCTGGTCGATGTCGCTGGAGACCTGACCGAGGAGGAAGGCGGGGCGGCCATCGAGGCCACTTTCGTCATCGCCGAACGCTTCCTCGGTCGCTCCGGCCCGGTCTCGCCGGTCCATCTGGAGAGCATTCATCGCACCATCCGCCAGCGCGCCATGCAGGTGTTCGACGCCCGCGCCGCCGACCCGACCCTGAACGTCAATGAGGTGGCCCTGTCGATCGGCGTGTCGCGCAGCGCCCTGTATCGCGCCTTCGGCGACATGGGTGGGGTTCAGACCTATGTGCTGAACCGACGGCTGGACCGGGCCTATGCCGACCTGCGCATCAACGGCGGCGGCCGCCTGGCCAATATCGAGGACATCGGGCGGCGCTACGGCTTCGGCTCGCGGCCCAGGTTCGATCGCGCCTTCCGCGACCGCTTCGGCTTCCCGCCCACGGAGGTGGCGCCGGTCGGATTCGTCGGACGCGGCGCGCCCCTGGCCGCCAATGAGGAAGGCTATCTGGACGGCGCGGCCCACGACGTCGTCGTCGACTGGCTGCGTCGGGGGGAAGCGGCCTAGAATCCTCCTGCGATCCGGAATCGGCCGGGCCGCTAGGCTCCGATCGGTCCGAGGAAGCGGGCGAACAGCCAGACAAGTGCGGAAAAGGCAGCGATGACCAGCAGAGCGGCGGCGGTCTCGAGGGCCGCACGGACATAGTCGTTTCTCATCGTCTCGTCCGCACCACAGTTCATCCTTGGACGTCAGTATCGCAAAGAGGGCTGCACCGCGACAGGCCATGTGGGATTGCAGCCCACAGAACTGCGGAGCCCCTGTCCGATTTCGCCTGGAACCTAGGCGGCCTCGGTCACCCGCCAGTAGGCCGTGCGGCGGAAGAAGGCGGCCGGGTCCTTGGGCGTGACCAGTTTGGTCGGGTCGTGGAAGATCCGGTCGTGCAGCCGGGTCAGGGTGAAGCGCAGGGCCGCCGCCTCGCCGAGCAGCGGCAGGGCCTTTTCCTCGGTCCAGGTCAGCAGCCGCACCGATTCATAGCCGCGCCGAAAGGCCTCGACCGCGCCCGGGATCTCATGCCCCTCCCCGTCGAAGCCCCAGGCCGTCAGGGCGATCGCCAGGTCATAGGCGAAGGGGCCGTCGCAGCCAAAATAGACATCGATCACGCCCGACACCTGCCCGCCTTCGAACAGGACATTGTCGGGAAAATAGTCGGCGTGGATCGCGCCCGACGGCAGGTCGTCCGTGAACGGATCGCCGATCCGCTCCAGCGCCTGACGGCAGTCGGCGACGAGCTGGCGGTCCTCGGCCGTCGCCGCGCCCGAGGCCGACCGGTCGAGCAGAACCTTCCAGACCAGCGGCCCGACCGGATTGGCGCGGCGACCGGCGAAACGGCGGGCCGACAGATGAAAACGGGCCAGGGCCGCCCCGGCGCGGGCGACCTCGTCTGGCGACGGTTCCCGCAGCCAGGCGCCGGACAGCCATTCGACCACCGCCGCCGGACGACCGTTCAGCTCGCCGATCCACTGGCCGTTGCGATCACGCAGGGGCCGCGCCGCCGGATAGCCGGCCGCGCCCAGATGGTCGGTCAGACCCAGGCAGAACGGCAGGGAGGCGGCGTCGGTCCGTCCCTCGAACAGGGTCAGGACGAACCGGCCCGAGGTGGTCTCCAGCCGGTAGTTGGTGTTCTCCACCCCCTCGGCGATGGCGTGCAGCGACACGAACTCGCCCGCGGCCGGATAGCCGCCGACGAAGGCCCGCGCCTGATCGTCCGAAACCGGGGTGAAGACCGCCATGACCTAATGATACCCGAGCGCGGCGTGGCGCGCGCGCACGATATCGGCGACGTCGGCCAGCACGCTCTCCGTCGTCGGCCAGCGCCCGGCGCCGCGGCCCTTGCACGACCAGACCCGGCCGTCCTCGCCATAGACCTTGAGCGCATTGCGTTCGCCGCGCAGGGCCAGGAACAGCGGATCCTCAAGCTCGCGGTCGAGCAGGACCGTGGCGTCGAGACCGGCCTCGGACTTCACGCAGGCGCCGATCTGGCGCACGGGCGCGCCGTTGGGCTTGAAGGCGTCCGACAGGACGTCGCAGGTGATCGTGCCCTCGCCCGGCGTCTCGCCGAAGGCTTCGTAGGACAGCAGCCGCACCTTTGCTGCGGCGTCGCGGCCTTCCAGATCCGAGGACGGATCTTCTTCCGCAAAGCCCGCCACCCGGGCGTCGGCCAGGGCGTCGGCGAAATCGGCGCCGGCGCTGAGCCTGTCCAGCATGAAGTTGACCGTGCCGTTGAGCACGGCCTCGAAGCGGGTGACCGGACCGGCCTGACGCGCGGCGCGCAGGGTCTCGATCATGGGGGCGCCGCCGCCGACCGCCGCCGAATAGACCAGCAGGGCCTTGTGCTGATCGGCAAGGGCCTGAAGCCCGGCGGGATCACGGCTGATGGCCTGTTTGTTGGCGCTGGCCACGTCGATCCCGGCCTGAAGGGCCTCGCGGATCAGGTCGTGACCGGCCTCGCCCTCGGACAGGGCCTCGACCAGCAGATCGGGCTTCTCGGCGAGGAATGCCGCGCGGTCCGAGGTGTAGAGGTCCGACGGCGCCGCCACGTCGCGCACCTTCTTCGGATCGCGCACCAGAACGCCCGTGACCTGATAGCGGGGATCGCCGAGCAACCGGGCCAGAAGCCCGCCGCCGACCACGCCGCAGCCGGCGATGGCGACGCGGATCGGGGCGTCGGGGACCGAGGGTCCGGGGGGCGCCGAGTGGTCGCCGACCACCGTGCCGCCGGCGCGCGCCAGACCGGCGACCTCGATCTCCACGCCGCGCTGCTGGCCCAGATCGATGGCGTCATGCTGGACCAGGGCGCCGCCGTGACGGCGCGCATCGTCCCACGAGGCCCGACGATAGCGCAGCGGCTTGCCTGAGGCGGCGGCAGGGTCCCGGTCGTAGAGACCGTCCACATCCTTCACCAGGCGGACCCGCTTCAACCCCAGCTCGGCCGCGAGGAAGACCGCCGTCATGTCCGAACCGCCGCGTCCCAGCAGCGCCACCTTGCCGTCCGGCCGCACCGCACCGAAGCCCGGCGCCACCACCACCTGATGCTCGGCCAGCGCCTTCAGAAGCGCGCCGCTCTTGAGGTCGCAAGGGTGGGCGTGTTCGGCCGATCCCTCGGCGACGATGCCCAGTTCGCGGACGGACAATGCAACGGCGTCCAGGCCGATCCGGTCGCAGGCGATGGCCGTCAGGGCGGCGGCCTGTTCCTCGCCGAGCGCCACATAGCCGGGCAGCAGATCGTTCTCGTGGTCGAGGCCCAGCAGGCGGGCGTCGGCCAGAAGCCGGTCGGTCTGGCCGCCGAAGGCCGAGACCACCGCCACCACCTTCCGCCCCGCGCGGACGTGGCCATAGACCTCCGACGCCACCGCCGGCGCATCGGCCTGTGAGCGCAGGATCGAGGAGCCGAACTTGAGCACCACGACGTCGAGCGCGGCCCCCTGTTCGGCGGCGGGTTTGAGAGGGTCGGATTTCTGAACGACGGAGAGGTGGGACATTTTCGATCTCGGAGCAGGGTGGTGGTGCGGAAAATCGGGTGATGCGGCGGGGCAAGAAAAAACCCGCCCGGGGGTCCGGGCGGGTCTGGGTTGGTGCTTGTCGGTTCCGACGCGCGCTAACCTGTCCCCGCCCGCGAGGGGCCGGTGATGGTCATACCGCCGGTGGTGGTGAGCGCAGGCGAGCCCGTCCGCGCCGTCACTGCGGCGGCGGTGCTAATCGAAATGGCGAGAAGGCCAGAACGGGACACGGGGTGAACCTTGCGAAAATAGTTGCCTAAGGGTGTCGGGCCTCTGCGTCGCCGTCAACCCCATCGTGGAAGTTTTTTGCGCGTTATCGCGTTTCGGCGAGTATAGGGCAGCAGACCGGCAGAGCTGTTACGCGGGTATGCGGTGGATTTTTCCGCTTGACCTGAACCCCCGTTTTGCCTCACGGTTGGATTACTCATCAAGACCGACCGAGGGATAGGCCCTTTGACGTCGGGGCAACCATCGGATTCCGTCCGAACGGTGCCAACTCCTGCGAGACCTTTCGGGGTCGCGAGAGATGAGTGGAGCGTCGGTAAACGGCGGCGCATCCACCCATCTGTCACCGCATCGGGTCCTTGCTGGGCGGGACTGATGCAGACGATGGCCTTCGATACCGAAACCACCGAACCCGAATGTACCCTGGACGGCGATGTCGCGCGTCTGGAGCTCAAGCCGCGCACCTTCGTGCCGGATCTGCGTCGCATCCGACAGGGCAACGCCGTCGACATCAGCGTCGAAATCCCCGCCGATTTCCGCCTGCAGTCGGGCCAGAGCCTGAACCAGACCACGGTCACCGGCCGGCTCCATGGCCGCGAAGGGGCGCCCCTGGTCGTCGTCGCCGGCGGCATCTCGGCGGGCCGTTTCGTCCACCGCACCGAGACCAACGGCCTGGGCTGGTGGTCGGACGCCGTCACCGCCGGCGGCCCGATCGACCTGCGCCGCTGTCAGGTCCTGGCCTTCGACTACGCCCCCGGCGCTGACGCCGAGGGCGCCGAAGCCGTCACCATCACCACCCACGACCAGGCCCGCCTGTTGGCCCTGCTGCTGGATCACCTCGGCGCCGAGACCGTGGCCGCCGTGGTCGGCTGCTCCTACGGCGGCATGATCGCCTTGGCCTTCGGCGAGCTGTTCCCGCGCTGGGCCGAGCAGCTGATCGTCGTCTCCGCCGCCCACCGCGCCCATCCGCAGGCCACCGCCTGGCGCGGCATCCAGCGCCGCATCCTGAAGCTGGCAGTCGAGGCCGGCCGGCCCGAGGACGGCGTCGCCCTGGCCCGCGAACTGGCCATGACCACCTATCGCACCGCCGAGGAATTCTCGGAACGATTCGCTGCCACCGCCCCCCTGGCCGCCGGTCAGGCCTATCCGGTCTGCGAATATCTGACCGCGCGCGGCGTGGCCTACCGCACCCACACCACCCCCTCGCGCTGGTTGTCGATGTCCGACTCGCTGGACCGCCATTCGGTCACGCCCGAGGCCATCACCACCCCCGTCACCCTGGTCGGCTTCACCTCCGACCGACTGGTGCCGATCGACGACATCCGCGAACTCGCGGCCCGCCTGCCCACCCTGTGGCGTCTGGTCGAGGCTCCGTCCCTGTACGGCCACGACGCCTTCCTGAAGGAGGACGCCCTCGTCGGCGACATCCTCCGCTCCGCCCTCAAGGATATCGACCAGTGACCCGTACCGCCCGCACCGCAAAAGACATCCGCACCATCTGCGCCCGCTCGGGCGTGGATCAGGATTCGGCGCACGGCGCGGTCATGCCGCCGCTCTATCTGTCATCCAACTATTCCTTCGCCGGCTTCGACCAGAAGCGGAAATACGACTACGCCCGCTCGGGCAATCCGACCCGCGACGTCCTGGCCGAAACCCTGGCCGAGCTGGAAGGCGGCGCCGGCTGCGTGGTCACCGCCACCGGCATGGCCGCGGTCGATCTGCCCCTGTCGCTGCTCTCGCCGGGCGACCTGCTGATCGCTCCGCATGATTGCTATGGCGGCACCCATCGCCTGCTCTGCGCCCACGCCCGCAAGGGTCATTTCGAGGTCCTGTGGGTCGACCAGGGCGATCCGGAAGCCCTGGCCGCCGCCTTCGCCCTGAACCCGAAACTGGTGCTGGTCGAGACCCCGTCGAACCCCCTGCTGCGCGTCGTCGACATCGCCGACATCTGCGTGCGCGCCCATGCCGTGGGCGCCAAGGTGGTCGCCGACAACACCTTCCTGTCGCCGGCCCTGCAGCGCCCGATCGAACTGGGCGCCGACATCGTGGTCCATTCGACGACAAAATACATCAACGGCCATTCCGACGTGGTCGGCGGCGCCGTGATCTCGGCCGATCCGGCCGATCACACCGAACTGGCCTGGTGGGCCAACTGCCGCGGCGTGACCGGCGGCGCCTTCGACGCCTATCTGACGATGCGCGGCATCCGCACCCTGTTCACCCGCATCGAGCGGCAGCAGGAAACCGCCGGCCACGTCGCCGCACTGCTGGAAGCTCATCCGGCGGTGCAGGCCGTCCACTATCCGGGTCTGAAGTCGCACCCGAACCATGCCCTGGCCGCCCGCCAGCAGCAGGGCCCGGGCGCCATGCTCAGCTTCGAACTGGTCGGCGGCGTTGAGGCCGTCCGCACTCTTGTCGAGACGCTGGAGACCTTCACCCTGGCCGAAAGCCTCGGCGGCGTCGAAAGCCTGATCGCCCACCCCGCGACCATGACCCATGCCGCCATGACGCCGGAAGCCCGCGTCGTCGCCGGCATCACCGAGGGCCTGCTGCGCCTGTCAGTGGGTCTGGAGCATCAGGACGATCTGATCGCTGATCTGGTCCAGGCGCTGGACGCCGTCTCGGTCGAACAGGCCGAAGCCGCCTAAACGCGGGTGAGCCCGTTGGCGCGGTAGAAGGCGTCCAGCGCGGCGGGCGTCGCCAGCCGGATCTTCGGCAGGTCGAAGCCCTCGAAGGCGAGGCGATTGCGCTTGCGGTTCAGGCGGGTGGTGACGGCGATGTGGTGGATCATCACCCACTTCACGCTGTCGCGCCCGCCGTCCAGTCCGCCCACCCGACCCCGCTCGAACCAGCTGCGCCGCGCATAGCGATACAGGCTGACGGCCGTCGGCAGCTCGATCCGGATCGCCCCCGTCGCCCGCGCCAGCCGCGACGGCAGCAGGCGCGAATAGTTGCCGTCCATCACCCAGCGCTCGCCCGCGACGGCCTCTTCGTGCAGACGCGCAAACTCTTCCGGCGGACGCTGAACCCAGTCGGTCCCCGGCAGATGGTGAAGCTGATCCAGATGCACAGCCTCAAGCCCCCGCGCCCGGGCGATGGCCTCCGCCAGCGTCGACTTGCCGCTGTTCGATGGTCCGAGAATGAGGATGCGCGGACCGAGGTCGTCGAGGGTCATGCCAGCAGGGTGCCGTCATCCGTCGCCACTGGCTATTGAAACCCGCTGGCGTAGTCTTCACCCCGGCTTCGGCCGCGCCTGCATCGCCCCGGTCATGGGAATGAAGAAGACGCCAACGTCGCGGCGGCTGTGGACCCGACCTTCGGCGTCCTTGGTGTAGACATACAGGACCTGGCCTCGGCGGAAGGGCTGGCCGATCGGGATGATCAACTTGCCGCCGGGCTTGAGCTGGCGGAACAGCTCGGGCGGGGCGTACTGAGCGACGCAGGTCAGCATGATGGTGTCGAAGCCCTCGGTCACTTCGGGCCAGCCGAAATAGCCGTCGCCGACCTTGCCGTGGACGTTGGAATAGCCGAGCGGGGCGAAGATCCGGTCCACTGCCCGGCCGATCGGCTCGATAATCTCGATGGTGTAGGCGTCGCGCACGACACGGCTGAGCAGGGAGGACTGGAAGCCCGAGCCAGTGCCGATCTCCAGCGTCACATCCGTCGGCTTCGGCGCCGCCAGCTGGGTCATATAGGCCTGCCCTAGATAGTCCGAGAGCACCGAGCCATGGCCGATGGCCCAGGGCTTGGGATCGGCCTCATAGGCCTGGTACGCCGTCGAAGCTGCCTGCGCGTAGGCGTAGTGGAAATATTCGCGCGGCACGGCCTCGAAGGCGGCCAGCACATTGGGATCGGCGACGCCGTTGAAGCGGCCCTCGAGGTAGGTCTTGATCCGGGCGATGGCGGCCGGCTTGCGGGTCTGGATTTCGGCCCACTGGGCTTCGGTGATCGCGCTTGGGCGGCCCGAGGCCTCCATGGCGGCCTGGAAGGTGGCGAAGGTCCAGGGGCTGGCCGCCGCCTTGACGCCATTGACCACGGCGGAAGGCGCGGGGCCGGTTCCGGGCGCGGGGGCGGCTGCGGTCGGCGCCGGGGCCGGGGCGGTTTCAGCGCTGCCCTGCGTCGGGTTCAGCCGCGCCTGCACATCCTTCATCGCCTTGTCGTCGCAGGCGGCCAGAGGCAGGGCGGCGAGACCGGCGGCCCCGGCCAGAAGGGCGCGACGGTCCATCGTCGTCGAGATGGTCATGCGGGAAACTCCAGCGGCGTCGGGGCGGCGCCCGAGGGGTTGGGAACGGGTTCGGTCGCGGCGCTGCGGACCGGGCGCGCCGCCTTCACCCCGACCGGCAGGACGAGGAAGGCGACGGCGTAGAGGCCGGCGGCGACGATCAGCAAAGAGGAGAAGCCGACGTCGCGGCTCATCAGATTGGCCAGAGGCGTGGCGACCACGGAGAAGGCGCCGTTCAGCCCCCAGGCCCAGGGCAGGGCCCGGCCATCACCCACCGAAATCAGCCCAAGGGGGAAGGGCATGCCCAGCGCCAGCGACACCGGAGCGGCGGCCAGAACCACCGTCCCGGCCCGCATCCACAGCGGCTGGTCCAGCGTCCGCATCAGATAGTCCTCACCGCCGATCAGCATCGCCGCGATCCAGGCCAGGACCACGATCAGGCCGATGGCCGAGGCCACCTTGGGCATCGCCCCCACCCTGCCCGCGATCATGCTGCCGAGGCCGGAGAAGATCAGCATTGAGGTCAGGACCAGGGCGAAGGCCGAGGAATAGTCGTTCAGATAGAAGGCGGCCCGGTCGATCAGCAGGATCTCGATGAACAGGAAGCCGAGGCCGAGCGCCGGGAAATAGATCACCGGCCAGAGGCGGCGCGGCTCCTTGGCCATGCCCTTTCGGCGCACGAACAGGGCCGGCGCGGCCAGCACCAGAAGCGCGATCAGAATGGCCTGGCCGAGCACGGCGACGTTCACCAGCGCCCCGATCTCGGCCTGGGGCAGGACCTCCAGACGCTTGATCAGGGTCTGCGGGTGCTCGATCCGCAGCGAGGAATAGAATGCCGGACGATCCAGGGTCGCGGGGCGGATGTGGAAGGCGCCGCTCGACGCCGAAGGGCGACCGGCCAGCACCGCCCCGACCTCATTGGCGATGGCGTCGTCGGGGCCGGTCGAGGTCATCTGGCCGGTCTCGAAGGAGACGCCGGGCAGGTCGTTGAACAGGGACGCGCGGGCGGCGGCGACATTCATCCCGGGCGCCCAGGACACATCGAAGGAGCGCGCTTCGCAGAAGGCCTTCAGCGCCGCGATGTCGGCCGCCGCCCAAGGCGTCGAACTGATCAGGATCCGCGCATTCCACGCCGAGCGATAGATCATCACATGGGCGGACGGATCGGCGACGCCGGTGCTGAGCAGGGCCGAGCGCGCCGTCGAAACCACCCGCAGGGCATAGACGGGGAAGTCGCGAATAGAGACCGAGATCGACACCATCCCCCCGGGCCGCAACGACGCCAGATAGGCCTGCATCGCCTCGACCGTGACCCCGGTGACATTGGCCGGCGCCGCATCGACGAAGTCGGCCGAGACGTCGATGACGTCATAGCGGTTCGGCCCTGCCCGCCAGGCCGCCGCGATCGGTCCGCCGTCCAGCAGCCGCACGCTCGGATCGGTGACCATCGCCGGCGACGGGCCGAGACCGTGGATCAGGGCGTCCTTGAGCACCGGCTCGCCCTCGACCCCGTCGATATTGGTCGCGCCCAGCGCCTTGGCCTCGGCGATGCGGAAGCCACCCGACAGCCCGACAAGGAGTGTCTCGGCATGGGGCCTGAGCACATAGGGGGCGGCGCTGAGGGCGCTGGGGGCATAGGCGGCGTCGCGGCTGAAGGCCTTGGGCAGGGAGGCGATGCGATTGCCGTCGCGATACAGGCCATAGGTCGCCGGCGGTCCGGCGATCCCCATCAGTCCGGCGTTGTTCGAGACATCAGCGTCGACCCGCTCGGTGAAGTCGTCGAGCAGCAGATAGTGGCCGCGCGGCGCGCGGATTTCCGCCACCACCTTGGCCCCCGGCGTGTTCATCGGCGCATAGATGGCCTTGAACTCGCTGAAGGCCGGGGCCGTGCCGGTGAACAGCACATATTCCCCGCCCACGAGCGCGGCGAGCGCCAGCAGGCCGCCGACCCAGCGGCTGCGTCCCGGCTGAAACCACGGCCCGAGCGCCAGCGGGATCAAGAGCACCGGCGCCAGCAGGAAGGGATGGATGACGAACATCAGGCCCAGAGCCACCGCCGATCCCAGCCCCGCGCCGATCAGATCATAGCCGTAGACCCGCCCGATCTCCCGGTGATTGAGCACGAAGATCAGGGAGATGTAGAGGCCGGCGAGGAAGAAGAAGGGCAGCAGGGCCGCATAATAAAGGCCGATATTCCTGACCTGATCCGGCCAGGTGGTCGGGTTCTGCAGCTGCAGCGGATTGAACGGATTGGCTGTCATCATCTGGAAGCCGAAGGCGGCGGCCAGGATCATGGCCGCGGGAAGGATCGCCCTCAGCGCCACCCCCGACCTCGCCACCGTGTCGCGGAACAGGGCGACGAAGACACCGGACAAGGCGAAGCCCGCCATGACGATGGAGATGATCCAGTAACCGTACTCCGACCATTTCGCGACGGCGAAGTAGCGGGTCAGGGCGTTCTCGATCCCGATCACGCCGAGCGCGATCAGGAACAACGGCATCAGCGCCGCCCGGCTTCTGGCCGCGACCCCGCTCAATGCACGGACCCCGTGACGCGATGGTCGAGAAAGCCGATCAGGAGGGCGTTGAACCGGTCGGCGTCATCGACGAACAGGGCGTGGCCCGCGTCCTCGAACACCTCCATCCGGGCGTCGGCATGGGTACGGACCAGGTTCTCGCCCTGAGGCCTCAGCCGGGGCCGAACGACATAGAGGACGGGCTTGCCGGTCGAATGCAGGGCCTGGCGCCAGGAACTGCGCGGAACGTCATAGGCCAGCAGGCGGCGCTCGTCGGACTGGCTCATTCTCAGGGCCTGATCGGTGAGCCGGGCGCGATAGTCCGCCCCCGGATCATGGGCGAACATGGAGGCGACGAAGGCGGCGCGGCGGCGACGGCGTTCGTCCTCGGGAAGGTCGGCGCGATCCGCCGGACTGCCTGTCCCCGGCCTTGCCACCGGGGCCGGCTCCTCGCCCACGGAGTTGTCGATCAGGACGAGCCCCGCGATCCGACCGTCGCCCTGCCCCGCCACATAGGCCAGACTGTCGAGCACACCCAGCGACCAGCCGACGAGGACCACCGGGCCCGGCGCCGCATGATCCATCAGTTCGCCGATGTCGCGCCCGCGCCGTTCGTAGCTGTAGCCGAAGGCCGTGACCTCGCTCTCGCCCTGGCCGCGCGGGTCGAGAGCCAGCACGTGGAAACGGCCTTTCAGGGCGTCGATCTGATGTTCGAAAATCCACCCCGGCATGGTCCACCCCGGCACGAAGACGACGGTGGGTGGTCCGCCAGCGATAGCGTCAGGTCGGGGGCCCGCCTCCAGATAATGAAGGCGGGCCCCGTCGCTGGTGATGAAGCTCCGGCTCTCGACAGCCCTTATCCCCGGGACCGGTTGGGCGCCCCCCGACGCCGTAACCGGACCTGCCGTAAAACCCGAGACGACCAGCCACACCGCGCCGGCGGCGGCCGCACGCGTCCAGGCCGTCAGCAGTGGTGCGCCAAAGGGCTCCATCGCCCGCATCTGGCCCTGACAATTCGCCGGTGTCGATAGATGTTTCTTAACAGCGATTAACGACGTCGCACGGGCGTGTCCGCCGCGCATCATTCTCGCTTGCCGGGCGAGAACTAACCGAACGGCACAACCTTGTTGTCGGCGTCGTGACCGATGTCCGCCTTGCCGAGGAAGGGGATGCCGGAGCGGTGACACCAGTAGCGGACGATCTCCTGGGCGGTCAGGCCGAAATCGGGATCGTTGGGGGTGACGTCTGAGACCCTGCCCAGACGGATGCCCGCGACCTTGCGGATCGACGGCTGGCTCGTGAGGTGGAACATCATCCGGTCGACGCGATACAGGGCCTCGGACACCTCCTCGATCATCAGGACGTGGTCGGTCAGGTCGGGCTCCAGCGGCGTGCCCACCAGCTGGTCGATGATGGTCAGGTTGAAGGCGACGGCCTTCTTCCTATCGATGGCCAGCGACGGCTCCAGCCCCTGCTCGTCGCCCTTGACCAGCCAGGCCAGGGCCCGTTCGGCCGTCTCGTCATGACGCACCGAATCCGAGGCCATCGGCCCGTGGGCCAGATGTTTGAACCCCGCCTTGTACATCCCGGCCAGCAGGGTGCCGACGTCGGAATAGCCCATATAGCGCTTGGTCCGGGCGACATCGTTCAGGCGCGAAATCACGTCCTCGACGATGCGGCAGGAGCCATAACCGCCGCGCGCGAACCAGATGGCGTCGAAGCGCGGGTCGTTGGCGTATTCGACAAAGGCGTCGGCCCGGGCCCGGTCGTCGCCGGCGAAATGGCCGTGCTTCATGAAGCAGGCGGGATGGAAGGTGACGGCGATGTCGCCCTCCGGATGGTGCTCGGCCATCCAGGCCTCGACCGCCTCGGCCCGCTCCTTCGCGAAACGGGAGCTGACGCAGACGACGCCGATCTTGAAGGTATTGGCCATCATGGTTTGGGGGTCATCCGGGCTTTGGCGCGACGTCGATAATGTCCAAGGAGCAATTGCCAGACCATCATCAGCAGGAGCGCGGCAAGCGTCGCAAAACCATGAACTGTTCCGATAAGCGGCGAAGCCGGGATCGGCAGCCACCCCCGTTCGGCGACGATGCAGAAGAGGATGACTGCGCACGCAGCCAGCAACGAGGCTCCGTAGATCCTGTTCATCCATTGCGGCGGCGCAGCTTCGCGAGCGAGCGCTTGCTCGGCCGGCGTCAAACGGCTGCCGAACAGAATCTCCATCACCCGCGCGCCGAAGGTCTTGAACGACGGCATGGTCATCCTCCCAGCGCCCCGACGATCTCGGTCACCGACCGCACCCGGGCGATGCGGGGGAAGACCAGCTTCATCGGAAAGTCCTGCATGGCCTGCGAAAAGGTGGTCGATGCGTCCTCGGCGACGATCATCGAATAGCCGTGCGACCAGCCCTCGCGCACCGTGGTCTCGACGCCGAAATTGGTGGCGATCCCGCCGACGATGACCGTGTCTATCCCGCGCCGACGCAACAGGGTGTCGAGTTCGGTGCCGTGCAGCGCGCCCCACTGCCGCTTGGTGACCGTGATGTCGGCGAGGGCCAGAAGCTCGGGGACGATCTCCGTATAGTTGGCCGGGACCGGATCGGTGGAGACCGGATTGTCGATCAGCCCCTGCGGTCCGTTGATCCGTCCCGGGCCGAAACTGACGTTGACGGCGACCACCGTCCCGCCCGCGGCCTTGACCGCCCGGGCGAGCGTCAGGCCGTTTTCGACCACCGTCTCGCTGTCGTAGGGCGAGAGCGTATTGGCGAGGATTCCGGCCTGAAGGTCGATCAGGACGAGGGCGGTCTTGCCCGGATCGATTTCAAGCGTCACGAAGCCTCCGAAAACTCATTTCCGGCCGCGAACCCGCTGGCGGTTTGCGGCCAAGTCCTGTTCTAAGACCTGATGACCCACGACGTCTCCTACTTCTTCTGCGGAATCGGCGGCTCCGGCATGCTGCCGCTGGCCATGATCGTTCAGGCGCAGGGGAACGCCATCGAAGGCTCCGACCGGGCGCTGGATCAGGGCCGCACCCCCGCCAAGTTCGACTGGCTGCGCGCCCACGGCGTGACCCTGCACCCGCAGGACGGATCGGGCGTGACCCGGGCCGAACAGATCGTCGTCGCCACCGGCGCCATTGAGGACACCGTCCCTGACATCGGCGCGGCCAAACGCGCTGGCGCGACCATCGTCACCCGCCCGCAACTCCTGAGCCAGTTGTTCAACGCCGCCCCGACCTCGGTCGGCGTCGCGGGCACCAGCGGCAAGTCGACTATCACCGGCATGGTCGCCTGGATCCTGCATTCAGCGGGCCGCGCCCCCACCGTCATGAACGGCGCGGTGATGAAGAATTTCGCCGACCCGGACCATCCCTTCGCCAGCGCCCTGATCGGCGGAGCCGATCTCTTCGTCGCCGAGGTGGACGAGTCGGACGGCTCCATCGCCCGCTACGATCCGACCGTCGCCGTGGTCTCCAACATCTCTCTGGATCACAAGTCGATGGAGGAGTTGCGCGACCTGTTCGGCGGCTTCACCGGCCGGGCGAAGACGGCCGTGCTCAACCTCGACAATCTCGAAACCGCCGCCCTGGCCCAGACCCTGGTCGATCAGGGTCGCGCCGACGCCGTCGTCACCTTCGCCCTCGGCAATGACGACGCCGACCTCTCGGCTCACGACCTCAAGCCCCTGCCGACCGGCATGACCTTCGATCTGGCCGAGCGGTCGAGCGGCGAGCGGCTGAAGGCGACCCTCAACGTCCCCGGCGCCCATAATGTCGCCAATGCCCTGGCGGCTCTCGGCGCTGTCCGGGCGCTCGGCGTGCGGCTGGACGAGGCGGTCAAGGCGCTGGAGAGCTTCGCCGGCATCCGCCGCCGCATGGAGGTCGTCGGCACGAAGAACGGCGTCACCGTCATCGACGACTTCGCCCACAACCCCGACAAGATCGCCGCGACGCTGAAGACCCTGCACGCCTTCGACGGACGGCTGCTGATCCTGTTCCAGCCGCACGGTTTTGGGCCGCTGAAGCTGATGAAGCGCGAGTTCATCGAGGGCTTCGCCGGCCTGATGCGTCCGGACGACGTGCTGGTCATGCCCGAGCCCGTTTATTACGGCGGCACCACCGACCGCAGCGTGGGATCGGAAGACATCGCCGCCGGCGTGCGCGCACTCGGCCGCAATGCCGAGGCCCTGCACGACCGCGCCGCCTGCGGCGACCGCATCGTCGAACTGGCGCAGCCCGGCGACCGGATCATCGTCATGGGCGCACGCGACGACACCCTGTCGGAGTTCGCGGCGGAGCTTCTGGCCCGACTTTAATTCCGGACCCGGAACACCTGTCACGACATGATCTAAAAACCGTCATTTCCGGCAAAGCTGACGTTAAATTCCTGCCCCTAAACGCCCCTTCGAACAGGGGGAGTTTTGTATGGCCCGGATCGGGGATTTCATCAGCGCGGTGGCTGCGGTGTCTCCGGACACGCCGGGCGCGCAGATCTTCGACCGGTTCCAGTCAGAGCCCAATACCCTGGTCATCGCCGTCGTCGATGCGGACGACCGTCCCGTCGGCCTGATTGAACGCAACGCCTTCACCCTGAAGATGGCCGCCGAGTTCGGCCGCGCCCTCTATGCCCGTCGTCCGGCCTCCAGCCTGATGAACGAAAGCCCCCGGATTCTCGACGCCGACACCGACGCCGCCGTCCTGTTCCAGAGCCTGGACGCGAGTGATCTCGGCGGGCTGCTGAACGGCTTCATCGTCACCTCGGGCGGCCGCTATGTCGGCGTCGGCGCCGGCGTCCATGTGCTGCAGGCCGGCGCGGTCATCCATCGCAAGCGCGCCGAAGAGATGAGCACGCTCGTTCGCGATCTGGGCCGGGCCGAGCAGGAGGCTCGCGCCTCCAGCCGCGCCAAGTCCGAGTTCCTGGCGGTGATGAGCCATGAGATCCGCACGCCGCTGAACGGAGTGCTGGGCGTCGCCGCCCTGATGGAGCGCGAGCTGACCCAGGCGAAGATGCGCCCCTATGTCCGCACCATCCTCGATTCCGGCCAGAACCTGCTGCGGCTGTTGACCGACGCCCTGGACATGTCCCGCGCTGACGCCGGGCTGATGAGCTTCGAGACCGCGCCGATCGATCTGAACCGGCTCGGCGAGGACCTGAAGGCCTTGTGGAGCCCCCGCGCCGACGAGAAGGGGCTGACCCTGTCCGTCGTGTGCAAGACGGCTGAAGGCGACTGGGCTGTCGGCGACGAGATGCGGCTGAAACAGCTGTTCAACAATCTGATCGGCAACGCCCTGAAATTCACCCTGGCCGGCGGGGTCGAGGTGCGGATCGAGAGCGCCGCGCGCGACGGCGATCTGGTCGTGACCGGGATGGTCGACGACAGCGGCCCGGGCGTGTCCGAGGCCGCCGCCACCACCATCTTCGATCCCTTCAACACCGGTCAGGCCGGGCGTGAGGGCGCCGGCGCCGGTCTGGGTCTGGCCATCTGCCGCCAGATCGTCGAGCGGCTGGGCGGCGCCATCGCCGTCGACCGGTCGCCGCAGGGCGGGGCCCGCTTCCGCTTCACTGTCCCGCTGCCCGAGGCCGGGCCGGAGATGCGCGACACCCGGGAGAAGATCGCCGAGCCGACGCCGCACGAGACTCTCCACGTCCTCATCGTCGACGACAACGCCACCAACCGCTTCGTGGCGGGCAAGATGCTGGAGCTGTTCGGCTGCACCACCGCCACGGCCGAGAATGGTCAGGAGGCCGTCGAACGGATCAGGGCCGAACCCTTCGATCTGGTCCTGATGGACATCAAGATGCCGGTCATGGACGGGGTCGAGGCGACGCGGGCGATCCGGTCGCTGGCCGGTCCGGAAGCGACACTGCCCATCCTGGCCCTGACCGCCAACGCCGATCCGAAGGACGAGCGTCTCTATCTGACGGCAGGCATGAACGGCGTGGCCCAGAAGCCGATCCAGGCCGACGCCCTGCTGAACGCCATCCGACTGGCCCTCTCCGACGAACCTGAAATACAGGTTGAAGCCGCTTGAGCTGAGGCCGCGCAACCGCGACCGAAGTCGGGTATTGTAACGCTCGATGTTCCAAATCCCTCCCCCGCCGCCCGAGCCCACCCTGCTTCCCGAGGTGGTGGTCACCGCCGCCCGCCTGCCCCCCGCCGCGGGCGAGGCCGCCTTTTCGGTGATCCGTCTGGACCAGACGACACTGGACCGATCGACCCGTCTGGACGAGGCCCTGGCGACGGTTCCGGCCGTCTCCCTGTTCCGGCGCACCTCCAGTCTCGGCGCCAATCCGACGACGCAAGGCATCAGCCTGCGGGCCATCGCCCCCTCCGGCGCGGGGCGGACGCTGGTGACGCTGGACGGCGTGCCCCTCAACGACCCGTTCGGCGGCTGGGTGATCTGGTCCCAGGTCGCGCCGGAAAGCCTTGAGAGCCTCGACATCGTGCGCGGCGCGGGGGCGGGTCCCTATGGCGCCGGCGCCCTGACCGGGGTCATTGCGCTTCGCGAACGCGACGGCGAGGGCGGGATGCTGGACGCCTCGGTTGGTGAGGACGGCGGGCGTCGGCTGGCTGCGGCGACCACGCTGACGAGCGGGCGGGTGGCGATCACCGGTTCGGTCCTGCTCGACCATTCGGACGGCTATATCCCCGTGCGCGGCCCTGCCGCCGGCGCCGCCGACACCCCGCTGGACCTGGATACGAAGAGCGCCGCCCTGCGCGCCGACGTCGGCCTGGACGCCCTGACCGCCCTGTCCCTGCGCGCCTCAGCCTATGACGAGGATCGCGGCTCGGGCCTTCTCAACACCCGCTCATCGGCCATCGGTCACGTCTATTCGGCGACGCTGAGCCGCACGCCGTCGAAGGGTGCTCTCGGCTGGCGGGCCCAGGTCTGGCGGCGACAGAGCGATTTCTCCAACTCTTCGGCCTCGGTCGCGGCGGACCGATCGACCACCACCCCGGCCAACGACCAGTACGCCACCCCCGCGACCGGCTGGGGCGCCAATCTCGCCCTGCGCCAGAGCGCCCTCGACCTATTCGGCGGGCGGCTGGAGTGGGAGCTGGGCGCCGACGCCCGCTACGCCGAGGGCGAGACCCAGGAGCGGTTCAGCTGGTCCGCGCCGCTGAACCGCTTCACCCGCGACCGTTATGCAGGGGGCGAGACCTCCGTCATCGGCGCTTATGCCGAAGGCTCCTGGACCGGCGGTCCCTGGCTGGTCGCGGGCGGCCTGCGCCTGGACCAGTGGAAGAACGCCGACGGCCACCGGCTGGAACTCGACCGCGCCACCGGCGCCGCCCTGCTGGACGAAACCTATGCCGACCGCTCCGGCGAGGTCACCTCGGCCCGTCTGGCCGTGCGACGCGATCTGGGCGCCGGCTGGGCCGCCCGCGCCGCCGCCTATTCCGGCTTCCGCCCCGCCACCATCAATGAGCTGCACCGCCCCTTCCGGGTCGGCAACGACATCACCGAATCCAACCCCGATCTGGAGCCCGAGCGGCTGCAGGGCGTCGAGACCGGACTGTCGTGGGACCGCGAGACCACCACCCTCGGCGCGACCCTGTTCTGGAACCGGATCGAGGACGCCATCGTCAATGTCACCATCGGGACCGGGCCGGGCGTCATCGCCGCCCTGCCCCGCGGCGGCTTCGTCCCCGCCGGCGGCGTCCTGCGCCAGCGCCAGAACGCCGGGACCATCGAGGCGACCGGTGTCGAGCTGAACGCCGAACAGCGTCTCGACCGCATCACCCTGACCGCGGCCGTCTCCTGGACCGACGCCGAGCTCGACGGCGGGACCTCGGCCCCGCAGCTGACCGGCCTGAGGCCCGCCCAGGCGCCGGAGTGGAGCGCCACCGCCGGGATCGACTGGCGCGCCACCGACCGCCTGACCCTGTCCAGCCGCGCCCGCTACGAGAGCGCCCGCTTCGACGACGATCTGAACAGCCGCACCTTGGACGCCGCCCTGACGCTCGACGCCCGCGCCGACTTCGCTCTCCGGGATGGCGTCAGCCTCTACGCCGTCGCCGACAATCTGTTCGATGAGGATGTGGAGGTGTCGCAGACGGCCGACGGCATCGCCGGCTTCGGCCCGCCCCGTACCCTGCGCGCGGGCCTCACCCTCAGCTGGTAGAGTTGGGCCGGCAAGGAAAAGGGTCGCAGGGGATCGGTTTCGCATCCGCATCTATTGCAAATCGTTCGCAAGATATGGCACAGCCACGCCGTGACCGAAACCGCTGCAAACCCGCGTTCCAAAACTGCCGAGACCGCCAAGGCCAAGCCGCCGGCGATCAACAAGGCGCGCGCCTTCTGGCTCAAGCAACTGCACAGCTGGCACTGGATTTCGGCGGGCCTGGCCCTCGCCGGGATGATCCTGTTCGCCGCGACCGGCATCACCCTGAACCACGCCGCCCAGATCAAGGCGACGCCCGTGGTCTCGGACCAGACCGGAACCCTGCCCGCCCCGCTTCTGACCCGTCTGGCCGAGATGCCGGAGGAGGCGACCGCGCCGGTTCCGGACGCCGTGGCCCGCTGGGCCGGGCAGACCTTCAAGGCCAATATCGGCGGCAAGCCGACCGAAACCACCGCCGACGAGGTCTATGTCGCCCTGGCCATGCCCGGCGGCGACGGATGGCTGACCATCGACCGTGCAACGGGTGAGACCCAGTACGAAGTCACCTCCCAGGGCTGGGTCGCCTACATCAACGATCTGCACAAGGGCCGGAACACCGGACCGGTCTGGTACTGGTTCATCGACGTCTTCGCCGCCGCCTGCATCGTCTTCGCATTGACCGGCCTGACGCTTCTCTGGCTGCATTCTCGCAGCCGTCCCATGACTTGGCCCCTGGTCGGTCTGGGTCTGCTGATCCCCGTCATCATCGCCCTGATCTTCGTCCACTGATCCCTCCCCGCCCCTCCCTTCACTGACCGAGTAGAACCGATGCGCCTCCTGCCCGCCGCCGCCCTCGCCGTCACTGCGGCCTCCGCCGTCGCCGCCCCGGCCATGGCCGCCGACCTGACCGTGACGATCGAGGTCCCCCGCCTGCCGGTCGCCGCCTATCACCGCCCCTATGTCGCCGTCTGGATCGAGAACCCGGCCGACCAGGCCGCCGTGCGCACCCTCGCCGTCTGGTACGAGCAGGTGAAGCCGGACAACGAGGGCCAGACCTGGCTGAAGGACCTGCGCACCTGGTGGCGCAAGGGCGGCCGCGCCATGCGCATGCCGGCCGACGGCGTCTCCGGCGCCACCCGCGCCCCGGGCCGTCAGACCATCACCATTCCCGCCGCCCGCCTCTCCGGCGTCGCCGCCGGCCAGTACAATCTCGTCGTGGAAGCCGCCCGCGAACAGGGCGGCCGCGAGGTCGTGCGCGTGCCCTTCCGCTGGGGCGCTCCGAACACCGGCCGCGTCGCCGGAACCTCTGAACTGGGCGCCGTTTCCGTCGCCGTCAGCCGCTAAAGGAAGCCACAGACATGAACCGTCTCAAGACTGGCGCCGCCCTCGTCGCCCTGATCGCCGCCTTCGCCGCCCCCCTGTCGGCCCAGGCCCACCGCGCCTGGATCCTGCCCTCGACGACCAGCCTGTCGGGCACGGAAGGCTGGGTCGGCTTCGACGCCGGCATCTCCAACGGGGTGTTCGACGCCGACCATGCGGCCATGCGCCTCGACAACCTGCGCGCCACGGCGCCGGATGGCTCCAATGTGCCGCTCGAGCACACCATGCAGGGCCAGTGGCGCTCGACCTTCGACGTCCACCTGACCCAGCCCGGCACCTATCGCGTCGGCAGCGTGTCCCAGACCGCCAACGCCACCTGGACCCTGAACGGAACTCCCGGCCGCTGGCGCGGTCCGGCCGCCGACCTGGCCGCCAACATCCCCTCGGGCGCGACCGATGTGGTCTCGGCGGTCAATTCCAACCGTCTGGAGACCTTCGTCACCCTGGGCGAACCGACCACCACCGTCTTCCAGCCGACCGGCCAGGGCATCGAATTGGTCCCGACCACCCACCCGTCCGAACTGGCCGTGGGCGAGGCCGCGACCTTCCAACTGCTCAAGGACGGCGCACCCCTGGCCGGCGCCGACGTCACCATCGCGCGCGGTGGGCTGAAATATCGCGACGCCCCGGAAGAGATCACCGCCAAGACCGGCGCCGACGGCAAATTCTCGGTCACCTGGCCCGAGGCCGGCATGTACTGGATCAACACCGTCAACCGCCCGGGCGGCGCCCCCCAGCGTGAGGGCGGCGAAGGCCCGCGTCCGGAAGGCCCCCGTCCTGAAGGGCCGCGCCCCGAAGGCGCACCCGCCGCCGGCGGCGAAGGTCGCGGCCCCGGCGGTCCCGGCGGCGGTCGCATGGCCGGCCCGCCGACCCCCTCGGCCGCCTATACCGCCGTCGTGGAAGTCTTCCCCTGACCTTCAAAGGGTCAAAAGCCGCGCCGCCGCCGATCCTGATCGGCGGCGGTTCGCCGTCTGAGGAGGACGGTCAGGACAACCGCGTCCTGATCCCGCCGATGAGCGCCCCGCCGTCCCGCCCCCCCAGCGACATCGTCTGGAGCCTGGGCGGCGAGACCATGGGCACCGGCTGGTCGGCCCGGATCGTCGCGCCTCCGGGCGTCGACAAGGAGGCGCTCGACGCCGCCATTCGTCAGGAGCTGGACGCCGTCGTCGCCGTCTTCAGTCCCTGGGAGGCCGCCAGCGAGATCAGCCGTTTCAACGGCGCCCCCGCCGGGACCTGGGCCCTGTCGCAGCCCTTCTGGACCCTGCTCGACGCGGCCATGGACATCGCCGACGACACCAATGGCGCGGTCGATCCGACGCTGGGCGCTCTCGTGGATCTGTGGGGTTTCGGCCCGCCCGGACCGCGTCCCGCCGACGCCCCCCTGCCCTCCGACGAAGAGATCGACGCGGCCCAGGCCCTCGGCGGCTGGCAGTCGCTGCGCCTCAACCGCGAGGCCCGCGCCGCCGTCCAGCCCGGCGGAGTGAAGCTCGACTTCTCCGGCATCGCCAAGGGCCACGCCGTCGACCGCGTCTCCGAACGCCTGACCGCCATGGGCGCAACCTCCCACCTGATTGAGATCGGCGGCGAGCTGCGCGGCGCGGGGGTCAAGCCCGACGGCCAGCCCTGGTGGGTCGAGATCGAACAGCCGCCGGGCAGCCCCGCGCCCCGCACCCTGATCGCCCTAGTCGACATCGCCCTGGCCACCTCCGGCGACTACCGCAAGGCCTTCAGCCATGAGGGCCGCCGCTATTCCCACACCCTGGACGGCCGCACGGGCCGCCCCATCGACAACGGCCTGGCCTCGGTGACCGTGGTCCATCCTTCCGCGATGAAGGCCGACGCCTTCGCCACCGCCCTGACCGTCATGGGCCCCTATGACGGCCCCGAGTTCGCAGAGGCCTATGGCCTGGCCGCCCATTTCGTCGAACGCACCCCGCGCGGGCCGATCGAGCGGATGACCCCGCTCTACGCCGCCATGCTCGAAGACGAGTCGAAGGAAGACTGACGTGACGACCGATCCCGTCCACTGGATCGCGGCGGCCGTCGCGACGGGTCTATGGCTGATCGTCTGTGCTGCGGTCGCCGTCGCGAGCGCCCGCGCACGGCGCGCCGACCGCGCCCGCACCGAGGCCTTCGGTGGCGGCGGGTCCGATGCGACCCTGATCGCCTACGCCAGCCAGACGGGCTTCGCCGAGGAACTGGCCCTGATGACTGCCCGCGCCCTGACCGAGGCCGGACAATCCGCGCGTGTCGTCTCCTTCGCCGACCTCGAACGCGACATGCTGACGGCGACGAAGCGCGCCCTGTTCGTGGTCGCCACCACCGGCGAGGGCGACGCCCCCGACAGCGCCGGCCGTGTCCTGCGCCGCATGCTGGATCGCGACGCCGCCCTGCCCGACCTGACCTACGGAATGCTGGCGCTCGGGGACCGGAGCTACAAGGACTACTGCGGCTTCGCCCATGTGGTGGACGGTTGGCTAAGGCGTTCGGGCGCCACGCCCCTGTTCGATCTGGTCGAGGTCGACGACGCCGATCCCGAAGCCATCCGCCACTGGCAGCATCAGCTCAACGCGATCACCGGCTCCAATGCCGAGCCCGATTGGACCCCGCCGTCCTACGATCGCTGGACCTTGGTCGAGCGCCGCCTGCTCAATCCCGGCAGCCCCGGCGGCGAGGCCTTCCACCTGGCCTTCGCCCCCGTCGAGCACACGCCCGACTGGTCCGCCGGCGACATCGTCGAGATCGGCGTCCCGGCGCCCGAGGGCGACCGCCCGGCTGCGCGCGAATACTCCATCGCCTCCCTGCCCGCCGACGGCCGGCTGGAACTGCTGGTGAGGCTGATGCGCCATCCCGACGGAACTCCGGGTCTCGCCTCCGGCTGGCTGACCGGTCAGGCGAACCTCGGCGACGAGGTCGCCATGCGGGTCCGCGTCAACCGCGGCTTCCACGGCCCGGCCGCTACGACCTCGATGATCCTGATCGGCAACGGCACGGGTCTGGCGGGCTTGCGCGGCCACCTGAAGGCCCGCGCCTCGGGAAACGCCAAGGTCGGGGAGGCCTGGCTGATGTTCGGCGAGCGCACCTCGGCCCATGACGCCTTCCACGACGTCGAGCTCCAGACCTGGCTCGCCTCGGGCGTCCTGACCCGGCTGGACCGCACCTTCTCGCGCGACCCCGGCGACGGCCGCTATGTCCAGGCCGTCATCGCCGAACAGGCCGAGGAACTGCGCCGCTGGATCGACCGCGGCGCGGCCATCTACGTCTGCGGCTCCCTCGAAGGCATGGCCTCGGGCGTCCACGCCGCGCTGGAAGAGGCCCTCGGCCCCGACCGTCTGATCACCCTGGCCGAGACTGGCCGGTATCGCCGCGACGTGTACTAATCACCGCTCATCCGTCATGCTGCGGTTGCCACCTTCTCCCGCAAGTAGAAGGGGCTCGCTAAACCTCCGCCCAGCGCCTCAGCAGATTGTGGTATACGCCGGTCAGCTCGATGACGGCCTGATCCTGCGGCCCCTTGTCTATGTTCACGCGCTGGGTGGCGATGTCGAGCTGGAACAGGGTCTCGCGGGCGGCGTCGTCGCGCACCAGCGACTGCAGCCACATGAAGCTCGACACCCGGGCGCCGCGCGTCACCGGTGTGACCCGATGCAGGCTCTTGGATGGATAGAGAACCAGATCGCCCGCCGGCAGCTTGACCGACTGGGCGCCGTAGTTCTCCTCGATCATCAGCTCGCCCCCGTCATAGTCCTCGGGCTCGGACAGGAAGAGGGTCGCCGACAGGTCGCTGCGGATCCGCACCCCGGCCCGGCCCTGCTGGCGGATGGCGTTGTCGACATGGACGCCGAAAGCCTGACCGCCCTCATAGCGGTTGAACAGCGGCGGATAGATCGTGTGCGGCAGGGCGGCCGAGACAAACATCGGATTGGCCTCCAGCGCCTGTCGGACGATCAGCCCGACCTCGATGGCGACCTCGGAGGTCTCCGGCAGCTGCATGTTGCGTTTGGCCAGGGCCGACTGGTGGCCCGAGGTGGCGTTGCCGTCGCTCCACGGACCGGCGTCCAGCCGCTGGCGCAGCACGGCGACCTCGTCCTTGGTGAAGACCTCGGGAATATGAAGCAGCACGTCGAAAGTCTCCGAAACGACGAAGGGCCCCGCCGCGAACGACAGGGCCCCTCAACTAACCGCAGAACGGTCCTAGAAGCGAACGTTCAGCGCCAGGGTGGCCGAACGACCCGGCGCCGGGTCGGCATGGTGCACGCCGTTGGTGCGCAGGATGTACTCTTCGTCCGTCGCGTTCTGCACGTTCAGCTGCAGGGTGGCGCGCTCGGTCAGGTCGTAGGAGGCGAAGGCGTCGACGCGGGTGTAGGCCGGGGCGTAGATGCCGTTGGCGCCGCCGCCGGCGCCGCCCTGGTTGCCGCCGTTGGAGTCCGAGACGTAGTAGACGCCGCCACCCAGAACCAGCTTCGGCAGCAGGCGGTAGGTGGTGAAGAGGCTGAAGTTGTTCTCGGGCGTATTGGCCAGCGGATCACCTTCATTGACGCTGCTGTCGGCGGCCTGAACCAGTTCGCTGCTCTGATAGGTGTAGCCGCCGAACACCTGCCATTGCGGGGTGATGTTGCCGGAGAAGCCGATCTCGATCCCCTGAACCTCGACTTCGCCGACCGGCTGGGCCAGTCCGTCGACCACGACCGAAGCGTTTTCACGCGTCAGGCTGAAGGCGGCGATGCTGAGCTGGAGCTGTTGACGGAACAGGCTGGCCTTGGCGCCGATCTCGTAGCTGAGGGTGTCTTCCGGAGGCAAAATCGACTGGGCAGGCGTGGCGCTGGAGTTGCCGTCGCCGCCATTGACCGGGGGCGGGGTCGAGGAGGTCGAAACCGAGCCGTAGATGCTGGTGTTCTGCGTCGGCTTGTAGACCAGGCCGACCTGATAGTTGGTGAAGTCCCACGATGCTTCAGCGACCGGCAGACCGGTCGAGGCCACGCCGTCCACCGAATAGTCGTCCCAGCGCAGGCCGAGGTTCAGCAACCACTTGTCTCCGAGCTCGATCGAGTCGAAGGCGTAGACGGCCTTGGTGTCGGTGGTGTTCGAAGTGATGGCGCCCAACACCTTGGTGCCGGTCCAGGGATCGCTGGGATTGGGGTTGTAGAGCGGGGTGCAGTCCACGCCGGTCAGAGGCGCCGGACAGGCCGTGCCCGTCAGGGACGTGACCGTCCACGACGCGTTGTCGTTGACCTCATGGGTGAACTCGGCGCCGAGGCTGAAGCTGTGCTTGATCGAGCCGGTGTTGAACGTGCCGAACAGTTCGGTGACGTTGGCGGTGGTGTCGACCGGGTTCCAGCGCGACTTCAGACCGCGCTTCATCCACCAGACGCCGTTGACCAGAACGGCCGTACCGCCGTCGCCCGGATTGGTCACGACATAGTCGTTCAGGGTCTCGGCGTAGCGGGTGATGTTGCGGATCGTCAGATTGGGCGTGAGCTGATGCTCCAGCCGCAGCGTCGCGCTCTTGACGGTGTTGGTCAGATAGTCACGCGCCGTCAGGCCGTAGAAGGTGTCATAGGGCACATCCAGAACGCCGCTGGCGTTGGGACGCGGCGCCGTCGTGGCGGAGCCCTTCTTTGTATAGAGGGGGATGCCGTAGTCGGGCATCTGGTTGCTGTCGAGATAGTTGAAGCTCAGGGTCGCGGTCGTCGCGGTGTCGATGCCCACCGCGAAGGAGGCCGCGACGCCGAGCTTGTCGTAGTCCACCGCGTTGCGGTTCGCCACGTCGCCCGAGGCCGACAGGATGTTGATCCGGAAGCCGGTCGAGTCGTTGATGCGCCAGTTCTGGTCGATCGTGCCGCGCCAGTAGCTGTCGGTGCCGCCGCCCAGCGAGACGTTGGTGAAGTCCACCAGCTTGGGCGTCTTGGACGACAGATTGATCGAGCCGCCGCCCGAGCCGCGGCCCGAATAGGCCGAGTCCGGACCCTTGATGACCTCGACCTGTTCCAGGTTGAAGACCTCGCGTTGCTGACCGCCCGAGTCTCGGATGCCGTCGACGAAGATGTTGTTGCCCGAGGACTGGCCGCGGATGAACGGACGGTCGGCGAGCGGCTGGCCGCCCTCACCGGCGCCCATGGTGATCCCGGGCGAGGTGCGCAGCAGGTCCTGAAGCGAGGTGGCGCCGATCTGCTCGATCACCTGCTGCGGGATGACGGTGACGTTGCGCGGCGTATCGACCAAGGGGGCGACGTATTTGGACGATTCCGGTTCGGCGCGACGGCGCTGGCCGTTGACGTCGACGTCGCCGACGGCGGTCGATTGCTGGGCGTCAGGGGCGGCCGCGATCGGGCCTTCCGGGGCCACGTCGGCGGCGAGGGCGGGCGCGGCGCAGAGCATGCCGGCGGCGCTGGAGGCGAACAGAAGAGCGCGAAGCGTCGCGGCGCGGGAATCGGTCATCGGGGGAGGAGATCCAGGACGGTTAAGCTGATTTTGCGATGCGCTCGCAATATCAACTTCCGGCCAAGGTTCAACCTCAATTGCGAATAAATCGCATTTATGCGGACACGACTGTGTCGGGATCGAAACAGATCGACCCCGACACTCGCCTTTTGGAGGACAGATGGCCCCCTAAGGCTGGCCTCTCGCGGACAGACTGTCCGCCGCGCGGATCAGTTGCACGACCTCCGCCCGGTCGCCGTAAGGGTCGTCGCCACGCGCCCCCTGGGCCTGGTCGAGGATCGAGGCCCAGTCGTAGTTGGCGGCCATCCAGGGGTCGCCGCGCAGGCGCTGGCCGAAGGCGGCGACGGCCATGGCCCAACGGGTGCTTTCCGGCGGCTGGGCCGAGACCCTGTCTCCGCCGGCGTTGGAGACCACATGCTGGATCAACCGCGATGTCGGCTGGCCCGGCAGCTTGTAGCGGACCTGAACGAAGCCGACCTCCCCGTCCGGATCGCCCGCGCCCCACTGCAGGGCCGGTGTCCGGCGGTTGTCGTCGTAGCGCCGCTCCGGGATTTGCGACGGCCCGCCGACGGGGGTGATTTCATAAAGGGCCGTGACCGAGGCGCCGGAGCCGACTTCGCCCGCATCGATGCGGTCGTTGCTGAAGTCCTCCTCGTTCAGGAGCCGGGTCTCATAGCCAATGAGGCGATACTCGGAGACGCGGCCCGGATTGAACTCGACCTGGATCTTCACATCGTCGGCGATCGGGAAGGCGCCCTTGTCGAACTGGGGCCCGAACAGGCGGCGCGCCTCGTCCAGGTCGTCGACATAGGCGGCTGTCCCGTTGCCGGCCTGGGCGATGGTCTGCATCCGGGCGTCCTGATAGTTGCCGCGCCCGAAGCCATAGACCGACAGATAGATGCCGGTTTCCCGCTTGTCGGCGACATAGTCCTCCAGACGCTTGTTGTCCGTGACCCCGACGTTGAAGTCGCCGTCGGTGAACATCAGGATGCGGTTGACCTTGTCGGCGCCGAAGGCGGCCTGGGCCTGGTCATAGGCATTGACCAGCCCCTGCGCCCCGGCCGTGCCCCCGCCGCTGGAGAGCGACGCGACGGCGCAGCGCAGTGTCAGCTTCTCGGCGCCCGAG
This sequence comes from Brevundimonas goettingensis, assembly GCF_017487405.1. NCBI lineage: Bacteria > Pseudomonadati > Pseudomonadota > Alphaproteobacteria > Caulobacterales > Caulobacteraceae > Brevundimonas > Brevundimonas goettingensis. The sequence continues at coordinate 75,876 of NZ_CP062222.1, read as the reverse complement.
GTCGGCCCGACCGCCGTGCCGACGGCCGAGGCGTAATAGGTCACCGCCACCCGGTCTTCGGGCCGCAGCCGGTCGATGATCAGATTCATCGCCTGCTGGGCCAGGGCCAGTTTGTCGGGCGAGTTCATCGAACCCGAGACATCGACCATGAAGGTCAGGTTCAGCGGCCTGCGCTCGCCCGCCGGCAGCTCATAGCCCTGCAGGCCGATATGGACGATCTGACGGCCCGGTGACCAGGGCGAGGCGGCGACCGCCGTGGTCACCGCGAAGGGCTCGGCCCGGTTGGTCGGACGGGCGTAGCCGTAGTCGAAATAGTTGATCAGCTCCTCGACCCGCACGGCGTCCTTCGGCGGACGGGCGCCGTCGGCGATGAAGCGGCGGACGTTAGAATAGGCGGCGGTGTCCACATCGATGGAGAATGTCGAGACAGGCTCATCGGCGACCCGGTGAACCGGATTGGGCGTGGCGTCCGGATAGTGTTCCGTGTTCGCCGGCTGCGATGGCGGCGGGGGAGCGATGTTCCCGTGGACCGCTGACGAGGCCGGGACCCGGCCTCCGGTCACCGCGACTCCGTCCACCGAATTCACGCGGCCTGTGGCGTCGGTGGTGATCACCGGCGGACGGGCCGGGGCCGGCGGAGCCGGTGGTGGCGGAGGCGCGGACGGAGCGGGCGCTGGCGGAGGGGGCGCGGGCGGAGGGGGCGCGGGCGGAGAGGGGCGCGGGCGGAGGGGGCGCGGGCGGAGGGGGCGGTCCGGGCACGATCACCGGCGGCCCCTGATACTCGACCCGATCCTGCTTCTTTGTCGGCGCGATCGGGATCGTGACCGGCGGCGGACCCGCTGGACGGATCTGCAGATGCGGCTGCGCCGTCGTCGGCGTGCGGCTGACATAGCCGAAACGTTCGGGAGCCGGATTCAGGTTGAAGCCGAGCGGGGCGCAGGCGGCGGGCGTCGCCTCTCCATCGCCGCCGACGGGCCGGGGCGACGGCGATCCCCCTGCCCCTCCCCCCGTACCGACGGGCGCGGCCAGAGACAGGCCGACGACGGCGGCCACCCCCTGTTTGAGCATGGTCGAGAGCATGGCATCTTCCTCCGGTTATATCGTTGGTTGCATGAGGCCGACTGGCGTTCGTCGAAACTGTGGCCGGGCTGCGAACCAAAAAAGGCGGGTAGCGACTGTGTCCTGATGGCAATCTTTCGCCCCAGCCCCCACTATGAAGCTTCAGCAGACAGGGCAGACGATATGGCGGATCCGACGGGCGGAATGGGACTGGGCCATGCGGTCGCGCTGCTGGCCGCCGCCGTGGTCGCCGTGCCCCTGTTCAAACGGTTCGGTCTGGGGGCGGTGCTGGGCTATCTCGCCGCCGGCCTGATCATCGGCCCGTTCGGCTTCCGGCTGATCCAGGACGCCGAGGCGGTGCTGCACGTCGCCGAACTGGGCGTGGTGATGTTCCTGTTCATCATCGGGCTGGAGATGCGCCCGGCCCGGCTGTGGAGCCTGAGGAAGGAGATCTTCGGCCTGGGCTTCCTGCAGGTGATGACCTGCGGCGCCCTTCTGACCGGCGCGGCCCTGCTGGCCGGTCTGGCCGCACCCGCCGCCATCATCGCCGGGGCCGGCTTCGCCCTGTCCTCGACTGCCATCGTCATGCAGCTGCTGGAAGAGCGGAACGAGCAGTCGGACGCGCCCGGCCAGCGGGTCGTGTCCATCCTGTTGTTCGAGGACCTGTCCATCGTGCCGCTGCTGGCCCTGGTCGCGGTGTTCGGCGGCATGTTCGGCACGGCCATCGAGAACCCGCAGCCGATCTGGCTGACCATCGGCTTCGCCGTCGCCGCCGTCGCCGCCGTCTATGTCATCGGGCGCTGGCTGCTCAATCCGGCCTTCCGCCTGCTGGCCCGCTACGGCGGCCGCGAGGTGATGACGGCGGGCGCGCTTCTGGTCGTCCTGGGCGCCGCCTGGGCCATGGACCTCGGCGGGCTGTCGATGGCCATGGGCGCCTTCCTCGCGGGCGTGCTGCTGTCGGAATCGACCTTCCGCCACCAGCTGGAGGCCGACGTCGAACCGTTCCGCGGCATCCTGCTGGGTCTGTTCTTCCTCAGCGTCGGCATGTCGCTGGACCTCGGCGTCGTGGTCCGCGACTGGCCGATGATCCTGGGCGGGGTCGCCGCCTTCATGTTCGCCAAGATGGCCGGGGTCTATGCGATCGCCCGCATCAAGTCGGGTCATGGCGAGGCCCTGAAGCGCGCGGCCCTGATGGGAGAGGGCGGAGAGTTCGCCTTCGTCCTCTATGGCGCGGCCCTGGCCGCCGGCCTGTTCGACGCCCGCACCGCCGCCATCCTGTCGGCCGTCGTCATCCTGTCCATGGCCCTGACCCCGGTGCGCATGCTGCTGGCCGACCGGTTCAAGCCGAAGGACGTCGTGTCGCTGGAGGGCATCGACAAGGCCGTGGGCCTGCGCGAGCGGGTCCTGATCATCGGCTTCGGCCGTTTCGCCCAGGTGGTGGCCCAGCCGCTGCTGGCGCGCGACGTGGACGTCTCCATCGTCGACATCGATGTCGAGATGATCCAGGCGGCAGGCAATTTCGGCTTCAAGGTCTATTACGGCGACGGCGCCCGGCTGGACGTGCTGAGGGCCTCTGGCGCGGGCTCGGCCGAGACCATCCTGGTCTGCGTCGACAAGCCCGAGACGGCCGACCGCATCGTCGAACTGGTCAAGGCCGAGTTCCCCCTGACCAAGCTGTTCGTGCGCGCCTATGACCGCGGCCATTCGATCCGGCTGATCAAGGCCGGGGTCGAGTTCCACATCCGCGAGACCTTCGAATCCGCCCTGGTCTTCGGCGAACATGTGCTCAAGGATCTGGGCTTCTCCGAAGACGAGGCGCACGAGACCATCGAGGATGTCCGTCGCCGCGACGACGAGCGGCTGACCCTGCAGGTGGCGGGCGGGCTCCAGGCCGGCCGGTCGCTGTGGCGCAACAACACGACGACGCCGCAGCCGGCGCCCTACGTGAAGCCGCGCCGCGAGAGTCAGGCCCTCAACGAAGAAGCCGCCGAGGTGCTGGACGACGAGCATGACGGCGATCGCGAGCGGGTTTAATCCGTGCGATCCCTCATGATGCGTCACCGACACAGTGGATTCGGGTTCTTCGCGCACGGATGAAATTCCGGGAACGACAGGCCCTGTGCGGGATTTTTCCTTCAGCTGAGGGAACCAAATCCATGCCGACCGCCAAGTCCAAACCGCCCGCCACGCCCAATCTGCGTCTCGTCGAGGCCGAAAGCGCCATCTACGAAATGATGCGAACGCCGGAGACGACCGCCGAACGGGTCAAGCGCCTCCAGACCGAGGCCCGCGCCCTGGCGCTCGAACAGGTCGAGGCGTTCGAGAAAATCCTGATCCAGGCGGCCGAAATGGCCAAGGAGATCGCGGACGGCGGCGACGCCTATCCGGTCGGCGCGCGCGAGATCGCCTCGCGCCTGCACAGCGATCTTCCGGTCAAGGCCGAGACCATCCGGACCATCGTCGCCCGCACCCTCTAGGGTTCAGGTCAGCCTGCCCTGGCCGGTCGCTCTCGCAGGCGATTGGCCAGTCGAAACAGCAGGACGGCGAAGACGATCAGAACGACCGGGACGATCAGCGGCGCCAGGAAGGCGATCAGCACCATGCCGAAGCTCAGGACGTCCTCGATGACGGACAGCACCGGATTGCCCAGACCGCCGGTCGTCGCCGTCGAGGTCAGCCGGGTTCCGCCCTGGACCGCGTTGAAGGCGAAGGCCGTCGGCGCGCCGACGATGATCCCCGCTATCGCCGCCGTGGTGGGATCGAGCCCCGCAAAGACGCTCGCCGCAGCGATGGCGCCGGCGATCGGCCGGGTGAAGGCGCCCACGACGGTCAGGGCGTAATCGACGGCGGGGATCTTGTCGCCAGCGAACTCGACCACCGCCGCGACGCTCAGGGCGGCGATGGCCGGGAGCGAGCCGATCCAGGCCAGGTGCTCGTTCAGGGTGACGCCGAACAGGCCGAACCGCGCCGCCACGGCCAGCATCAGCAAGGGCAGAAAGGTCCTGAGCCCCGTCGCCGAGGCGAGACCCAGTCCCAGAAGGACCGGCAGCACCCAGGTCTGCAGCACGTCCGCAGCCGGGCCCAGTGCCGCGGGGCCGAGCGCGGCGGGATCAAGATGCGGCATGGTCAGGCCAGCACGTCGTCATAGTCGGGGTGGCGCTTGAACCAGATCACCGCATAGCTGCAGCGCGGCGCCAGTTTCAGACCCTCGGCGCGGGCGTGATCGGCCAGGCTCTGCATGAACTGGCCCGCCGCGCCTGAGCCGCGCAGTTCGGGTTCGGCCTCGACGTGCAGGATCGGCCGCCGGTCGCCCTGGATCGAATAGTCCGCCCAAACGACGCGCAGGGCGCCGTCGGGATCGGTGAAGCCCTGCTCGAACCTCTGCTCGGCGGGCACATCACGAAAGTCGGTCATGAAGGCGTTTCCCGGCGCTGTGCTTTGGTGGGCCAACCGCCGGGATGAGAGGGTGTTCCGGCGGCGCGACCAATCTTTTGCAATTGATGCGCGCCTGCAACGGCGCTGGCAACAGGGCGGTATCCGGTTACGGCGCCCGGCTACGGAGCCTTGTCGGACAGCAGGTTGATCAGGCCGAGGACCGCCTTCACCGTGAACCAGATGTGCAGGATGAACAGCAGCAGCAAGGCCAGGAGCAGGAAGGGAATCCCGATCAGGATCGTCGACAGCAGGGTGCTGATCGCGACCACGATCCACAGCCCCAAGGTCCACCAGAAGACCGACCAGAACAGGACGATCTGGGCCTCGATATGCGCGCGCGCCAGTCCGGTCGCCGTGCCTCGCCCGGCATAGGCGACGATCAGACCGACGATGACCAGCAGGTTCGCGCTGGGGATCGACAGGATGTAGAGGGCCCAGGCGATGATCGCCGCGGGCTTGCCTTCGGACTCATGGCCGCTGTCGAGGCGGGGTTGGGCGTCGGTCATCCTGTGGCGCTCCTTGCGTCAGATCATCCAGGTGCGGGGATTGGCGACCGGCTTGCCCGCCGCGAGGGTCATGATCCCCCAGGCGCCGCGCACAATCACCCACATGGCCATGGCAACGAGTACGAACACCCCAAGGTTCACCGCGATCAGCACGACGCCGACGGCGGCGGCGATGGCGGCGATCCAAAGGGTCCGGGTCTGGAACTCGAAATGGCTGCGCGCCAGCGGCTGTTCGGGCTTGGGCCGCATCCAGACCATCAGCAGGCCAATCACCGCCGCCACACCGAAGGTCGGCACCGCGAACAGGATCAGGGCGTAGATCGTATAGAGGCCCGTGGCGCCCTCAAGCGGCTCGCCGCCGGCGCCGCCTTTGGAGTCCGCGCGTCCGAACGTCGGCCTGCCGCCTGCGGCAGGCGTGGCACGGTTGAACACCGGGCTGTAGGCAGCAGGCGAAACGGTCTCGGCCGCCAGAGGGGTCTCGACCGCCCAGGACGAGGTCGGCTCCAGGATGGTGTCGTGCGCCTTGGGCTCGGCCTTCGGCGCGGTGAAGGCCGGGGCCAGGATCGGGGATTCCGGATCCGGGACGGGCGTGACCTCGGGCTCCGGCGCGGGCTCGGGTTCCGCAATCATCTCCGGTTCAGGCTCTGGCTCGGGTTTCCGAGCCGGACGCTCGGTTCCGACAAGCGAAGCCGGGCTGGTGAAGCCGATCAGGTCATCGTGGGCGTGTGGGTCTTCCTCCGGCTCGGGCGCGGGGCGGACCGGCGCGGCCCAGGTCGGGCGCTGGCTCGAGATGGGCGCGGGGGCAGGCTCGTCGCGGAACAGGTCGGCGTCCTCGGGGCCCTGCGACGCTCCGTCTTGCGGCGCGCCGTCCTGGGGCGAATGCGGATCGCCGGGTTCGGCCATCAAGAATCTCCGTTCAGGCGTCGGCGCCCATTGGCCGGTAGGCCCGGTCCTCATGAGCCGGACAATGGCGCTCGCCGAGCGTCAGCGCAACCGCTTCAAGGGGTTGGCCGCGAGGGAGTGAGGCCTCAGCGGATCCAGGTCAGTTCGCAGCCGGGCGCGACCGCACCCTGCAGGGCGCCCGGCTTCTCGACCCGCACCGTGGCCCGCCGCACGCGCCCATCCTGCAGACAGGCCAAGGCCAGACGTTCGGCGAAGCTCTCGACCAGACCTATATGGCCTTCGGCGGCGATGTCGCGCGCGGCCTGGGCGATGGTCTCATAGTTGATGGTGTCCGACAGACGTTCGACCGCATGCGGCCCCATCTCCAGGGTCACGTCGATGACCAGGGTCTGCAGACGCCCCTGCTCGTGGTCATAGACCCCGATGCCCGCCTCGATGGTCAGGCCGCGCACGAAGACGGTCAGGCCCTCGCGCCGGATCGAATCGGTCGAGGGGAAGGCGGCGACGCCAGACAGCTCAGCGCTCATTGGGGGTACTCGGATTCGAGGATGTCGGGGGTCTGCCAGGCCAGGTGCTGGCCGCCGTCGACGGCGATCATCTGGCCGGTGACCATCTCGGCCTGAACCAGCCAGACCACGGCGGCGGCGACGGCCTCGGGGCTGCCGGGCTTCTGCAGCAGGGTGCCGGCGGCCTCGGCGGCGAAGTCGGCTTCGGACTGATGGATCGAGGGCAGGGTCGGGCCGGGGCCGACGCCGTTGACCCGGATGCGCGGCGCCAGGGCCTGGGCCAGGGTCCGCGTCGCCCACCACAGGCCGTTGCGCGACAGGGCGTAGGAGAAGAAGCGGGGGTCCGGCTTGAGCACCCGCTGGTCCAGCAGATTGACGATGACCGCCCCGTCCGGGGCCTGTTCGGCGAAGGCTTCGGCCAACACCACGGGGGCGCGCAGATTGGTGTCGAGGTGCCGGTCCCAGGTCTCGCGCGACAGGCCGCCGACGGCGTCGTTCTCGAACACGGAGGCGTTGTTGACCAGAACGGAGAGGGCGCCGAGTTCGGCTGCGGCGGCGGGGATCAGTCCGCGCACCTGATCCTCGTCGGTCAGATCGGCCTTCAGGATGACGGCGTGGCGGCCCACGGCGCGCACCGCCTCGGCGACAGCCTCGGCCTCTTCGGGATCGCTGCGATAATGGACGGCGACGTCATGGCCGGCCTCGGCCAGCGCCAGGCAGATGGCCCGGCCGATACGCTTGCCGCCACCCGTGACGAGGGCGGCGCGGGCCTTAGTCAACCCGACCGAACTCGATGAAGTTGATGACGCCCAGAAGGACGACGAAGCCGAGAATGATGCCGAGAGCCAGCATGGAAATGCTCCTGTTCAGATCGGGTGATACCGGGCCGGACGCGAGGGTTCAAGCCGCAGACCGGCGCCCGATGAAGACATGCACCGACCGCCCTCCGGCCGCTTCTGGGCTTCGGCGTGTTACAACGGCGTTATCTGAAGATCGAACTCAGGCCGAACTGACCGTGCAGGAAGGCTCCATCCGAGGCCCCGCGCCTCGCCGTGGAGAGCCCCATGACGATCAATCGCACGCCCGATGAGGTCCCTCTCGATGCGGCCCGTCGCATCCACATCACCGGCGCGCCGCGCAGCGGGACCACCCTGCTGCACGTCCTTTTCCTCGCCTGTTTCGAGATCGACGGCGGGGTGAAGGAGGAGCTGCGTCTGCGTCGGCCTGCGCCGCGCGATCGCAAGATCGTCTGCACCAAATGTCCGGACGAGGTGGCCTTCACCGCCGCCATGCTGAACCTCGATCCCCGGCTGCACGCCGTCTACGTGGCCCGCGATCCGCGCGATGTGATCACCAGTGAGCATGGCCGCTGGCCGGGGCGTTACTTCACCAATCTGCGCGTCTGGCGACGCAGCGCCCGGGCGGCGGAGAAGGCGCGCGGCAAGGAGCGTTTCCACATCGTCGACTATCACCGCCTGGTCACCGAGCCGGACGCGGTCCAGGCCGGGCTGATGGCGGCCATGCCCTTCCTGACGCTGACGCATCCCTTCTCGCGCTATCACGAGGTGGTCAGCGACCCGAGCGCGGAATGGGCGCCGGCGATGCGGTCGATCCGGCCGGTGACGCCCGAGAGCCTGGGCGCCTGGCGGCTGAAGCCCGAGCGGATCAAGGGCCAGATCGCGCGGCACGGCGACATGACCGGGGAGCTGATCGCCCTGGGCTATGAGTGCGACCGTCACTGGCTGACGGCTCTCAGACCGGTCGAGGCCGATCTGACGCCCAGCATCCATCCGGAGCGTCTGGGCCTGCGCCGGACGATCAGCGAACGCCTGCCCCGGGTCCGCGACGCTGTCCTCTATCTGACCCGCAACGCCCTGCCGATGGCGGCCGCCCGCTAGGAGACACAAGTCGGCCGTGCCATGGTCGCCCCATGTCCAGAAAGCCGTGGCGCGCTGTCGTCGAGCCTTATACCCGCCCGCTGTTCTTCGCCTTTTCGCGCCTGACGCGCGGCATGACCCTGGGGGTGCGCGGCGTCGCCATCGACGGCGAGGGGCGGGTCCTGCTGGTCAAGCACACCTATGTCATGGGCTGGTGGCTGCCCGGCGGCGGGGTCGACAAGGGCGAGACGACGCAACAGGCCGTGGTGCGCGAGATGCGCGAGGAGGCCGGATTGATCGCCACAGTCCCGCCGCGCCTGCTGTCGCTCCATTCAAACGAGGCCTACTTCCCCGGCGACCATGTCGCGGTCTTCGCCATCGACGCCTTCACCCTGGAGGATCGCACCAGCCACGGAGAGATCGCCGAGATCGGCTGGTTCACCCCCGACGCCCTGCCCGAGGACGCGCACCGTTCGACCAAGGCGCGGCTGGCGGAAATCTTCGGCGGCGTGAGCCCGACCGAGAGCTGGTGACGGAATCCTGCGCCTGGTCACGTTGAACCCGCAGGGGCTCATGGAGACGACCATGCCGATATTCGACCGCCGCCGCCTGATCGCCTTTTCGCTGGCCGGGGCCGCCTTGGTCGCCGCCACGCCGGGCCTGACCCGCCAGAGCGCGCCCAGGGCCCAGTCCTACGGGGCCGATCCGCTGCAGAGCTATGACCTCTATCCGGGACCGGCGACCGGGCCCGTCCTGATGTTCGTGCACGGCGGGGGCTGGAAGCGGGGCGAGAACTCCATGGTCAACGCCCTGCCCGACTATGCCCGGCGTCACGGCCTGACCCTGGCCTCGACCAGCTACCGGCTCGTGCCCGACGTCGGCGCGCGGGAAGAGGCGCAGGATGTCGCCGCCGCCATCGCCGACCTGCACCGCCGCCTGCCCGGCCGTGCGATCTTCGTACTGGGCCATTCGGCGGGCGCCCATCTGGCGGCCCTGGTCGGCGTCGACCCGGTCTATCTGGGCGCCCATGGCCTGAAGCCGTCCGATCTCGGTGGCGTGATCCTTCTGGACGGCGCCGGATACGACGCCACCGGCCCGCGAGGACGCGGCATCGTCGGTAGGGCCCTGGACGAGATGTACGACAACGCCTTTGGTCCCGAGGGCAGCCCCGGCCGCGCCGAACTGTCCCCGACCCTGCGCGTGCGGTCGGGGCAGACGTATCCGCCCTTCCTGATCTTCCACGTCGCCAGCCGCGCCGATTCTGCGGCCCAGAGCCAGGCGCTCGCCACCGTCCTGATCCGGGCCGGGGGCCGGGCCGAGGTCATCGCCGCCCCGGGCGAGACCCATATGACCATCAACCGCAGCTTCGGCGTCGCCGACGATCCCGAGGGTGAACGCGGCGCCCGGTTTATCGCCGAACATTCCTGAAGAGCCCCCTGCCCGTTCGCGAAACGGCGTGTTAGCTCAAGGGCATGAGTTTCAACTCCGCCATGATCCTGCTGGCCATCATCATCGCCGGGGGCGCGACCGCGCTACAGGCGCCGACCAACGCCCGGCTGGCCGTGGCCCTCGCCTCGCCCGTCAATGCCGCCTTCATGTCCTTCGCGATCGGGACCGTGGCGCTGGGCCTTCTGGCGGCCGTGCTCCACACCAAGGCGGACCTTGCGGCGGCGAAGGCCCTGCCGGCCTGGGCTTGGTTCGGCGGCCTGTACGGCTGCGTCTTCGTGATCACCGCCGCCTGGGGCGTGCCGCGTCTGGGCGCCGCCCTGACCATCACCCTGATGGTCGCCGGCCAGCTGCTGCTCAGCCTCGTGCTTGACCATTTTGGCGCCCTGGGCGTGCCCCGCCATCCGATCGGCATCGGTCGTCTGGCGGGGGTGGCGCTGGTGTTCATCGGCGTGGTGATGGTCCGCCGGTTCTGAACCGAACCGGTCGTCGGGGTTTCAATACGGCATCAGATCAGGGAGCCCAGAAATGCCCATGCTCAGCAAGATCGCCCCGTCCTTCTGGTTCGTGAAAGAGGCCGAGGAGGCCGCAAACCTCTATGTCTCCGCCTTTCCGGACTCGCGCATCGACCGGGTCTGGACGCTGGAGGTCGAGACGCCCAGCGGCCCGCCGGGGTCGGTGAAGGTGGTCGAGTTTACCCTGGCCGGTCAGTCGTTCACGGCCATGGACGCCGGCAAGCTGGACGACTTCAACCACGCAATCTCCTTCACCGTGAACTGCGCGGATCAGGCCGAGATCGACCACTACTGGGACGCGCTTCAAGCCGGCGGCGGCTCGCCCGAGCAGTGCGGCTGGCTGAAGGACCGGTTCGGCGTCTGCTGGCAGATCGTACCGGTCGCCCTCAATGAGATGCAGTCCTCCAGCGACCGCGCCGCCGCCGGGCGAACGGCCGTGGCCATGCTGAAGATGGTCAAGCTGGATCTGGCCAAGCTCCAGGCCGCCTACGACGGAGCCTAGCCTCAGACGTCGAACTTCACGCCCTGGGCCAGAGGCAGGTCGGCGGAGAAATTCACCGTCTGGGTCTGGCGGCGCATATAGGCCTTCCAGGCGTCCGAACCGCTCTCCCGCCCGCCGCCGGTTTCCTTCTCGCCGCCGAAGGCCCCGCCGATCTCGGCGCCCGACGGGCCGATGTTGACGTTGGCGATGCCGCAGTCCGACCCCCAGGCCGAGAGGAAGGCCTCCGCCTCGCGCACGCTGTCGGTGAAGACGCAGGAGCTCAGGCCCTGCGGCACGGCGTTCTGAAGCTCGACCGCCTGATCGAAGTCGCTCCACGTCAGGACGTAGAGGATCGGCGCGAAGGTCTCGTGCTCGACCACCGCCGTCTGGGCCGGCATACGGACGATGGCGGGCGTGACATAGGTTCCCTCAGCCTCAACGCGGGTCCCGCCGACGAGGACTTGCCCGCCTTGGGTCACGGCGTCGGACAGCGCCGTCTCGAAGCCCGTCACCGCCGCTTCATCGATCAGCGGACCGACCAGCACGCCGTCCTTGCGCGGATCGCCGACCGGCAGGGTCGCATAGGCCTTTACAAGGCGGGCGGTCAGGGCCTCGGCGACGCTCTCATGCACGATCAGCCGGCGCAGGCTGGTGCAGCGCTGGCCCGCGGTGCCGACCGCGGAGAAGGCGATGGCGCGCACGGCCATCTCCAGATCGGCGCTGGGGGTGACGATCATGGCATTGTTGCCGCCCAGCTCCAGCAGGGAGCGGCCGAGACGGCCCGCCACGGTCCGGGCCACGGCCTTGCCCATCCGGGTAGAACCGGTGGCGGAGACGAGGGGCGCGCGCGGATCGGCCGACAGGGCTTCGCCAATCTCGCGGCCGCCGATCAGGAGCTGGCTCAGGCCCTCGGGGGCGTCGCCGAAGCGGGCGACCGCCCGTTCGAACACCGCCTGCACGCCGAGCGCGGTCAGGGGGGTCTTCTCCGACGGCTTCCAAATCACGGGATCGCCGCAGACCAGGGCGAGGGCCGCGTTCCAGGCCCAGACGGCGATGGGGAAGTTGAAGGCGGTGACCACGGCGACCGGACCCAGCGGCTGCCAGGTCTCGCGCATATGGTGGCCGGGCCGTTCGCTTGGCAGGGTCAGGCCGTAGAGCTGGCGCGACAGGCCGACGGCGAAGTCGCAGATGTCGATCATCTCCTGTGCCTCGCCGAGGCCCTCCGACACGATCTTGCCGGCCTCGAGCGTGACCAGCATGGCCAGATCGGTCTTGGCGGCGCGCAACTCCTCGCCCAGCAGGCGGACCAGTTCGCCCCGGCGCGGCGCGGGCACGCGGCGCCAGGCCTTGAAGGCCTCCACCGAGCGCGCCACGGCCGCCTCGACCTGATCGGGCGTCGCCTGAACCAGAGACCCGGCGCTCGAGCCGTCGATCGGCGAACGGGTCGGCAGATCTCCGGTCCACACGGCGTCGGAAACGCCGAGGCGGGTCAGGATGGCTTTGGCGTCTGCGGCGGCGGTCATGAGGTCTCTCCGTAAGGCCGACGCCCTTACCCTTCGCGCGGCGGCCAGGAAAGCGGAATGGGGAAAGCGGAACCGGCCTTCATCCCCGGGGTTCTGTCGCGGTCAGCAGAAGGAAGTCCCCGATGAAGATCCGCGATGTGATGAGCAAGGACGTTCAGGTCGCCCGCCCCGGCGATACGATCCAGGACGTGGCCGCCCGTATGACCTCGGGCGATTTCGGCTTCATTCCCGTCGCCGACGGCGAGCGACTGGTGGGGACGGTGACCGATCGCGACATCGCGGTGCGCGCCGTGGCCAAGGGGCTGGGCCCGGCGACCCCGGTCTCGGAAGTCATGACCACCGAGGTGGTGACGGCCCTGGACACCGCCGACCTGAAGACCGCACTCGACGCCATGGGCGGCGACAAGATCCGCCGCCTGCCGGTGGTCGACAAGCATGAGCGGCTGGTGGGAGTGGTGTCGCTGGGCGATCTCTCGACCCGGGTGAAGGAGAAATACGCGGGCGAGACGCTGGAGACGATCTCCCAGCCAGGCTGAGCGGGCCGGGTAAGGTTCACGGCGCCTTCACCCTTTTCGGAAACCGCGTGTCAAGCGGTGGGACCTCATCCTGTCCGCTGGATATCGGAGGACTCCCATGGCGCGCGCACAATTCCAGAAGGGCCAGAAGGTCTGGGTCGAATGCGTGGGGGCCTGGGCCCACATCGAAAAGGTCCAGCCGGTCTGGGCCAAGGGCTTCGACGAGCCCGTCCGGGTCACCTATGAAATCGGCCTCGGCCGCGAGTTCCTCGCGCACGAACTGCTGCTGCCCGTCGAGGACGAGGCCAGTGAAGAGCTCGGCGACTGGCGTCTACTGCGCGCCCGCAACAAGTGGCAGCTGGCCGAGGACACGCCGCACCACCCGTTCCCGGGCACCTATCCGGTGGTCGTCACCGATCCCGCCGACTGGGGCGGCTGGCGCGTGCCGGGGGCCGAATACGACCGCGACCCCGACCGGATCGAGTTCCAGGCCCGGCTGATCGCCGCCGCGCCGCGCCTTATGTCCCTGGCCCAGTCGCTGATCGACGCCGTGGCGGAAAGCCCCGACGACGCCCCCTCCGAGAGCATCGCCCTGGCGCGTCAGGCCCGCGACATTCTCAAGAGCGTCACCGACGTGCTCGCCACCCCGCCCGAAACTGTTGCGCCAAAGATTCGCGCACAGGCGGCGTGAGACTACGTATTAACCATAGCTCGACAGGATTCCGCGACGCAGCCTAGATTCCAGACTTCGTCGAATCGCTTCGCGCCAAGCAGACCCGGGGTCGCTGACGCAAGCCTTTAAGTCCGGGAGAGCGCCTTGCGGGGCAATGAGCGCCGCATTCAGGGACCGGGCCGCCGATCATCGGATCAGGGCGGCGGACGTGCGGCCAGCCGCACCCGGGTCCTGCTTCTGGGCCTCACCCTCGTCATCGCCGCCTATGTCCTGCTGATCGCGCGCCAGACCGCGCGGCCCGAGCGCGAGGCCGACGCCCTGCGCATCGCCGGCCAGCAGCAGGACGCCGAACTGTTCGCCGCGCGGATGGACGGTCGGATCGCCTCCGCCCGGGCCGGCCTGACCATCGGCGCCGCGGCCCTCGCCGCCCGCGCCGACCGCCCGCTGGACGCCGCCGAGGCCGCCCGCGCCGCCGCCCCTGACACCGCCTTCGCCGTCGTCTCGGCGGCCGGCGCCGTTCAGGCCGCCAGCGGCGCCCCGGCCGAGAGCTTCGCGGAACCCTTGGCCGCCGGCGCCCATGCGCCCGCGCTTCGCCTCGGGGCAGACCGTCGCGCCGTCCTGACCGGCAAGCCCGCCGGAACGATGCGGATCGTCGCCCGTATCCCGCTGCCCGCTCCGTCGCAGGTCGGGACCGGAGGAGGCCTTTATCTGTCGACGCCCGAGGACGATGCGGCCTCGGCGACCCCGGGCGCGCCCATCCCCGCCCTGAACCACGCAGCCCTGAAGGCGGCGACCGCCCCGATCACGGCGACGCCTGCCGGCGGCACGCCGCTCAGCCTCGTCGCCGCCCCCGTCGGGACGACCGGCTTGCTGGCCGTCGCGGCCCAGCCGGTGTCGTCCGGCGGCGGCCTGCTGGGCGACGTCTGGGTCCTGCTGGCTCCGCTCGGCCTGGGCGTCCTGGTCGGCGGCCTGATGATGGTCCAGGGCTGGCGGCAGAGCCGGGCCACCCGAGACTGGGCCGAGACCGAGCACCGCTTCCGCGTCGCCGTCGAGGCCGCCCGTTGCGGTGTTTGGGAATGGGACCTGGAGGCCGAGGAGGTCACCCTGTCCGACTATATGGCCACCCTGCTGGGTCTGCCCGAGGGCGGCGTCGTCCCGGCCGCGACCGTGCTGGGCCGGGTCCATCCCAAATATCGCGAACTGGTCGAACATGCCCTGCGTCAGGCCGCGACCTTCGGCGCCTTCGAGACCACCTTCCCTGTCACCGGCGCCAACAGCACCATCCGCTGGATCGACGCCCGGGGTCAGGCCCGGGGCGAGCGTGACGAAGGCGGCTTCATCAACATCCTCGGCGTCGCCCTCGATATCACCGAGGCCCGCCGCGCCAAGGCCCAGGCCCAGTCTGCCGAAAGCCGCCTTCGCGACGGCATCGAGAGCGTGTCGGACGCCTTCTCCCTGTTCGATCGCCACGGCCGGCTGATCCTGTGCAACCAGGCCTTCTCCGACGCCTTCGGCCTGGCCCCCGAGGCGGTGCGCCGCGGGGCGATGAAGGACGAGCTGAACCGCATCGCCGCCCTGGCCATCAAGGCCGACCACCCGTCCGCAGAACTGGGAGCCGGGATGCGCGAGGTCGAGATGCACGACGGCCGCTGGCTGCGTCTGGCGGAGCGTTACACCTCCGACGGCGGCACCGTGGTCACCGCCACCGACCTGACCCAGATCAAGAAGCAGGAAGCCGAGACCCAGCGCGCCGCCGACAGTCTGCGGCTGATGGTCGACCAGCTGGAGTCGAGCCAGGAGAAGCTCAGCCTTCTGGCGCGCAAATACGAAATCGCCATGACCCGGGCCGAGGCCGCCAACCAGGCCAAGTCCGAGTTCCTCGCCAATATGAGCCACGAGCTTCGCACCCCGCTGAACGCCATCAACGGCTTTTCGGAAATCATGGCCGGCGAGATGTTCGGCCCGGTCGGCGACGCGCGGTACAAGGGCTATGCCTCCGACATCCTGCGCTCGGGCCAGCATCTGCTCAGCCTGATCAACGACATCCTCGACATGGCCAAGATCGAGGCCGGCAAGATGACGCTGCACTATGAGAAGGTGTCGCTGAAGGAGGTCTGCGAGGACGCCATCCGCCTGATGCGCGGCAAGGCCGAGGACTCCGGCCTGGTCCTGGCGCTCGAGGCCCAGGACCTGCCCGACATCGACGCCGACCAGCGCGGCCTGAAGCAGGTCATGCTGAACCTCATCTCGAACGCGGTGAAGTTCACGCCCGAGGGCGGGTCGATCACCGTCTCGGTGGCCCAACACGGCGCGGGCCGT
The DNA here is from genome assembly GCF_017487405.1 of Brevundimonas goettingensis. Taxonomy (NCBI): domain Bacteria; kingdom Pseudomonadati; phylum Pseudomonadota; class Alphaproteobacteria; order Caulobacterales; family Caulobacteraceae; genus Brevundimonas; species Brevundimonas goettingensis. The sequence goes on along the minus strand of NZ_CP062222.1, from coordinate 60,118 downwards.
CAGCGGGTCGCGGTCGCCGACACCGGCATCGGCATCGCGGCCGAGGACCTGGGCCGCCTGGCCCGCCCGTTCGAACAGGTCGAGGGCCAGCACTCCAAGACGACGCAGGGGACCGGCCTGGGCCTGGCCCTGACCAAGTCGCTGATCGAGATGCACCACGGCGTCATGGCCATGGACAGCGAGCCGGGCGCCGGCACCGTGGTCAGCTTCGATCTGCCGGAAGCCCGCCCGACCGAGGCCGAAACGGATCAGTCCCACGCCCAGGCACGGGCGGCCTGAAGCGCCTCAAAAGGTTTCAGCGCTCTCCGCGCGGCCCGGACGGATCGCCGGCTCCACGACCGTGATCGCCGTCGGGACGGCCCTCGGGACCGCCTCCCGGGCCACCGCCTTGGCCACCCCCTGCGCCACCCTTATGCGGGTCGGGCGCGCCGCCGCCCTTGCGACGGCTCAGGATGGCGGCCAAGGCCTGACGGTCGTCAGGATCGAGGGTGACCAGAACCGCGGTGGCGTCGTGCTCCAGACGGGCCCGGCCGCGCATCTCCGCAGCGCGCGACTGATCCAGCAGGGCGTTGGCGGCGGCGGCGTCGGGCTTGGGGCCGCGCATCAGCTCGACCGCCTGACGCCGCGCCGCGCGCGAGGCCTCGAAGTCCGGCCGCGCCGCCATGGCGGAAGCGCGGAAAGCCGAGCGCACGCGGTCGCGCGCCTCGGGCTCCATGCCCGCGAGGATGTCCCTGAAGGTGCTCTGACGGCCCGGAACCTGGGCCGCCTCGATCTTGCTCTCGGCCTTGGTCTTGGTCACCCACAGAGTCACGCCGCCCGCGATAGCGAACAGGTTCAGGGCCACGGAGGCGGCCAGGGCGATCTTCAGGGCGCGCGGTGAGTCCAGAACGCTCAACCCAGAACCTCCGTGTCGTCCACGCCCGACAGGCTGGATTGATACAGGACCGCGTCGGCCTGGGCGTCGGCGGTCAGGTGCGGGGTCAGGCTGGCGCCGGCGATCACGCCCGCACAGGCGGCGGCGGCCCAGCCGGCGCCGAACCAGAGAACCAGACGGTCCCAGACCATCCGGGCCTTGCGCGGCGACAGGCCGGCGGCCATGGCCGAGGCGATGACCGTGTCGCGCAGGGCGTTGGAGACCATCGGGCGCGCCGAGGCGTCGAGCGCGGCGTCCGTTTGACGCGCCTCGAACAGCATCCGGTCCGCCCAAGGTCCATCGGAGGCCAGCAGGGTCTCCGCCGCCTTGCGCTCGGCCTCGGGCCAGCGCCGCTTGTCGGCGCCATAGGCTTCGGCCAGTTGTTTCAGCCTTTCGGCGTTCATCGTCGTCATCCTTCAGCCCCTCGCCTTTCAGCGTTGGGCGCCATATCCGCCAACGCCTGCCTCAAGGCCCGACGGCCCCGCGACAGCAAACTCTCCAGCGCTTCCACGCTGATCTTCATCAGGTCGGCCGCCTCGATATTGGACAGCTCCTGGTAGTGGCACAAGACGATGGCCTCGCGTTGCCGCTCGGGCAGTCGTCTCAGGGCCGCATCGACCCGCACACCCAGCTCGGCGGCCAGAAGGCCCCGGTCGGGCGCCGGACCGTCGTCGGGCCGATCCGGCGGCGTCTCGGTCGGCACCTCGCGCCGCCGCCTGAGACGGTCGTAGCAGAGGTTCAGCCCCACCCGGTGCAGCCAGGTGTCGAACTTGGCCTTGCCGGGCCGCCAGCGCGGCGCCTGTTTCCAGGCGCGCAGCATGGCCTCCTGGGCCACGTCCTCGGCCTCGACCGGATCGCCCAGCATCCGCTGCGCCAGGGCCATCATGCGCGGCAGCTTGCGCGCGACCATGGCCTGGATCGCCGCCGGGTCGCTTTGACCCACCCGGCGAACCAGTTCCTCGTCGGGGTCGACGATCGATGCCAAGCCGGCCTGCTCCCTTGCTCACAGAGCGGGCCGACCGAACCATCACGGCCTTCCCCGACACGGTCTTACTCCGAAGCCGGGGCCGAGGGCGACGCCGAAGTGACGGCAGGCGCTCGGTTTTGTCGTTGGACGCGCCGCTCCTGGAAGCGCTCTCGCATCACGGCGCGGCCGGCCTGACGTTCGGCCGGGCTCAGGACGCCGTCGTGGTCGGTGTCGAGGCGGGCGAAGCCTTCGGTCAGCTTGGTCTGAACATCGGCGATGACGATCGGGCCGTGGTGGGCGACGCGTTCGGCCGGGCCGTGACCGCGCCCCTCACCGCCGCCACGACGGCCCATCCGCTGGCCGCGGTGTTCACCACCACGAGGTCCACGATGACCGGCGCGATCGCCGTGTTCAGGACGGGCGGCGTCGAACTCGGCGCGGCTGATCTGGCCGCTCTTGTCGGCGTCGAGACGATCGAAGCGCTGCGTGGCGTGCCGGGCGCGGCGGGCCTGGGCGCCGGCGCGCAGTTCCTCCGCCGTGACCGTGCCGTCGTGGTTGGCATCGAGCGCCGTCAGGCGGCTGACACGGGCCTGAACGAACTCGGCCTGGCTGACCGGCTGGGCCTGACGGGCCTGAATGCCGGCGTGGCGAGCGGCAGGGGCGGCCTGTGTGGTCGCGGCGGCGGGCGCCTGAGCAGGGGTCTGCGGCGCCGGGGCGGCGGCGCCCACCAGAACGGCCAGGGAAGCAGCGGCCAGTCCGCCGGCGATGATGGTCTTCTTCATACGTCGTCTCCTTCGAGCCCAGGCCCGGATGACCCCCGTCGAGAAGTTCAACGCGGAGTCTACGGGACTCCGTCGCGCACTGGCGGCAGGGCCTGATCGAAGGCGGCGCGCGCCTCTGTCCGCACCGTTTTCAGCCGGGCCATCAGGGTCTCGAAATCGGGCGCGCCCGCCCCCTCCGCGAGCCGCTGACGGAAGGCCAGGGGCTCTTCCTCCGGATCGGGGCGCTCGTCGAAGGCGCAGGCGAACAGCTGGCCGATCCGCTGCTGCAGCCGCCAGGCCTCGGCCATCGGCGTATCCTCGCCCAGCTGGACCACGGTTGAGACCGAAAGCGGCCCGCCCTCCGGCGCCGCCGTCAACTGGCGGAACTGGCCTACGAACTCGGCGTCGACCAGACCGCCGCGCGACAGCTTGAGGTCCCAGAAGCCCTGGGCCCGCCGCTCGCGGTCCATCAGGTCCCGCATGGTGCGAATGTCGCGAGCGATGTCAACGCCGGGGCGGGGCCGACGCAGAGCGGCCTCGATGGCCCCGGAGACCCCCTTGCCGAAATCGGCGTCGCTGGCCCAAGCCACCCGCGCCCGGGTCAGGGCCATGAATTCCCAGGTGTCGGCCTCGGCGGCGTAATAGTCCTCGAAGGCCGAAAGCCTGACCGACACCGGCCCCTTGGCGCCCGACGGCCGCAACCGCATGTCCACCTCATAGAGGCCGCCCTCCGCGGTGTGGGCCGACAGGGCCGCGATCAGTTTCTGGGTGAAGCGCACGTTGAAGACGTCGGCAGTCCAGCCCTTGGCCTCGGACACCGCCTCGGGCGGCGCCTCATAGACGGTCATCAGGTCGAGGTCCGAGCCCGCCGTCATCTCGCGCGATCCGGCTTTGCCGAGGGCGATGACCGCGACCGCCCCCGGCATGGCGCCGCCCAGCCGCACCGTCTCGACCAGGGCCGCCTCGGCTAGGGTGCCCATCACCGCGTCGGCCAGGTTGGTGAAGGCCCGGCCCGCCGCGCCCGGCCCGACCCGGCCGGTCAGGGTCTGGATGCCGATGCGGAAGGCCTGTTCACGGTGCAGGCGGCGCACGACGTTCATCGCCCCCTCGAAGTCGCCCGCCTCGCTCGCCTCGGCCTCCATCTGGGCGAACAGGCCGGTGTTCGGGCCGACCGGGATCTGGAAGCGGGCGTCCAGCATGGAATCCAGCGCCGCCGGATAGCGGCCCAGCGTCCGCGCCAGCCGGGGCGCGAAAGCCATCACCCCGACGATCAGGGCGAAAAGCTCGGGCTGGTTCAGGAACAGGGCCTGGACCTGAACCCCGGAGTTCATGGCCGAGAAGAAGACGGCGAACCGTTTGAAGGCCGCGTCGGGCGACCCGGTTCGGGCCACGGCGGTCAGCAGGCGCGGCGCCAGACGGGTAAACAGCTCGCGCCCCCGCGCCGAACGCGTCGCCGGAATGCGACCGTGGTGCCAGCTGCGGATCGTGTCAGCGACATTGGCGGGCTCGGAAAAGTCCATGCGCTTGAGCGTCTCCAGCGTCTCCGGGTCGTTGTCCACGCCGGTGAAGACCAGACTGCCCCAGGGCGAGGACAGATCCTCCTCCCCCTCGAACAGTTGGCCATAGGTCCGGTTGACGCCCAGCAGCAGGGCCTCCACGCCCCGGTCGAAATCGGCAAGGCTCTCTTCGCCGGACAGGGCGGCGACGGCGATGCGGCGGTCGGCGTCGACCGGCAGGGTATGGGTCTGTTCGTCGTCCAGCATCTGGACGCGGTGTTCCAGCGCCCGCAGCTCGGCATAGGCGGCGGTCAGGTCGACGGCGACCTCGGTCGGGATGTGACCTGCCGCCGCCAGCGCCGCGAGCGCCTCGTCGGTGCGGCGCGCGCGCAGCGACCTGTCGCGGCCGCCGAGGATCAGCTGCTGGGTCTGGGCGTAGAATTCGATCTCGCGGATGCCGCCGCGGCCCAGCTTCAGATTGGCGCCCATGGCGATCAGCCCCTCGCCGGTCTTGTGGGCGTGGATCTGGCGTTTGATCGACTGGATATCGAGCACGGCCTGATAGTCGAGGCTGCGCCGCCAGACGAAGGGGACCAGGGCCTCGAGGAACTCGGCGGCGGCCTCCGGGTCGCCGCAGATGGCGCGGGCCTTGATGAAGGCGGCCCGCTCCCAGTTCTGGCCAACGGATTCATAATAGGACAGGGCCATGGGCACGGCGACGACCGGCGGGGTCGAGGAGGGGTCGGGCCGCAGCCGGAGGTCGACGCGGAAGATATAGCCGTCCGCCGTCCGCTCCTGCAGCAGGGTCGCCGTCGCCTGGGCCAGACGGTCGACGAAGGGCTGGGCCTCGACGCCGGGCGCGAGCGCGGGCGCCAGCTTCTCCGGGTCAAAGAAGAGGGAGATGTCGATGTCGCTGGAATAGTTCAGCTCGAAGGCGCCGTGCTTGCCCATGGCCAGGCCAAACAGGCCGGGAACCGGCCCGGCGGGATCGTCAGGCGCCGAGATGAGCTTGCCCTTCGCGCGCTGCTCGCTCGCCACCGAGGCCAGCGCCGTCCGGGTCACTGCGTCGGCGAAGCGCGACAGGGCGGCGGTGACGGAGGTCAGGTCCCAGACCCCGCCCAGATCGGCCAGGGCCGTCAGCAGATGCAGATCCGCCTTCAGCCCCCGCAGCGGCGCCCTGACTTCGACGGGCGGGCCAGTCAGGGCCAGGGTCTCGGCGAGGAGGGCCTCCAGCCGGACCTCAGGCGCGGTCTCCAGCGTTGCGCGCAGCCGCTCGGGCGAACGCCGCGCCAGTCCGGCCAGATAGGGGGAGGCGGCGAAGACCGGGGCAAGCGCGGGCCAGGCCCGATCCAGACAGGCGGCCCAACCGCCCTCCTCCACCGCAGGCTTCAACCGCTCCAGCCAACGGGCCGCAGCCGCCGCGTCCACGACCGGGCCGCAGGGGCCGATCCGGTCGCCAAGTACCAGATCGGTCACGGTGCGGGCTGCAGGACGAGGGCGACGCGCAGGCCCGGCCCGAAGCCGCCATAGGCGCCCGGCCCCTCATCCAGCTGGACCCGTCCGGCGTGGGCCTCGAGCACGGCGGAGACCAGCGACAGGCCCAGACCCGAGCCCGCCTCGCTGCGGCTGTTGTCCAAACGGACGAAGCGCTGCACCACCCGCTCCCGGTCCTCGGCGGGCACGCCGGGTCCGGTGTCGGTGACGGAATATTCGATCTCGCCCGACGAACGCCGCCGCGCGCGCAGCATCACCGCCCCGCCGGTCGGGGTGTATTTGATGGCGTTGTCGATGACGTTGGCGAGCGCCTGGGCCAGGAAGGGCTGGTTGCCCTCGATCATCAGGCCGCGCTCGATCTCGGCGGAGAATTCCAGTCCCTTATCCTCGGCGGCGGGCTCGTACAGCTCAGCCATGTCCGCGGCCAGGTCGGCCGCGTCGAAGACCTGCGGATCCGGCGCCCCGCCGGCCTGAAGCCGGGCTATGGCCAGGACGGTGTTGAAGGTCTTGAGCAGATGATCCGCCTCGGACAGGGCGATTTCCAACGCGTCGACGCCCGAGACCTTGCCCGCCTCGGCGTCGATCAGGGCGACCTCCAGCTTGGCCCGCATCCGGGTCAGGGGCGAGCGCAGATCGTGGGCGATGGCGTCGCCCGCGTGGCGGATCGAGGCCATCGAGGCCTCCAGCCGGTCCAGCATCCCGTTCAGCCCGCGCCCCAGCTCGTCCAGCTCATCGCCGGACGCCCGGACTTGGGCCCGGGCCTTCAGGTCGCCGTCGCGCACCGCCGCCACGACGGTGTTCAACCGCCCCATCGACCGCTCGACATTGCGGCTGATGATCAGCCCGCCGGTGGCGCCCAGCAGCAGGACCCCGCCCATGGCCATCCACAGGGCCTGGGTCAGGCGCGACAGGGATTCCTCGATGTCGCCGATGTCCTCGCCGACGAACAGCCGCTCGCCTGCCGACAGCCGCACCTCCTGCCCGATGCCCTGACGCATCTCGACACGCCCTTCCGCGTCTGTGGCGGTCAGGGGGAAGGGCTCCCATTCCCCGGCGGCGGCCGGCTGCTTCGGATCGACAGGCGATTTCGACAGATTGCTGCTGATCTGCTCGCCCCGGGCGTCGACCAGAACATAGAGATAGGGGCCGCCGCGCACGATCCGCTCGACCAGCGCCTGATTCAGCCCGTCGACGCCGCGTGTGCGATAGATGGCCTGCAGCGCCGTCAGCTCGACCAGCACGTCCTTTTGCGAACGCGCGCGCGCCTCCGACGCCGAAGCGAAATAGACATAGGCCAGAATGGCGCTGGCCGCCGCGGCGAACAGCGCCAGGAAGAGCAGCGTCAGCCGGAAGGGCGTACGGCGAAAGAGGGACGGCAGCTTCATCGAGGCGGCTCAGGCCTCCAGCCGGTATCCCGCCCCACGGACCGTCTGCAGCATGGCCTTGTCGAAGCCCTTGTCGATCTTGGACCGCAGGCGGCTGATGTGGACGTCGATGACGTTGGTCTGGGGGTCGAAATGATATTCCCAGACCTTCTCCAGCAGCATGGTGCGGGTGACCGACTGGTTGGCGTGGCGCATCAGGAACTCCAGCAGCTGGAACTCGCGCGGCTGCAGGTCGATCTCGGTGGTCCCGCGATGCACGGTGCGGGCGATCAGGTTCATCTCGAGGTCGCCGACCTTGAGCACGGTCTGGACGCCGCCGGTCTCGCGGCGGCGGGCCAGGGCCTCGACCCGGGCGATCAGCTCGCCGAAGGCGTAGGGCTTGACCAGATAGTCGTCGCCGCCGGCCTTGAGGCCCGTGATCCGGTCCTCGACCTCGCCCAGCGCCGACAGGAACAGGACCGGGGTCTGGTCGCCGTCCTTGCGCAGGGTCTCGACCATGCCGATGCCGTCGAGGCGCGGCATCATCCGGTCCACGACATAGACGTCATAGCCGCCGCGCTGGGCCTCAAGCAGGCCATAGGCGCCGTCGATGGCGTGCGACACCTCGTGCCCGGCCTCGGTCAGGCCGCGAACCATCGCGGTCGCCGCCTCGGCGTCATCCTCGACCACCAGAACACGCATGGAGCCCTCCTGAATTCAGAATCGTCACGGACGTTAGCGCATCCGTGACGATCCTGTCAGTTAAGCCTTGTTCAGCTTGGCCTCTATTCGGCCTTGGACAGTTCCAGAGGCACCAGGCGCGGCGAACCGTTCACGACCACGGACAGAAGCACATGGGTCCGACCGGCCGCGCGAGCGGCGTCGACGGCGGCCTTGAACTCCTGCGGCGTGGTCACCGTGCGGCCGAAGGCCTTGGTGATGACCGTACCGGCGGGCATGCCGAGCTCACCGGCCTTGGAGCGCGGTGCGACCTCGGTCACCACCAGACCCGCGGTCAGGTCGTCGGCGAGCGAATAGCGACGCTTCAGCGCAGGGGTCAGGGGCGAAAGGTTGATGCCCTCGACCGTCAGGCCGGACGGCGCGGTCGGCCCGGGCGTCGGTGCGCGCGGATTGCCCTCGTCGTCCTCGGGATAGAGTTCGGCCTCGGACGGACGCTTGGCCGACTTGACCGTCACCGTCTGGCGGCGACCGTCGCGGAACAGTTCGATGCGCAGGTCGCTGCCGACCGACACGGCGCCGACGGCGCGGGTCAGGGCGTTGCTGGTCTCCACCGCCTGACCGTTGACGGCGACGATGACATCGCCCTCGCGCACGCCGCCGCGATCGGCCGGTCCGCCGTCCGTCACGCCCTGAACCAGGGCACCCTTGGCGTCGGTTCCGAGGCCGAGCGCCGACCGGTAGTCGTCGGTCAGATTGCCGATCTGGACGCCGATATAGCCGCGCTCGATGGCGCCGCTGCGGATCAGCTGGTCGGTGACGCTCTTGGCGGTGGCAGCGGGGATGGCGAAGCCGATGCCGACCGAGCCGCCGGTGGGCGAGAAGATCGCCGAGTTCACCCCGATGACGCGGCCGTAGATGTCGAAGGTCGGGCCGCCCGAGTTACCCCGGTTGATGGCGGCGTCGATCTGCAGATAGTCGACATAGGCGCTGGAGCGGTCCTGCAGGTCGCGACCGCGGGCCGAGACGATGCCGGCCGTCGCCGTGCCGCCCAGACCGAACGGGTTGCCGACCGCCACGACCCAGTCGCCCACGCGCGGATCGGCCTGTTCCTCGAAGCTGACGAAGTTGAAGTCCGAACCGTCGACCTTGATCACGGCCAGGTCTGTGCTTTCGTCGCGCCCAACCAGGGTGGCGTCCAGGGTCCGGCCGTCGGTCATCTTGACCTTGATCGACTTGGCGTTGGCCACGACGTGGTTGTTGGTGACGATATAGCCGTCACGCGAGATGAAGAAGCCGGAGCCGGCGCCTTGCGCTAACTGAGGCTCGGCGTCGGGTTCGGCCTGCTGCTGCTGGCCGGGGCCCGGAATGACCAGACCGGGCAGACCGGGGATCTGGAAGCCCTGAACGCCCTGCGGCCGCTCGACCGGGGTTTCGACCTCGATCTGGACCACGGCAGGGGCGACCTGCTGGACGATGTCGGCGAAGCTGAGCGGCGCGCCCTGCGGCGGGGCGAAGGCGAGGCCCGCGGCCCCGGCCGAGGCCACCAGTTGACCGGGACGGGTCTCGGCATGGGCGCCGGGCCATGAAATGACGCCGCCGGCGGTGGCGCCCGCCGCAACGATCAGGCCGGCCGCAGCCCCCAGAATGAACTCTTTCCGCTTCAGCATCGTCGTCTTGCGATCCTCTTTCGGCCTCGTGTGGAGGCCGTTTCGCGTTGAGATATAGGCCCGTTACAGCCGAAGCCACAACGTCGCCGAACGGATCGTTGATCGCGCCCGACGTCAGTCGTGGGACGAAGTTGCGTCAGGATCGGGGCGAACTCCTTCCGGGTGGAGAAGTTCCTCCAGCCGCCGCTCCTCCTCGGGCGAAAGCGGGGCCGTCACGGGCTTTTTGCGCAAGGACAGGACGGCGAAGGCCGCGCCCACGATCAGCACCAGCAGCAGCGGCCCGAACCAGAGCAGCCAGGTCGCGGCCTTCACCGGCGGCTTGAACAGGATGTAGTCGCCCCAGCGGCGAACCAGATCCTCACGGATCGATTTGTCGGTGGCGCCCGACGTGATCTCCTCACGCACGAGGCGGCGCATGTCGGCGGCAATGCCGGCCGGGCTGTCGGCGATGGACTCGTGCTGGCAGACGACGCAGCGGATGTCCTGGAACAGTCTTTGAGCCCGCGCTTCCTGCGATGCGGAGGTCAAGGGCTGGTCGGGCGCGGCGGCGGGTTCGGCCATCACCGCGCCGGCGAGAAGTGCGAAACCGAAGGCGATCGCGGCGGTTCTCACGCGGCGCTCTCCACGGCCGTCTTGCGCCCCGCGACGCCGATGCGAAGGCGGCGGTCCAGCAGGGACAGAACCCCGCCGATGGCCATGACCAGAGGCCCGAGGAAGATCAGCCTCGCCCAGGGGTTCCAGTAGACCCGAACCGTCCAGGCCCGGTCGGCCTCAGGCGTCGATCTGCGCTCGCCCAGCACGACATAGACGTCGTCCAGCCCGCGGAAATCGAGGCCGACCTCGGTCGTGGTCTGCCCCCCGGCGGGGAAGAAGCGGCGCTCGGCGATGACGGTCCGCTCGGGGCCGCCGTCGGTCGGGGTGACGGTCAGATGGCCCTGCTCTGCCAGATAGTTGGGGCCCTCGACGATACGGACGTCGTCGAGACGTACGGAATAGCGGCCCGCCGTCACCGTCCCGTCGAGGCCCAAGGGCGCGGCGGCCTCGACCTTGAAGCCGGTCTCGACCACGGCGCCGAGCACGAACAGGCCGAGCCCGGCATGGGCCAGGGTCATGCCCCAGGCGCCGAGCGGCAGGGCGCGGGTCCGACGCCCGACTTCAGCCAGGGGAACACGGAACAGACGCAAACGCTCGGCGACCTCGGCCAGTGCGCCGAGAATCAGCCAGGCGCCGATGGCGATTCCGCCCGCCGCCACGGCCTTGCGGGGCTCGAAGGCCATCCAGCCCAGAAGGGCGCATACGAGAGAGAGGCCCGCCGCGACCGCCAGCCTCTGGCCTGCGCCCTTGAGGTCGCCGCGCTTCCACGCCAGCAGGGGCCCGGCGGGCAGGATCAGGAAGGCGACCACCATCAGGGGGGTGAAGGTCAGGGCGAAATAGGGCGGGCCGACCGAGATGGTCGCGCCGGTCGCCGCCTGAAGGATCAGCGGATAGAGGGTGCCGAGCAGGACCGTCGCCGCCGCCGCGGTCAGGAACAGGTTGTTGAGCACCAGCGCGCCCTCGCGACTGATCGGCGCGAACAGGCCGCCGCCCGTCAGCCTCGGCGCCCGCCAGGCGAACAGGGCGAAGGCTGCGCCCGCCGTGACGCCGAGTATGCCCAGCAGCATCAGCCCGCGCTCCGGATCGACGGCGAAGGCGTGGACACTGGTTAGGACGCCTGAGCGCACGAGGAAGGCGCCCAACATGGAGAAGGTGAAGGCCAGAAGGGCGAGGAAGACCGTCCAGCCCGCGAGCGCGCCACGCCGCTCGGTCACCACCGCACTGTGCAGCAGGGCCGCGCCCGCCAGCCAGGGCATGAAGCTGGCGTTTTCGACCGGATCCCAGAACCACCAGCCGCCCCAGCCGAGTTCGTAATAGGCCCAGAAAGAGCCGAGGGTGATGCCGACGGTCAGGAGCACCCAAGACGCCAGGGCCCAAGGCCGGACCCAGCGTCCCCAGGCCGGATCAACACGGCCCTCGATCAGAGCGGCGACCGCCAGCGAGAAGGTCACCGAGAAACCGACATAGCCCGCGTAGAGCAGCGGTGGATGGAAGGCCAGCGCCGGGTCCTGCAGCAGGGGGTTCAGGGACGCGCCCTGGAACGGCGCCGGGTCCAGCCGGGCGAAGGGATTGGAGGTGAAGACGGCGAAGGCGAGGAACAGGCTGCCCAAGGCGCCCTGCACCCCGACGGCCGAGGTCTTCAATCCAAACGGCAGACCGCTTGCTCTTGCCAGAGCCGCACCGAAGCCGGTCATGACCAGACACCACAGGACCAGCGAGCCCTCGTGGCTGCCCCAGGCGCCGGCGACCTTGTAAAGCATCGGCTTGTCGGTGTGGCTGTTGTTCGCGACATTGGCGACAGAGAAGTCACTGGTCACGAAGGCGAAGATCAGGGCCGCGAAGGCGAGCGCCACCAGACAGGCCGAGGCGATGGCCGCGCCCTGCGCCGCGCCGGCCAGCACGGGCGAACGGCGGATGCGGCCGGCCGCCGCCATAACGGTTTGCAGCACCGCCAGAACGAGGGCCAGGATCAGGGCGTAGGCGCCGAACTCGCTGATCACAGGGCGGCGTTTCCGGTCGAGGCTGTCGACGGCGCAGGCCGCCATTCGCCCTTGGCCTTCAGCTTGTCGGCCACTTCGCGCGGCATGTATTTCTCGTCGTGCTTGGCCAGGACCTGATGGGCGACGAAGGTGCGGTCGGGCAGGAAGGCTCCCTGCGCCACGATCCCCTGCCCCTCGCGGAACAGGTCAGGCAGGTCGCCATGATAGACGACCCGGGTCGAGGCCAGTTTGTCGGTGACGGCGAAGCTGACGTCGGCGCCATGGCGCTGAACGCTGCCCGCCTCGACCAGACCGCCCAGACGGATGTCGCGACCGGCGGGGGCCTTTTCGACGGTCACCTCCGAGGGGGTGAAGAAGAAGGTTACGCTGTCGGTCATGGCCCAGAGCGACAGGCCGACGGCCAGCGCCAGGATCGGGGCCACGGCGGCGACGACCCACAGACGACGGCGCGCCTTCGGCGATCGGGGAAGCCAGCTCATGTCCGGAAGGGTCCGCGCGCGGATGAAAACTCGCGGCCGTATAGCGGGGCGCTGCGGGGGCTGAAAGAGGTCATCGGGCCGCGCCCGCGCTGCCAGACGCCAACCGCTTCTCGAGTTCCGCACGGCGCGGATCGGCGGGGTCCAGCGCCTTGATCAGCGGGGTCCAGAGCGTCAGGGCGCCGGCGCGGTCGCCGCGCGTCATCGCCGCGTCGCCGAGGAAGTAGAGGGCCCCCAGCTGGCCGGGATCGCGCTTCAGGGCCTCGTGGAAGGCGGCCTCGGCGTCGGCGCCGACAGCCCCGTCCTGGGACCGGACCAGGCTCTCGCCCAGCCGCGCCCAGGTGCGGGGATCGTCGGGGTTCAGGGCCAGCGCCCGGCGGAAGGCGGAGGCCGCGCCGACCGGATCGTCGGCGGCGAAACGGGCCGCGCCCAGCATGGTCAGGATCTGGCGGTCGTCGGGGCGCAGTTTCGCCTCGCGGGTCAGGACCGCCGCCACCTGTTCAGCTTCCAGCGGCTCGGCCGAGGCGCCCCAGGCGTCGACGCGGCGGTCGTAGGTCTGGTCGCCGTAGCCGGGCTTTCCGATCCCCCAATAGAGGCTCAGCGCCACCACCGCCGTCAGCACGACCCCGCCCAGAACCCAGCGCCGATCGCTCGGCCGCGCCCTCAGCTCGATCGGTCCGGTGCGCGCCGCCAGCAGGCGACGTCCGGCCTCGGCCCGTGCCGCCGTCCACGCTTCATCGGTCAGAAGCCCGCGGGATTTCAGCCGGTCCAGCTCGTCCAGCTCACGCGCGGCGGCGTCCGGCTCAACATCGACCACAGCATCCACGCCGCGCCGCGCGCCGGTCAGCACCAGCAGCGCGGCCATCGCCGTCGCCAGTGCGGTCATGATCCAGAAGGCAGTCATGGAGCCGGTCTAGCGGATCGCACGACCGGCGGCGAGAGCCACAAGGCGCCGCAGACTCAGGCCGAGAGTTTCATCGTCGCCGGGCCGCCCGCGACGGCCGTGCGGCGACGGATTGCCCGCGCCTCGGTCAGGGCGGCGATCTGTTCGAGGAAGTCCGCCGCCATTCCGGCCCGTTCGATGGCCGCCGTTTCGTCCGGCGCATCGCCGGCGTTGACGTCCTCGATGATCAGATCGGCATAGCTGCTCAGCTGGACAGTCAGGCTCTGGATCAGGGCCGAGCGCTGGGCCTCGCAGCCGAACGGTCCGGCCAGATTGCGGACCATGCCCACCATCCGGACGGCGTCATGGGCCACCTGCACGATCGCGGGGTCCAGCGCGATATCCAGATTGGGCGCGTTGCGGGTCATTCGGCCGGAGGTCTGGACCTTGTGCATGGGCACGGCCTTGTCGACCAGCTTGCTCACCCCGCTGAGCAGTTCGCCCAGCCGCTTGCCGACGCGGACGCGCACCTCGCGCAACCGCTTGCCCCAGTCGCCTTCGCGGTCGACCTGGACGGTGGCTTCGAGCTCTTTCAGGACGTCGGCGCACCATTGGAGATCGGCGCAGAGGGTCTCGATCGACTCGCCCGGCTTGAAGGCGACAATGCGGGCGCTGCGCGTCTCCATTCCCACGACCAGCCGATCGACGAAGACGGCCAGCTCGCTCTCGGACAGGAAGGCCCCGCGCGCCGCGGCGGTGGAGGTGTGGACCATCAGCCGCAGGATCAGGGAGGCGTCGGCCAGGTGGGCGAACAGGATGTCCATCAGCCGCTCGGCGCCGTCCGGCAGCATTTCCGAGGCGTCGCGCACCAGAAGCCTGAGCTCGGCGACCTGATCGCCGTCCGGGCGGCCGACCCAGGCCTGCAGCGACGGCAGGGCGCGATAGACCAGTCCGCCGAAGTCGCAGCAGTGGGCCAGATCCTCCAGCCCCTTGTCCCGCAGAGTCGGGTCGCCCAGGGCAACGGGCCACACCTCGGCGGGGCGGTCGCGCACGGCGGCGGCGGCGGTGGCGCACAGCCGCGCGCAGACGGCGGCGGTCCGGGCGGCCTCGCGATCGTCGTCCTCGTCCAGCAGCGGCAGGATATTGGGTTCGCGGCTTGAGGCGATCTTCCACAGACGCGGGAGCACCCCGGGCGGGAAGGTGGTGGCCTCGACGCCGTCGGCGCGAGGTCGGAACAGGGGCGTCAGGGCCGCGAAGCCGCGGGCGCGGCGCACGCGGTCGATGGTTTCGGCGGCCAGCATCTCTTCAAGCGCGCGCGCCTTGCCGCCCGGCATGCCGGAGACGGCGAGCGCCAGCTGACGAAGCGTCCGGTCCGGAACGCCTTCGACCACCTGGCCCAGAGCCATGCGATGCGCGACCGAAAGTTCGGTCATCCAGCCTCTACCCCACGTAAACGCTTGTAAGCGTCCAGAATAGGGTTAGCGGGTTAACGGATTACGTAGGAACCTTAACGGGTTATGCCTCGGCAGCGGGCAACTCAAGGATGGCTTTCAGACCGCCCAGATCGCTGCTCGCCAAGGTCAGACGACCGCCGTAGGCGCGGGTCAGGTCGTCGACGATCGACAGGCCCAGGCCCGATCCGGGCGCGCCTTCGTCCATGCGCTGGCCGCGCTTCATCGCTGTTTCGCGCTGATCCTCGGGCAGGCCGGGGCCATCGTCCTCGACCACCACGATCATATGACCCAGACCGCTGGGACCGGCCGAGATCCGGACACGGCGCTTGCACCATTTGCACGCGTTCTCGATCAGGTTGCCGAGGATTTCCTGCAGGTCCTGACGCTCGCCGAGGAAGCCCAGCTCGTCGGGCGCACGCCAGTCGATCTCGACGTCCTTGGACTGGAACACCCGCTCCAGCATCACAGCCAGCTCGTCGATCACCTCGCCCACGGGCGTGCGTTCGCCCAGGCCGTGGGCGGCGCGGGCGGCCGCGCGGGCGCGGCGCAAATGGTGGTCGACCTGGCCCTTCATCACCTCGGTCTGGCGGCGGACGAGGTCGCCCAGTTTGTCGCGATCGCTCTGGGGGTCCGAGGCCTCGGCCAGCATGACCGACAGCGGGGTTTTCAGGGCGTGGGCCAGATTGCCGACGTGGGTCCGCTGACGCTCGACGACCTCCTGATTGTGATCCAGAAGCTGGTTCACCTGCTCGGCCAGGGGCGCGATTTCTACGGGATAGGAGCGTTCGATACGCGCCGCCTTGCCCTTGCGGACATTGGCGATCTCGGTCCTGAGCCCGAACAGGGGGCGCAGGCCGATCTGAACCTGCAGGAAGACCGCGATCACCAGACCGAGACCGAGGATCAGCAGGGCTGTCCAGGTGAAGGTGGCGAACTGGCGCGTATCGAGGTCGATGTCGGACCGGTCGATGCCGGCCATGAAGACCAGGGGGGCGGCGCGGTCGGGGATCGACTTCAAACTGGCGGCGACGCGCAGCGGCTGGCTGTGCGAGGGCCGCAGCACCCCGTTCAGGTCGTTATAGGTAATCAGGATGCCGAACTCCGACTTCAGACGCGACGGCAGTTCGGGATCGATGAACAGGGTCTCGCCCGCCAGCGACGGGGACCGCTCCACGACGCGCAGGCCGCCCTGTTCGTCGAACTCGGCGATCATCCAGTATTTGCCGGACAGGCCCCTGAGCGTCGGGGCGTCCTTGATCTCGTCGACATGCACCCCGCCCCCCGCCGTGGCGGTGGTGGCCAGGACCACCTCGTCGATGGTGTCGCCCAGCATATAGCCGAGCCGGCGCAGGGCGCTTTCCTGATACTGGCTGGTCAGGACCCCGCCGGTCAGCACCAGGGCCAGGGCAATCCAGCCGCAGGCCAAAAGGATCAAGCGACGGGTCAGGCTGCGCCCGGGCCGGCCGAACCAGCGGCCCCAGTCTTCGAAAACCGACGGCTTCGCCCGTTCCACCGGGCTGTCGGCGGAAGCCTCGCTCACGCCGCTTCGGATTCGCCGGCCAGCGGCGTCAGGCGATAGCCGAGGCCACGCACGGTCTCGATCCGGTCGGACCCGACCTTCTTGCGCACCCGGCCGATGAAGACCTCTATGGTGTTGGAATCGCGGTCGAAGTCCTGATCGTAGAGGTGCTCGACCAGCTCGGTGCGGCTGATGACCCGGCCCTGATGCATCATCATGTAATGCAGCAGGCGGTACTCCAGCGAGGTCAGGCGCAGGGGCTCGCCGTTGACGGTCGCCCGGGCCGCACGCGGATCCAGACGCAGGCCGCCGCACGACAGGGTCGCCGAGGCGATGCCGGCCGAACGGCGCAGCAGGGCCCGCAGCCGCGCCAGCAGCTCTTCGGTGTGGAAGGGCTTGGTCAGATAGTCGTCGGCCCCGGCGTCGAAGCCCGAGACCTTGTCCGACCAGGCGCCCCGCGCCGTCAGGATCAGGACAGGGGTCGTCTTGCCGTCGCGCCGCCAGCGCTCCAGCACCGAAACGCCGTCGATCTTGGGCAGGCCGAGGTCCAGAACCACCACATCATAGGGTTCGGTGTCGCCGAGGAAGTGGGCCTCCTCGCCGTCGGCGGCGTGATCGACCGCATAGCCGG
The DNA here is from genome assembly GCF_017487405.1 of Brevundimonas goettingensis. Classification (NCBI taxonomy): domain Bacteria; kingdom Pseudomonadati; phylum Pseudomonadota; class Alphaproteobacteria; order Caulobacterales; family Caulobacteraceae; genus Brevundimonas; species Brevundimonas goettingensis. The sequence continues at coordinate 43,218 of NZ_CP062222.1, read as the reverse complement.
CGTCGCCCAGCGCCTGTTTCAGCTGACGCGACAGATCGACGTCGTCCTCGACCAGAAGAATGCGCATTCAGTAGCTCCCGAAACCTGGGGTCAATTTCCGCTGGCCGAGACGGAGATCTGGAAGATCCGCCCGTTGTCATCGAAGACGAAGACGTAGGAACCACCCTGCAGGCCGCGCGAGCCGACGAAGCGGGCGCCGCGTGCGCGCGACTGGGCGATGGACTGGGCCTGGGCCTCGCTGATCTGACGGCCGCCGCCGTCGCGGGACTGTTCCTGACGCGGGCCGCGGTCGTCGCCACGACGGCCGTGATCCTGCGCGGACGCGGCGCTGAAGGGCGCGGCGGCGACAAGAAGAGCCAGGGAGATGGCGAGAGCGCGGGTCATGATGGAGGCGTTTATGCGTCAATGGCCCTGAACGAGGCCTGAACGGCACTGTAAGGCGGTTTGCCGCGATGTCGAACCGGTTCGAACCCTCACCAAGGTTAGTCTTGCGCATTTGTCATGCACATGAACCGAACCTGACGCGGCTTGTTCAGGTCGGGCTCAGCCGGGGGGTGGTTATCTGCAGTCATCGCTGGCCACCCCGGCCCCCGACGAACAGACACCGAGGAGATATCCGATGTTCAAGAAGATGATTGTCCCCGCCCTGGTTCTGGCCGCGACGTCGGCCGCCGCCATCCCCGCCGCCGCCCAGTCCTATGGCCCGAGCCATGGCCGCCCGCCCGTCGTCTCGACCGGCTACGGCAACTGGCAGTCGATCAACCAGCGTCAGGCCCAGCTGGACCGCCGCATCGACATGGGCGTCCGCAACGGTTCGCTGAGCCGTCGTGAAGCCGGCCGTCTGCGCGGAGAGTTCAACAGCCTGGCTCGCCTGGAAGCCAGCTACCGTCGCGGTGGTCTGTCCGGCTGGGAACGCGCCGACCTGGATCGTCGCTTCGACCGTCTCGAGGCCCAGATCCGCTACGAGCGCCACGACCGGGATAACCGTCGCGGCTAAACCAGACCTTCCGGTCGGAAATCAGAGGGCGCGATCCGAAAGGGTCGCGCCCTTTCGCGATGAGATCAGGGCCGCAGCCGTAACCGGCTTTCGACCACCGTGACCGCCTGCCCGCGGATCAACACCCGATCCCCCGCGACCTCGGTCTCGAAGCGCGCGCCACGACCGGGAAAGACCTGCCGGAACTGCACCACCGGACGCCCCAGCCGGTCGGCATAGAGAGGCGCGAGGATACAGTGGGCCGAGCCCGTCGCCGGGTCCTCGTCGATGCCGCAGCCGGGGCCGAAGAACCGGTCCACGACATCGGCGTCATCATGATCCGACCGGGCCGCAATGATGATCTGACCGCCTTCCCCGGCCTCGCCCTGCAGCCGGCCCAGGGCCTTGAAGTCGGGCGTGCATGTCCGCACCGCCGCCGCGTCCGGCAGAAGCGCGACCAGATAGCGGCCCGCCCAGACCTCGACCGGCTCGACGCCCAGAGCCTCAGCCAGCCCCTCGACCGGACCGGTGCGACGGGGCGGATCGGCAGGCAGATCTATCTCGAAGCCGCCCGCGGCCTTGCGGACGCCCAGCACGCCGGAGCGGGTGTCAAAGCTGACGGCGCCGAGGTCGGGATAGATTTCCGCCATCAGGGCCGCGCCGGAGGCCAGGGTCGCATGACCGCACAGATCGACCTCCATCGCCGGGGTGAACCAGCGCAGGTCGAAGCGAGACGGATCGGCCGTCCGGCGCAGGAAGGCCGTTTCCGACTGGTTGTTCTCCATGGCCAGGGCCTGCATCCAGCCGTCGGCGGGCCAGACCTCGAACGGCTCGACCACACAGGCTGGATTACCCATGAAGGGCCGGTCGGCGAAGGCGTCTATGGTCCACTGGCGCATGACCGATGCCTAGCCGAGGCGCGGCGGACTGAACACCCCGGACGCTATTCCGCCGGAGCCGGGACCGCCGTCGGCGTTGGGGCGACGCGCGGGATCGGACTCCGCTGGCCATAGGTCAGCATCCGCAGCAGCCATTCCAGCGGCCCAATCTCGTAGAATTTCAGCCAGACCACACTGATTACCCCCTGAGCGATCCAGATCAGGGCCGCGATCCCCATCAGCTGGGCGAAGCCGAACTTTCCAAGCAGGCCGAAGGCGTAGAACAGGACGGCGGTGATCACCGACTGGCCGACATAGTTGGTCAGGGCCATGCGGCCGATGGCCTTGATCGCGCCGGCCAGTTTGCCGAGAGCGCCGAGCTGATACAGGGTCATGACCAGACCCAGCAGGCCGATCGTCATCGGCAGCCGCCCGACCTCATAGAGGAAGGCGCCCCAGAGCATCTGCCAGGGGTTCAGCTCATAGGCCGTCGTCCAGGCGCAGAAGGCCTGCACGCCCCGGATCGCGAGACCCAGGCCATAGCCGCCGACCATAAGCCCGACATAGGTCTTCAACGGCTTCTGGCCGGTGAGATAGCCTTTTTGGAACAGGGCCATGCCGATCAGCATGAAGCCGAGGCTTTCCAGCAGGCCGAAGATGCCCATGCGGCCGAGATTGAACTGGGCCCAGAATTTCGTGCTCCAGACCACGACGCCGGGGAAGCTGGTGCGCTGCTGGCGCTCCTTCTCCAGCTTGGCGGCGGGCGGGCGCATGACCTCGGCCCCCCGCGCCTGCATCTTGAGCGCGGCTTTCTGGTCGTCGGTCAGGGTCTTGCCCTCGGCCTTGGCCGCCGCGGCGGCGGGCGCGTCGCGCAGGGCGGCCGCGCGGTCGATCACGGGGACGGCGAAGCTCAGGGTCAGAACCACCAGCGACGCCGCCGCCGCCGTCAGCAGCAGCCTGGGCGGCGACCTCCGGAACAGGATCAGGGCCAGCCCGACCACGCCATAGGCGAACAGGATTTCGCCGGGCCAGAGGAAGATGGCGAAGTTGGCCACCCCCAGAAGGATCAGGGCGAAGCAGCGGGTCAGATAGGCCGAGATCGCATTCTCGCCGCCCGGCTCGTCGGCGCGGCGCAGCATGATCAGCATCCCGGCCCCGAACAGCAGGGTGAACATCCCCCGCATCGAGCCGGCGAAGAAGACGTCCTGGATGGTGAAGGCGATCCAGTCGGGATTGGGCGCGGCGGGGAGCGGCGGCCGCCCGGACTCGCCCAGCATACCCATAAAGGGGATGTTCATCAGCAGGATGCCGCAGACCGCGACGCCCCGCAGCACATCCATTGAGCCGAACCGCTCCTTCACCGCCACCGGCGCAGCCGTCATCGTCATCGCGTTGCCCCCTCGCAAATCACGCGAAACAACGATACGCGAAAAATCAGGACACGGCAAAAGCTGCTGCGCCGGCCGTCAGACCTCGACGACCGTCACCTCGGGCCAGCGGGTCCTCACCTTGGCGGCGATCTTCGACCAGTCCTTGGCGAGGGGCCGGTTGGGGTTTGGGCGGACGATCAGGTCGAAGGCGTCCTCAAGACCGAAGGGGGCGACGACGGTGATGCTGTCATCGCCCTCCAGCCTCACACCCACGGCGAAGGCGGGGGCGACGAAGCGCGGCAGGGCCTCCGCCGTATTGGCGATCGGGTCGTAGTCTTCGCCGAATTTCGACTTGAACCAGATCGGCACCCGGCACTGGTTGCGGACTTCGACACGGCTGCTCAGCGGCTCGTCGAAGGCGGCGGCGACGCGTTTGATGACGACGTCCTCGGCGTCCCAGCTGGTGTCGGTATCGAAATAGCCGAGGTCGAAATCGTTGACCCCATAACCCGGCTCGCGGCTCGTCACATCGTTCCAGACGCTCTGATACACCGAGCCGGAGAAAATCAGCCAGTCGGGCAGATCCAGCGACCGGACGGTGGTCATGACCAGCATCAGGTCGGGATAGTTTCGGACGATCTCGACCAACCGCTGTTCCAGAGTGCTCATCGTCCCCTCACCGGCCAGCCGTGATCCAGAGGGCCGTGGCCCTGTCCCAGCCCGGGCGCGCGGCGGATGGCCTCGGCGACATAGGCCCAGGCCTCGGCGACCGCGACCTCCAGCGGCAGGCCTTTCGCCAGACCGGCGGCGCAGGCGCTGGCCAGGGTGCAGCCCGTGCCATGGGTCGAGGTGGTGTCGATGCGCGGCCCCTCCAGCAGGGTCTCGCCCGACGGGGTCATCAGGAGGTCGATCACGGTCGGCCCGTCGACATGACCGCCCTTCATCAGCACCGCCTTGGCCCCCATGGCCAGCAGGGCCTCGCCTGCGCGGCGCTGGCCGTCCAGATCGGAAACCATCAGCCCGGTCAGGGCCTCGGCCTCGGGCGCATTGGGCGTCAGGAGGGTGGCGCGCGGGATCATCAGCGACCGGACCGCCTCAACCGCATCCGAGGCCAGCAACGAGGCCCCGCCCTTGGCCACCATGACCGGATCGACGACCACGGCGGCGTCGGAGGTGTCCAGGATGGCGGCGACACGTTCGACCGTCTCGGCCGTGCCCAGCATCCCGGTCTTGATGGCGTCGGCGCCGATATCGTCCAGCACGGCCCGCGCCTGCTGTTCGATCAGGTCCAGCGGCAGGGGGAAGACCCCGCTCACCCCCAACGTATTCTGCACCGTGATGGCCGTGATGGCGGTCGCCGCATAGGCGCCCAGCATGGTCACGGCCTTGATGTCGGCCTGAATTCCGGCCCCGCCGCCCGAGTCCGAGCCGGCGATGATCAGGACGCGGCCGGGCTTGGTTATGGATTCGGCGGTCATTCCGTCCTGATGCGTCAGCCCCTGACGAGGGGCAAGAGATTCATATATTGCATTATGGCTATATAGCTGTATGGTTATGTTTATGCACGACGCTCTCCTCGCCCTGTCCGAACCCAACCGCATGGCCATCATGGGTCTGTTGCGCGAGGGCGAACGTCCCGCCGGGGACTTCGTCGCCGCCCTGCCGATCAGCCAGCCGGCGGTGTCGAAACATCTGGGCGTGCTGCGCGCCGCCGGGCTGGTGACCGTGCGCAAGGACGCCAACCGTCGCCTCTATCGCCTGAACCCCGCCCCTCTGGCCGAGCTGGACGCCTGGCTCGCCCCCTATCGCCGCTTCTGGAGCGCCAAGCTCGACGCCCTCGAAGCGCATCTGGACAAGGAGTTTCCGCAATGACCGATACTCTCGTTGAAACCATTCCCGGGCGCGACGCCGGCACGATCCGCGAGGACGGAGACGGCTGGATCATCGGCTTCGAACGCCGTCTGCGCCATTCGCCTGAACGGGTCTGGAAGGCCCTGACCACGCCGGAAGGCCTCGCCTGCTGGCTGGCAGAGGCGGAGATCGACACGGTTCCCGGCGGCAAGATGGAGCTGCATTTCCGCCAGCCCGACAACGACTTCATGCCCGACGTGCCGGAGAAGCGACGCCAGTCGAACGAGGTCCTGACCGTCCGTCCCTACAGCCTGTTCGAGCACACCTTCGGCAGCAATCCGGACTCGATCGTCTCCTGGCGGCTGGAGCCCGACGGCGACGGCACTCATCTGGTCCTCGCCCACCGCGTGCCCTCGACATGGGAGAGCGGGCGCAAGAACGTCCTGGCCGGCTGGCAACACCATATGGAAGGGCTGGAAGACGCCATCCACGGCGTGCGCCATCCCTGGAGCTGGGACCGCTGGTTCGCCCTGCGCGACGCCTATGCCGAGCGTCTCGAGAACCCGAACGCGGGCGATGACAAGCCTTACTCGAACGACTGGCGGACGGCGTGACTGCGCCTGTCGCCAGCGCCGGGATGCTGATCCGCCGACCGGTCGCGGAGGTGTTTCGCGCCTTCGCCGATCCCGCGGTGACGACCCGCTTCTGGTTCACTGACAGCACGGGCGCCCTAGAGCCCGGCGCGATCGTCGACTGGACCTGGGCCATGTACGGGGCCTCGACCGAAGTGGCGGTCAAGGCCGTGGAGCCCGACCGCCGCATCCTGATCGACTGGGACAATCGCTCCACACCGACCGAGGTCGAGTGGCTGTTTGAAACGCGTGGTAGCGACACCTGGGTCACCGTCGAGAACCGAGGCTTCACGGACAATGCCGACGGGGTGGCCAGGGCGCTGGATTCGACCGGAGGCTTCGCCCTGGTGCTGGCCGGCGCCAAGATCTGGCTGGAACACGGGATCGAGCCGCGTTTCGTCGTCGACCGCCATCCCGACCATCATGCGGAAGGCTGGAGCGAATGAGCGATCCTGTCGAGGTGCGCGTCGAGAAACGCTTTCGTCACCCGCCAGAACGGGTCTTCGACGCCTTCCTCGATCCGGCGACGGTCGGCCTGTGGCTGTTCCATACGCCCGAGGGGGTGATGGAGAAGACCGACTACGAGCCCGTCGTCGGCGGCGCCTTCGCGATCTTCGAGCGGCGCGGCGACGATCTGGCGCGGCATCCGGTTCGTTCAGATCGAACGCCCGGGGCTGATCGTCTTCGATTTCCGGGTCGACGAAGCGCCAGAGGAACCGACACGCGTGACCGTGACCTTCACGCCTGAAGGCGACGGCTGCTCCGTCATCCTCAGCCACGACCTCGCCCCCGCCTGGGCCGCATACGCCGAGCGCTCAGCCGCCGGCTGGTCCACGATCCTCGACAGTCTGTCGGCCGTTGCCGACGCCCGGAGCTGACCCATGATCACCGCCGCCGCTCCCTTCCTGATGTTCCAGGGCGATTGCGAGGAGGCCCTGACCTTCTACGCCGCAGTCATCCCCGGCGCCGAAGTCGCCGCCCTGATGAAGGGCCCGGACGGCAAGGTCGCCATGGCCCGGCTGTCGGTCGCCGGGCTGGAGATCATGGCCAATGACTCGCCGCCGGTGCACGACTTCACCTTTACCCCCTCTACCTCGACCTTCCTGACCGTCGAGGCCGAAGACGAGGTCGACGCCCTGGCCGGAGCGCTGGGCGAAGGCGGCAAGACGATGATGCCGGCCGGAAACTACGGCTTCTCGAAGCGGTTCGCCTGGGTGCAGGACCGGTTCGGGGTGTCGTGGCAGATCAATTCGCCGAGCTGACCGCTTCCCACAGCTTCAAGGCCTGAACCGTCTCACGCACGTCGTGGACGCGGACCATCTTCGCCCCGCGACGCGTCCCCTCCAACATCAGGGCCAGCGACCCGCCCAGACGGTCGGCGGGATCGACGGCGGTCTCGTCGACGCCGAGGATCGTGCGCTTCCGGCTGGCGGCGTAGAGAACGGGGTAGCCCAGGTCGACCAAGGCCTCCAGTCGCGCCGTCAGGGCCAGGTTGTGGGCCGTCGTCTTGCCGAAACCGATGCCGGGATCCAGCCAGATCTGCTCGCGCGCCACCCCGGCCTTCACCGCCGCCGTCGCCCGCCCGTCCAGATAGTCCACGACCTCCGAGACCACGTCGTCATAGACGGGCGCCGCCTGCATGGTGCGCGGCTCGCCCTTCATATGCATCAGGACGACCTCGCAGCGCAGGGCCGCCGCCGTCTCCAGACTATCGGGCGCGAAGCTCAGGGCCGAGACGTCGTTCCACATGGTAGCCCCCGCCCCGACGGCGGCCCGCGCCACCTCGGGCTTCAGGGTGTCGATGCTGATCGGTCCGGCCCAACGGGCGCGAACCCCCGCGATCACCGGCAGGGTGCGAGCGATCTCCTCGGCGACATTGACCGGCTCCGCGCCCGGCCGGGTGCTCTCGCCGCCGATGTCGAGGATGTCGGCGCCCTGCTCGACCAGGCTGAGAGCGTGGGCCACCGCCGCCTCCACCGTCGCCAGCCGCCCGCCGTCCGAAAAGCTGTCGGGCGTGACATTGACGATGCCCATGACCTGGATCCGGTTCATTTGGGCGTTCCTTGCGGATGAGGGGTTTCGCCCCGCGCCAGCATGTCGATGAACCGCGCGATGGCCTTCTGCCGCCCCGCCTCGGTCTTCAGGGCCTGAAGCCGGAAGATCAGGGCGAAGCGGTTCTGGGCGCTGAGGGTGTCGAGTGTCGCCTTCGCCTCCGGTACGGCCTCGACAGCCGCCACGAAGTCGTCAGGCAGGGTTGAACCCTTGATGCGATAGGCGGCGTCCCAGCGGCCGTCCGCCTTGGCCGCCTCGATGTGCTTGTGGCCGTGAACGGTCATCCGCCCTGCCTCGGTCAGGCGCGCGACGTTGTCGACATTGACCTGGCTCCAGACGCTCTTCTTCCCGCGCGGGGTGTAGCGCTGCAGGAAGCTGGCCTCGTCGAAGCTCTTCTTGATTCCGTCGATCCAGCCCCAGCACAGGCAGACGTCAATGGCCTCCTTGACCGTGATCGAGGCCGTGCCCGACTTCACCTTGTAGATGCGGATCCAGATCTCGGTCTCCCGGACGTGGTTCTTCGCCAGCCAAGCCTCAAAGGCGGCTTCGTCCGCGAAGGCGTGGACATGCTTCGGATCGACGACGACGGGCGCCATCAGCCCGCCCGCCCGATCAGCCCGCCCAACGCCTCCAGATAGGCGGCGAAGGCCGTGCGACCCGCATCGGTGATCGACACCCGGGTCAGGGGCTTGTTGTTCACGAAGCTCTTGGCGACGGCGACATAACCCGCCTCCTCCAGCTTCTTGATGTGGACGGAGAGATTGCCCTGGGTGGCCTCCAGCACCGTCTTCAGCTCGGTGAAGTCAGCGACCTCGGCGTCGGCCAGATAGACCATGATCCCCAGCCGCATGCGGCCGTGGATGACCTCGTCGATCCGTCCGAGATCGGTCAGCCCCATGGTTCAGGCGGCTTTGCGCGCATCAAGGGCGCCGCGCAGCATGACCCAGCCGGGCAGGGCGAACAGCAGGAACAGGGCCACCGTGCACACGCCGAGATAGGCGTTGGGCTGGCGCACCAGCAGGCCCAGCGCCACCGCCGTCAGCCAGCCTCCGATGGCGGCGGCCAGCATCCAGGGCGTCTTCTTCAGCGTCCAGGCGACGAACCAGGCGGCCGACTGCAGGGCGAAGATGACCGCCGGATAGTAGAGCCAGGTCCCAAAGTCGTGGTCTCGCGCCGAGCCGGCGCCGAAGACGATGATGATCGCCAGATTGGCCATGCCCGTGGCGCTGAAGGCCGCGTTCAGGGTGCGGGTGACCATCGGTCCGGGCTTGGGAATCTTGCGATCCTCGAGGATTGCCCAGGTCAGGACGACGAAGAACAGGATCGGCACCGCGACGACCACGGCGAGATTGGCGAGATCGGGCAGACGGACCCAGCCCATGATCTGGCCGATGTGGAACAGGCATTGGGCGCCGTACAGCAAACCACCCGCCAGATAGGCGACGCCCAGCGTCAGATGGCCGCCGGGGCCGCCGCCGGTCACGACGGAGCGCAGGAAGGCCAGATCGGCTTCGGGCGTGGACTTGTCTGACATGAGGGCGATTCCTGATGCGGCCGGCGCTTCCATCGGATGGACGCGCCGGCCGGGGTTGGCAAGGTATTCGGCCCGGCTATTCCGCCGGCGCGAGTTCTGCGTCGGGCTTGCGCCGCCAGGGCACGCGCCGCCCGTTCAGCCAGCGGCCCATGAAGCTGTGGCGGATCAGGAGCTCGTAGGTGATCAGGGAGACCGCCAGTACGCCCGCGACCACGACCGTCAGCTTGACCGGCCAGACCATGGCCCAATCCTGAATCAGCACCTGTCCGGCCATGACCATCGGCAGATGGACGATGTAGATCCAGTAGGAGGCGTCGGCGAGATAGCGGCGCAGGGCGCTGTGACCCGCGAAGAATTTCAGCGCCAGACCCACCGCCGCAAAGGCCGAGGCGAAGGTCGCGACACCGAGGGCGGCGGCGGCCATGGCCTTGGTCGCCGGGTCGGTGACCGGGATGATGGAGGGCGCGGGCCCTCCGGCAAGGACCAGCAGGGCCGTCCCTGCGGCGACCGCGAGGATCAGGTTCACCGGCGCCCAGCCTTCCAGCTTCGCCAGCAGGTCGCGGCGACGGTCCAGCAGGAAGCCGAAGACGAACACCGTGCCGAAGCCGACGCAGGCGGACAGGTTCGGGACCAGACCGTGGTCCGGCGTCGGGATGCCGAAGAAGGGAGCCCAGTTCGGCTCGGCCCACAGGGCGGCGGCCAGGGGCGCGCCGAGGACCCCAGAGCCCCAGGGCGTGGCCAGCGCCGCGATCGCCCGGTCGACCGTCCGCCCCCAGCTGCCCTCGCGGTCCAGCATGGCGAAGGGCGCGCGCAGGATCAGGACGGCGACATAGAACAGCATCAGGGCCCACAGGAACCAGAGATGGGTCAGGGGGATAGTCAGCAAGGTGTAGGTCGGCGGGTGCGGCGGCGGCCCCATCGGGGCGCCGGCGGCCTGGCGCGCGGCGCTCCAGATCAGCACGGCGATGATCGCCGCCATCACCGGGGTCCAGAAGACGCCCAGCGGCCCGCCGATGCGGATGAAGCGGTCCTTGAGGAAGCCGCCGACGCCCCGACGGCCCAGCATCATATGGGCGAACAGGCCGGCCAGCAGGAAGAAGGTCGCCATGCGGAAGATGTGGATGGCGAAGAAAAGCACCCCCGCCCCGACCGACTGCCGTTCGTCACTGACGATCCAGATCGGCGCCGGAATGAAGGACATGGAGGCGTGCAGCACCACGCCCAGAAGCAGGGTGCCGCCCCGCAGCGCATCGAGGCCGTGCAGGCGCTCGGATCGTTCAATTTCGGATGCCGACATGGCGACCCCTCCCGTTTCGGATGAGGTCATATTTCATAGACTTGTTTATAATGCAAACATGTTCATCAGAAAGAACCCGCCGGAGCGAAAGCCCTCGGCGGGTTCGGGAAGGCCTAGTGGACGGTCGGGACGTCGACCGTGACGCCGCCATCGGCGACGGGGGTCACCGGGACGGAGACCGATGGGCCCGAGTTGGGGAAGTTGTTTTCGTCACGGTTCGGCGCCGCGCCCTTCTCAAGCAGGTCCTTGATCTCTTGCCCGGACAGGGTCTCGTACTCGAGCAGGGCCTGGGCCAGGGTCTCCAGATCGGCGGCCTTGTCGGTCAGGATCTGACGGGCCTCGTTCCAGCCCTCGGTGACGAGACGCTTGACCTCACTGTCGATGATCCGGGCGGTCTCTTCACTGATGTTCTGGCTGCGCGCGACCGAGTGGCCGAGGAAGACTTCCTGCTCGTTCTCGCCATAGGCCACGGTGCCCAGGATGTCCGAGAAGCCCCACTGGGTTACCATCCGACGGGCCAGCTTGGTCGCCTGGGTGATGTCGGAGGAGGCGCCCGAGGTGATGTTCTCCTTGCCGAAGATGATCTCCTCGGCGACGCGGCCGCCGGCCATGATGGCGATGCGATCGACCATCTGCTGGTACTTCATCGAATAGCGGTCGCCTTCCGGCAGCTGCATGACCATGCCCAGGGCCTGGCCGCGCGGGACGATGGTCGCCTTGTGCACGGGGTCGGCCATCTTGACGTTCATCGCCACGATGGCGTGACCGCCCTCGTGATAGGCGGTCAGGCGCTTTTCTTCCTCGTTCATGGCCATGGACTTGCGCTCGGCGCCCATCATGACCTTGTCCTTGGCGTCCTCGAAGTCGCGGTGTGTGACCATGCGGCGGTCCTTGCGGGCGGCCATCAGGGCGGCTTCGTTGACCAGATTGGCCAGGTCGGCGCCGGAGAAGCCCGGGGTGCCGCGCGCGATGGTCTTAACGTTGACGTCGGCGGCCAGGGGCACGTCCTTCATGTGCACGCGCAGGATCTTCTCACGGCCGTTCACATCGGGATTGGGCACCACGACCTGACGGTCGAAGCGGCCGGGCCGCAGCAGGGCCGGATCCAGAACATCGGGACGGTTGGTCGCGGCGATCAGGATGATGCCTTCATTGGCCTCGAAGCCGTCCATCTCGACCAGCAGCTGGTTCAGCGTCTGCTCGCGCTCGTCATTGCCGCCGCCGAGACCGGCGCCGCGGTGACGGCCGACGGCGTCGATCTCGTCGATGAAGATGATGCAGGGCGCGTTCTTCTTGGCCTGTTCGAACATGTCGCGCACGCGGCTGGCGCCGACGCCGACGAACATCTCGACGAAGTCGGAGCCGGAGATGGAGAAGAAGGGCACGCCCGCCTCGCCCGCGACAGCGCGGGCCAGCAGGGTCTTACCTGTACCGGGAGGGCCCACCAGCAGCGCCCCCTTGGGGATCTTGCCGCCCAGACGCTGGAACTTGCCCGGATCCTTCAGGAAGTCGACGACCTCCTGCAGCTCTTCCTTGGCCTCGTCCACGCCGGCGACGTCGTCGAAGGTCTTGCGGCCCTTGTGCTCGGTCAGGAGCTTGGCCTTGGACTTGCCGAAGCCCATGGCGCCGCGCGCCCCGCCCTGCATCTGGCGCATGAAGAAGACCCAGACGCCGACCAGCAGCAGGATGGGCAGTATGCCGATCAGCAGGGCCTGCCACCACGACTGGCGCGTGGTCTTGACATCGACCTGGGCGCCCGACTCGCGGATCGCTTCGATCAACTGCTCGTTCTGGATCGGAGTGGTGACGACGAAGCGGCTGTCGTTCTGGAACACGCCCTGGATCTGGTCGCCCTTGACCACGACCGCCTTGACGTTCTTGGCCCCGACCTCGTTCACCAGCTTGGAGTAGGTGATGGGCTCGGGCCTGCTCGCGGCGGCGGCGGCCGGGCCGCCCTTGGCCACGGCCAGGGGACCTCCGCTCTGGCTCAGGGCGGCATAGCCCGCCACGAGCGCCAGCAAGATCAAGCCACAGATCGCCAGGTTACGCAGGTTCATTATCGTTCTCGGTCCTTCGGCAAGGGGGTCAACCTAAGCCGCGATGGTGGTCTTTGTGTGAAAATAGGTCAGCGGGCGGCGTTTCGCCATGGATGGTTCCAAAGAGGCCGGCCTCCTGCGTCGTTTCGTCCCCAGCTCCCCGGAAGGCCGCCCCCGAAAAGAGCGCCAGACGTCGCGGCGACAGGGCCCGAACCTCGGCCTTGCGCCATGCCAGAACCGGGCCAGTCGCATCGTCCCGGATCAGCACCGGCAAGGCCCCGCGCGCCCATGCGGGAACGCCCGACACGACGGCCCGATCCGCGTCGGACAACCGGTTCAGCCTCCCCGCCGCCGCCGTGACCGTCCAGCCGGGCTCCGCGATCACGATCTCGTATCGGCCGTCCCAGACGGCGGACTGTCCCGGAGTGAGCCGAACATCGCCCGGAGCTCGACGGCGAAACTCGCCCGGCTCCCGCCCGACCAGGACCGTTTCGCCGCGCGCCTCGATACGGGCGCCGGCCAGGCCGGCGTGGAAATCCTCGCCGGAACGCAGCCGGTCCATCATGCGCCCGAGCCGGTCGCGACGAGGGGGTGTGGAGCCCCCGGAAGCGGACAGTAGGGTGGCGGCGAGCAGCGTCGGTGAGATGCCTCTCCCGACCTGAAACCCCTCTCCCAGAGGGAGAGCGAGGGGGCCGACGCCGAGGGTGCTGGGAGGGTAAGGAGTTTCGGCGCCGAGAGCCCGGCCCCCCGCTTCCAGCGCCTGCCGCGCCCGGCTGCGTCCGAACCGCGCATCCGCATTGGCGGGATCCTCGATCCAGCCCTGCCCGACGGCCCTCAACAACTCGCGCAGCGCTTCCCGGCGCTCTTCGAGCAGGGGACGGAACAGCATCAGGCCGCGCCCCTCGGGCCAGACCGGCGACGGAGACCATTCGCGCAGACGCCCCAGCGTCGAGCCGCCCGCCTCGACCGAGCGGGACCGCATCCAGTCGCTTTCGAGGATGTCGTCGGCGGTGTGGGCCAGAAGGACGACCCTGGCGCCCGCCGTGCGCGCTGTCTCGGCGATCAGCCGGTGCCGCGCCATCCGCGCCGCCGCGGTCAGTCCGGACGCAGGCTTGTCGCCTTCCCAGCGCCGTTCGATCCAGTCCACGCCGCGGCGCGCGCAGGCCTCGGCGCAAAACCGGCTCCAGTCGCGGCTGTCCGGGTTCAGGCCGTGATCGACGGTGACCGCCAGCAAACGTCGGCCATGGCGCCCTGCCCAGTCGGCGACGATGTCCAGCAGGGCGATGGAGTCCCCGCCGCCGGAAAGGCCCAGAACAAGCGCATGGCCGACATCCCGCATCAGGCGGGCGTCGAGCCGGGCCTCCACCCGCGCCGCCAGACCTGCGTCCGGCGCGGTCACCGCGGTCAGGTGCAACGGGCCTGGGTGCGGATCTGACCGGCTATAGTTTTCAGCTGGGCCGAGGCCGCCGCGGTATAACGCCGATTGAACTCGCCGAGCGCCGCACAGGCCTGCGGATTGCGGTTGGTCGCCGAAAGGGCGCGCGCAAGCTTCAGCGTGGTCTCTCCGGCCCAGGGGGTCGTTGGCCAGCCGCTCAGGGCGCCGGCATAGGCCTGAACCGCCCCATTCATATCGTCGGCGGCGCGGCGCAGGTCGCCCAGGCGATAGCCGGCCTCGGCGGACTGGGGCGTGGACGGCCAGTTGGCGATCAGAACCTCATAAGCCTGGCCTTGCTCGGCCGCATCGGTCAGGGCGCGGGCGGCGGCCAGATCCCCGGCGGCGTTCCCGGTCGGCGAACGCCCGGCCTGTTCGGCTTCGGCGACGGCGGCCGCAGCGGCCTGGGCCTGATCCTCTATCGCCTTGATGCGGGCGTCGCTGGCGTTCAGCCGGGTGCGCAGGGCGGCGTTGTCGCGCGTGGCCTCGTCCAGCTTGAAGGCTGTCTGTTCGCCGTCGCGGGTCAGCCGCTGCAGGCTGGCCTCCAGATCCTGCAGACGCCGGTCCATCTCCCCGACCTGTCCCTGCAGGGCGACGACCTCTGGGTCGGGCTCGACCAGAACCGGCTGGCCCACCGCGTTCCTCTGGGTCACGGCGCGCTCGAGGCGGCGCACATTGCGGTCGAGGGTGTCGAGACGACGGTTGTCCCATTCGACCGGAGCCAGAGGCTGGACCTGGGACACGGCGACACCGCCGCCCACGATGCACAGGCCGGTCGCCGCCAGCAGAAGATTGCGATGGAAGGGCTTCATCATGGCTTTAGTGGTTTCACCGTTTCAGGGCCTTCGCAAGGCCGGGCCAGGCGTCCCGGAAAGAGGGGCGTTCCGGAACGAAAAGGGGCGCCCGCTTGGCGAGCGCCCCCGATGTCGTTACGTCTTCAGGGGATCACATCCCGCCGGAGACGATCGCCGTGTGGCCGTTGCGGTTGCGGGCCCACGATTCCTCGCTCGAGCCTTGGGCGATCGGGCGCTCCTTGCCATAGCTGATGGTGTCGATGCGGCCGGCGGGGACGCCGCGCTGGACCAGATAGTTGCGCACTGATTCCGCGCGGCGGGCGCCGAGGGCCAGGTTGTATTCGCGGGTGCCCCGCTCGTCGGCATTGCCTTCGATGCGGACCTGGATCTGCGGATAGCGCAGCAGCCACTGGGCTTGGGCGTCCAGACGCGGATAGGCCTCGGTCGAGACCTGATAGGAATCGAGGTCGAAATAGACGCGGTCGCCGACGTTGACGACGAAGTCCTGTTCCGAGCCCGGGCGGGCGGCGCCGGTGTTCGAGCCGCCGATGTTGCCCGTGCCCGTGCCCGGATAGATCGGGTTCGCCGGGCCCGTCGGCTGGTTCGGCACGGCCGTTTCGACCGGGCGCTTCGGCGTACAGGCGGCCATCGAGGCCATCACGAGGCCGACAGCCGTCAGCTTGATCAGGTTGGACATGGTCGTCATCGCGGGTCGTCTCCTTGGTTTTGCCCTCGGACGCCGGATCGGCGCTTCAAGCTCTGCCTTTAGCGGGGCAGGTGGCGAAATGGTGGCGCTTCAGTCTCGGGTAACGCACTGTTGAGGGGTTCGGCTCCGCCCGTGATTGGTTTTCGCCTCTCACGGGTATCGGGTCAGGACGGGCAGCTGTCCGGACCCTGGCTGCGGCCCAGGTTCACCGGGGCGGCGTCCAGCAGGGGCGACCAGGCGGGATCGGAGCCCCGGCCCTGATAGCCCGACTGGGCGATAACCCGGCCCGACAGGTCGACCATCCACAGATTGGTGTTCCCGCCCCGCGTCTGGCGCGAGAACATGATGTAGCGGCCGTTCGGGGCCCAGGACGGGCCTTCCTCGAAATAGCTGGACGAAAGGCTGCGCTCGCCCGAGCCGTCGGTTCCCATCACCCCGATGGAGAAGCGGCCGCCCGACGATTTGGTGAAGGCGATCAGATCGCCGCGCGGGCTCCAGGACGGGGCCGTGTAGCTGCCGCCGCCGCGTGAGATCGGGCGCTGGCCCGAGCCGTCGGTGTTCATGACATAGAGGCGGGGCGTGCCCGAACGGTCCGAGTTGAACACGATCTGGCGCGCGTCCGGGCTGAACGAGGGCGAGGTGTCGATGCCCGGATCCGAGGTCAGTCGCGACAGCTGCCGGCTACGCAAATCCATCACATAGACGTCGGTGTTGCCGCCGCGGATGATGGAGAAGGCCACCTTGGACCCGTCGGGCGAATAGCGCGGCGCCAGGGCCTGGCCATCGAACTCGCCGAGGCTTTCGCGGCGGCCGGTCGACAGGTTGTAGAGGTAGATGCGGCTGTAATCCTTGCCCAGCGCCATATAGGTGATCTCGTCCGGATTGGACGAAAAGCGCGGCGTCAGGATGATCTCCTCGCCCCCGGTCAGGAAGACGGGGTTGTAGCCGTCCTGATCCACGATCGCGAGGCGCGACAGGCGGTTCAGCTCGGTGCCGCTCTCGGCGACATAGATAATGCGGGTGTCGAAGAAGCCGCTCTCTCCGGTCATGCGCTGATAGACGACGTCGGCGATCTTGTGCGCGACCCGGCGCCACTGCTCGGGCGTGGCGGTGAAGTTGTAGCTGACCAGCTGGCACTGCCGGTACGGATCGTACAGGCGGAAACCGTAGTCATTGCGGTTGTCGGGGCGCGGGGTCACCGAGCCGTAGAGCACCGCCTGGGCGCCGATCTGGGTCCACTGCGGGAAGTTGGGCGCATTGTTCAGCGTCAGCCCGGTCTCGATAAAGCTGCGCGGGCTGATCGCCTCGAAATAGCCGGACCGCGTCAGGTCGCCGGTCAGGACGCCGGAGACTTCCGAGCCGTTGGGGCCGCTGAACGGGGCGATGGCGATCTGGAAGGGCTTCAGAACGCCCTCATCGACGACGACGTCCTGGGTCGGTGCAGTTGCGGCCGGCCCCGGACCAAGGACCTGAGCCTGCGCCAGCATCGGGGCCGACATCGCCAGGGCGGCGGCCGTGGCCAGGAGAAGTTTCAGACGCATGGACGGCTCCCTCGTTTACCTTGCGGCGCGCCTGATCTAGCGCAACCGTCGCCCCCACGGCCAGCTTGCCCGCGAATGGGGCGACCGTTTGGCGAAGCTTGAACGGCTCCGGCGGTCAGCGGTTCGCACATTGGCGCGCCGTTTCGAACCGGAACGGAATTTCCTGTGCGGCGAACCCGGCCGGTACATCGAACGGAGAGGTCGCTCGCAACGCCTGCAGAAGGCTGTCGGCAGCCGCTCGCCAGGCGGGGTCCGAACTGCCGCCCTCAATGACGGGGTTGCCCTGAATGCGGCCGTTGACGTCCAGGCGGACGCGGACGCGGATGGTGACGTTGTCACCGCCCGGCAGATCGCAAACGACCCGCATGTTCCAGTTCGGCGTCACCTGACGTCCGAGGGCGCTGAGCTGCGGTCCCGAGGCCTGGGGCGCCTGTCCGGCGCCCTGCTGACCCGTCGAGGGACGGCCCGGGTTGTTGTTCGGACGGCGTGGTCCCTGCAGGGCGTTGAGGTCCAGAGAGGGCTCGTTGCGACGCGGTGTCGCAGCGGGCGGCTGGGCCTTGGGACGTGGCGGCGCGGGACGGGTGACGGGCGGCGTCGGACGGGTCGGCGTCGGGCGCGGGGTCGGGGCCGGCGGCGTCACCTTGGGCGGGATGCGCGGCGTCGGCGGCGCGGGGGTCGGCGGCGGGGGCGGTGCGGGCATCGGCGCCGGCGGGGCCTCGACCGCCTCGGTCGGGGCGCTGGCGCCGTCCTCGGTGATCAGCTCCTCAGAGGGATTGTCGGCGGCTGCGGCCTCGATGACCTCGGACGACAGGATCGATACCGGCACCGAGTTTGGAACCGGCGGCAGTTCCTTCTTCGGCCAGCTGATCAGGGCGAGTGCCAGCACGCCGACATGCAGCGCGACCGATCCCAGAATGGCGGGGCTGGGCCTTCTCACGTCAGCCCGCGGGAACCGTCTCGGGGTCGGTGATCAGGTTCAGCTTGGTGAAGCCCGAGGCCGACAGGCGGGCCATGACCCGCGCCACCGCCTGATAGGGTGCGCGGCCGTCAGCCCGCACGAAGATCGGCTTTTCAGACCGGTCCGCGCCGTCGGCGGCGTCGACCAGACGGCCCGTCAGCTGCTCGTAGGGGGTCTCGTCCTTGTCGATGTAGATGGCGCCGTTGCGGTCGATCGAGACGGTAATCGGGGTCTTGTCGGTCGGGGCCGCGCTGGCCTCGGTCTTGGGCAGTTCGACCGGCACCCCGACGGGCGCCAGCAGGGGCGCCGACACCATGAAGATGATCAGCAGCACCAGCATGACGTCCACCAGGGGCGTGACGTTGATCTCGCTCAGCGGCCGCTTCTTGGCGCGGCGGCGTCCGCGTACGTGGCCCTGTCCGGCCCCTCCGCCCATGGCCATGTCAGTCGGCCCGGCGCAGCGAGAATTCGGACGGCGGCGGAGGTGGGGGCGGCGGGGCGCTCGGCACGCCCAGACGGCGAGCCACGGCGGCCTGCAGATCGTCGGCGAAGCTTTCCAGACGGCCCGCGAACTTGCCCGCGTCGATCGAGAATTTGTTGTAGCCGATATAGGCCGGGATGGCCGCCGCCAGACCCATGGCCGTGGCGAACAGGGCTTCCGAGATCGGGCCGGCGACGGTCGCCAGATTGGTGTTGCCGGCGTGCTGGATGCTGCCGAAGGCGTTCATGATGCCCCAGACCGTGCCGAACAGGCCTATGAAGGGCGAGGCGGTGGCGACCACCGACAGCACGCCCAGGCCGTTTTCGACGCGCTGGCCCTCGCGGGCGATGATCGAATCCAGCGACCGGTCGATGCGGCTGATCAGCAGATTGCCCTGCTGCTCGGTCAGGACGCCGCGCGCCCGGGTCTCGCGCCAGTCGGCCAGGGCCGTGACCAGCATCCGCGGCAGGGCGTGGTTCGGCTGAGGTCCCGCCTCGGCGGCGACGTCTTCCAGCGACCGGCCGGAACTCAAGGCCTTTTCGAAGGTGTCGGCCTGGCTGTTCAGTGCGGTGAAGCGGAAGGCCTTGTCGATGATCACGGCCCAGGACCAGACCGAGGCGACCGCCAGCCCGACCATGATCAGCTGCACCACGATATCCGCGTGCAGGAAGAGCGAGACGGGGTTGAGCATTCCGGCTTCGGCGGCGGCGGAAACTGTCATCGGCGGGCGGATCCTCAAGGTAAGTCGCGTCCCGCCTATCGTGCGGGCCGGCGTGACCATAGTGTGGCGCTTGCCCCGCTCTAGCGGCCAGACGTGACAAGGTCACTAACGCTCCCCTCACCGGTGCGTGAGAACAGCTTCCATATATTCGGGCCAGGATGGGGCCGGTCAGCCCTTCAGCCAGGGCGTGACGCTCTCGACCAGGGCCTTGGTCGGGCGCCGGGGCCGGCCGTCCAGATAGATGCAGACCGCCGTCACCTCGGCCCGGCACAGCACCTCGCCGTCCCGCTCCACGCTCTGGGAGATGATCAGCCGGGGGCCCTTCACCGCGTCATAGGTGGTGCGCACCACCAGGGCGTCGTCGATCCGCGCGGGCTTCAGATATTTGATGTTCATCTCGGCGACGACGAAGGCCATCGGCTCGGCGTCGTCGAGAAGTTCGGCATGACCCTTGGCCGTCAGCCGCATGAAGTCCGA
The DNA here is from genome assembly GCF_017487405.1 of Brevundimonas goettingensis. Lineage (NCBI taxonomy): Bacteria > Pseudomonadati > Pseudomonadota > Alphaproteobacteria > Caulobacterales > Caulobacteraceae > Brevundimonas > Brevundimonas goettingensis. The sequence goes on along the minus strand of NZ_CP062222.1, from coordinate 23,482 downwards.
CCGCCCACGCTCGAAATAGCGGACGTAGTTGGCGTGATAGACCAGCCCGGTGAAGTCGGTGTCCTCGTAATAGACCCGGATCGGCAGCAGGTGATCGCGGCCTTCGAAGCGGCCCGCGGTGGGGGCGTCGGGGCTCATGGCGCGGGCCTGGGCGGGGCGGGAAATTCCGGGCAGTCCTGAGCGACCATCTGATCGAACTCCCCCTTGAGCGGGTCGTTGCTGAGCAGCAGGCGGTTCGGGCGCGACACGAAACCGGTCGCGGGCGCCGCACGCCCGGCGGCCAGATAGCCGCAGACGACGCGACCATTGCCCGGAGCGATCAGGCGAATCTCGGCGTCAGGCCCCAGTTGCTCGCGCGCCTGGCGCAGCACACGTTCGGACGCCGGCTCCTGGGCGAAGCCGGGCCGCGCGCCCTCGCTGATCGCCCACAGGCTCAGGCCGCCGAGCGCGATGACCACGAGCCCCAGACCTCCGATCACCTTCTGAACCGACAGCTTGCGCGCCATTCGCCCTCCAACCGCGCCAGAATGCAGGGGTTCGACGCCGAGGGGAAGCGTCCGCTAGCGCTCTCGCGGATGGATCGTCCATTGCGGCGCCGGCACGGGCCGGGCGCGGGCCAGAACCAACCCCAGCGAGGCCAGCCAACCGACCACCAGAGAGGCGCCGTATCCGACCACCGGCGCCGGATAATTTCCGAACAGATTGCCGGCGACGAGACCGATCCACAGGCCCGCCAGACCGGCCGCGAGGGCCCGCTCTCCGCCGGTCAGCGCCCGAACCACAAACGGCAGGGGCAGCAGGATCAGCATCAGCCCGGCCGCGATCCCGACGACCGGATTGGCGGCGAAGGCCTCGGGCACGACCCGCTCGACATGGGCGACGGCCGGAAGGGGATCGACCCGGGTCCAGCTCCACACCGTCGCGGCCAGCGCCATCAACAGGGCAGTGACGTCCGGCGCCGCCACCCTGCCCCGCACCGCAGCCAGACCGATCAGGGCCAGCAGCAGGGCCGTCGCGGACGCCGCGTCCGGCTGGATCGCCAGCACGAGGGCGAAGGCTCCGGCCAGGGCGCCAGCCCACCAGTTGGCCCGCGCGACCGCCAGAGCCCAGACCACGAACGGCAGAAGGATCGACGCAGGCTGCAGTACGATCGGCCCCGCCGCGATCCAGCGATGCACGCCCGGACCGGCGTCGCCGAGCGTCGCGAACAACAGGGCCAGACAAACGCCGATCAGCACCGCCGCCCATTTCGGCGCCGGCCGCCAGGGATTGATGGCCAACCCCAAGGCGATCAGGGCGCCGACGATCAGCGCGCCCGCCTGAACGATCAGCGCCATATTCGGACCGCCCGCCAGCCGGATCGCGATCAGGCCGACGACTGCTGTGACCACCGCTTGACCGATCACCGCACCGGTCGAGCGCACACGCTCCGCCAGAGAGGCGCTCATTCGAACAGATCGCCCACGTTGCCCGATTGGCCCGCCACCGGCGGTTTCGGTGGTTCGGTCAGGCCGAGATGGCTGTAGGCGCGGGCGCAGGCCATCCGGCCGCGCGGGGTGCGCTGGATGAAGCCCTGCTGCAGCAGATAGGGTTCGATCACGTCCTCGACGGCGTCGCGCGCCTCGGCGATGGCGGCGGCCAGGGTGTCCATCCCGACCGGCCCTCCGCCGTAGTTCTCGATCAGGGCCTTGAGGAAGCGGCGGTCGTTGGAATCCAGTCCCGCCTCGTCGATCTCCAGCCGCGACAGGGCCCTGGCCGCGACCAGTTTCGTGACGGTCTTCGCGCCCTCGGCCTCGGCAAAGTCGCGCACCCGGCGCAGCAGCCGACCCGCCACGCGCGGCGTGCCCCGCGACCGCGAGCCGATCTCGCGCGCGCCCTCGTCGTCGATGCTGACGCCCATCTTGCGCGCCGCCCCGGTGATGACCCGCACCAGTTCGTCGGGGGTGTAGAACTCCAGCCGCAGCGGAATGCCGAAACGGTCCCTCAGCGGCGTGGCCAGCAGACCGGCCCGGGTCGTCGCCCCGACCAGGGTGAAGGGCGCCAGATCGATGCGCACCGACCTGGCCGACGGACCCTCGCCGATGATCAGGTCCAGCACATGATCCTCCATCGCCGGATAGAGGATCTCCTCCACCTGCGGGGCCAGCCGGTGGATCTCGTCGATGAACAGGACGTCGCGCGGTTCGAGGTTGGTCAGGATGGCGGCCAGATCCCCGGCCTTGGCCAGGATCGGCCCCGAGGTGGCGCGGAAGCCGACGCCCAACTCCTTGGACACGATCTGGGCCAGGGTCGTCTTGCCCAAGCCCGGCGGGCCAAACAGCAGGACGTGGTCCAGCGCCTCGCCGCGCGCCCGGGCGGCGTCGATGAAGACCTTCAGATTGCCCTTGGCCTGGGACTGGCCGACGAACTCGGCCAGCGACTGCGGCCGCAGGGCGCGATCATAGGCCTCGCCCGGCGCGGGCTGGGGCGAGATGATGCGGTCGTCGGTCATCGGCCGAGTTCCTGGAGCCCGGCGCGGATCACGGCCGACAGGTCGGCGTCCTCGCCCAGACGGATCAGGGCCTGATCGACGGCGCGACGGGCGTTGACCTCAGCGATGCCCAGACCCAGCAGGGCCGAGACGGCCTCACCGGCGATGCTGGGCGCGGGCGGCGCGACCTCAGCGTGGACGCCCGGCGCCGCCGGGGTGAAGGAGACATCGCCGAGCGGCTTGCCCTTCAGCTCGGTGACGATGCGTAGCGCCAGCTTCGGTCCCACGCCGTTGGCCCGCCCGATCGCCGCCTTGTCCTCGCGCGCCACGGCGCCGGCCAGTTCGCCGGGCGGCAGGACGTCCAACACAGACAGGGCGGCCTTGGGGCCGACACCCTGGATGGCCAGCATGGTGGTGAAGGCGCGGCGTTCGTCGCGCGTCAGGAAGCCATACAGACGCGGTCCCGCGTCCTCGCTCCACTGGGAATGGACATGCAGGGTCGCCTCGTCGCCGGGCGCCGGCAGCCGCCCCAGCGTCCGCGAACCGCAGGCCACCACATAGCCCACGCCCGCGCAGTCGATCAGGCAGTGCCCCTCCTCGACCTCGGCCAGAACCCCTCTCAGACGACCGATCATGCCGCGCCTCGCAGGTTCTCCAGCAGCGTTCTCTTGCGCAGCTGGGCATGGGTGATCGCGACCGCCAAGGCGTCCGCCGCATCGGCCTTGACCTCGCCCGAGGCGGGCATCAGCCGTTTGACCATGAAGGCGATCTGGCCCTTGTCGGCATGGCCGGCGCCGACCACGGCCTTCTTGATCAGGTTGGGCGAATATTCCGAGACCGGCAGGCCGCAACGCGCCGGAGCCAGCATGACGGCCGCCCGCGCATGACCCAGCTTCAGGGTCGAGGCCGGATTGACGTTGACAAAGACCTCCTCGATCGCCGCCTCCTCACAGCCATGCGAAGCGCAGATCTCGCCCACAGCCTCGAGCAGGTGCAGCAGCCTTTCGGCGAAGGGCGCCCGCTCGTCCGGCGCCACCACGCCATGGGCGATCCAGCGCAGCCGCGAACCCTCGGACACGATCACCCCCCACCCCGTCCGGCGCAGGCCGGGGTCGAGTCCGAGGATGCGGACAGGTCCGTTCTGAATCATCGCGTTCGTCATTCGTTCCGTTCATGCCTCAAACGGGGTTACCGAACAATGACTGGATTGGAACGGGCTCTCTGGCGCTCGCTTGTGGACGCGCTAGTGTCTCCGCGAACAGGAGACGGGACCATGACCAATGCAGGCGCCAGTGTGGCCGTGGCGGCGTCGATGCGGGCCGAGAAGCGCATTGTCCGAACGCTGCGCAACGCCAACGCGACCTCGCCCTCGACCGCCGTCGCCCTCGCGGAAGGCCGGCTGATCCAGCGCGGCGCCCTGCGGCGTCTGATCAAGCGCAACGCCGTGGTCGAGGCCGGACCCGACCTCTACTGGCTGGACGACGCCGCCTATGCCGAGATGAAAAAGCTGCGCACCAGCCGGATCATCCTGACCCTGTTCGGCCTCACCGCCCTGATCATCGTCGTCTCGGCCGTGACCATCGCCAGGGCGGATGCGCCGCAAGCCGCCGAGCTCCGGCCGGATCAGGTCGCCTTTCGTGGCCTCTACAAGGAACTGGTCGAGACCAACACCACCCTGTCCGAGGGCGACTGCACTCTGGCCGCCCAGCGGATGCAGGCGCGAATGGTCGCCGCCGGCTATTCCGAGGCCGACGCCCGCGTCGTCATCCCCGAGGACCAGCCGAAATTCGGCTCCCTGATCGCCACCCTGCCCGGCACGGACGCCTCGGCGCCCGCCATCCTGCTGCTGGCCCATATCGATGTGGTCGAGGCCAAGCGGTCGGACTGGGAGCGCGATCCCTTCGTCCTCGTCGAGCAAGATGGATATTTTTACGCGCGCGGCGCTTCAGACGACAAGGCACAGGCCTCGGTCTGGGTCGACAGTCTGATCCGGTTGAAGCAGCAGGGCTTCCAGCCGCGCCGCACCCTGAAGATGGCCCTGACCTGCGGCGAGGAAACCAACGACAACTGGAACGGCGTCCAGTGGCTGCTGGAGCACCACCCCGAGATGCTCCAGGCGGGTTTCGCCCTGAACGAAGGCGCGGGCGGACAGCTCGACGCCAACGCCAACCGCATCGCCCTGAACGTCCAGGCCGGCGAGAAGGTCTATCAGGACTATACGCTGGAGCTGACCAACCCCGGCGGCCACTCGGCCCGGCCGAGGAAGGACAACGCCATCGGGGCCATGGGCGCCGCGCTCGACCGGCTGGTGCGGCACGACTTTCCGCTGGAGCTGTCGCCGGTCACCCGCGCCTATTTCTCCGCTATCGCCGAGACGACGCCCGCCAGCGCCGCCGACCTGCGCGCCCTGACCGCCCACGACACGCCCGATGCGGCCGCCGCCGCCCGTCTCGGCGCCGCCAATCCGGTGTGGAACGCCATGATGCGCACCACCTGCATCCCGACCCTGATCTCGGGCGGCCACGCGCCGAACGCCCAGCCGCAGAAGGTCACGGTCAACGTCAACTGCCGCATCCTGCCCGGCCATTCGATCGCCGAGACGCAAGCCGAGATCGCCTCGGCGCTCGCCAACCCGGCCATCACCATCAAGACCATCGGCGAGCCGAGCCCGACGTCTGCGGCCCCGCCCTTGACCCCCGCCATCCTTGACCCGATCAAGGCCGCGGCGGCGAAGCAATGGCCAGGGGTTCCGGTCGTCCCGACCCTGTCGACGGGCGCCACCGACGGCCGCTTCACCAATGCGGCGGGCATCCCGACCTATGGCGTCACCGGCATGTTCACAGATCCTGACGGCAACGGCGTCCACGGCTTGAACGAGCGGCTGCGCGTCCGGTCCCTCTATGAGGGCCGGGACTTCCTGTTCGCGCTGATCCAGCTCTACGCCATGCGGGAGTAGCGCTCAGGATCGGGTGCGGCTTGAGAAGAAGGCCCACATGGCGGCTTCGTCGGCGAGCCAGACATGGCCGCCGCCAACGGTGATGCGGCCGATCACCTCGGCGTCCCCGGTACAGCCGCCGTGGCGCTCCTCATAGACTCCGTCTGCAATCCAGGTCGCGGTCGGCGCGGCCGTGCAGCCGTTCAGCTGGGCCCAGCGCTGTTCGGCGGCGTGCATGGAATAGCTCCAGTAGGGCAAACCCCCGCCCTGGATCGGATTGGTCCGGTCCGCATCCCCGGCGAAGGCCATGACCGGCACAGGCAGGGACGGAGTGCAGGTTTTCGGGTCAGGCCGCGAGGCGTCGTCCGGGTCGGGATTACCGGCCCGCAGGCCCACGACCGGGGCGATGGCCGCAAACCGTTCTGGCGTCACGCAGCCCAGCCAGGAAGCCATTCGTCCGCCGCCCGACAGGCCGGTGACATAGACCCGCGCCCGATCAATGCATTGGCGGGCGACCAGGTCATCGATGACGGCGCCCAGATAAGCCACGTCGTCCGCATCTTCCGGTCCCGGAACCTTGCCGGTCACCGTCGGGACACCAGGGATGTTCCAGACGAACCCCGGCCCGGCCGGAATGCCCGCATCCGGCGCCGCGACGATGAAGCCCTTGGCCTCGGCCGTGGCCTCCAGCGTCGTCGCCGACAACATCTGGGCGCCGGTCATGGTGCTGCCGTGCAGCAGGATCACCAGCGGCAGGGGCGTACTCCCGTCCTGTGCCGCCGGGCGATGCAGCAGCAGGGACCTGCCGGTGTCGCCGATTTCCACCCGTTCGGTGCGGCCCGGCGCACCCGCGCCACACGCGGCCTCGGCGGCCTGGGACCCGGCGAGGGCGAAAACGACGGCGGCGAGCGCCAGAACCGGGCGAGGAAGAATGGTCAGCATGAGATCAAACTGTGCCGCCGCGCCTGGCGAGGCAAGACCTCAGCCGTGCTTCTCGATATAGGCCTCGGGGTCCTTGTTGACCGGCTTGACCCCCAGCAGGTGATCGGCCTCGAAGGCGGCGAACTGGACCGCCAGGTCGTGGCGGAGCTGGACGGGGGCGTGTCGCCGAAAGTCCGTCAGGCCCTGACGCTCTTCCTCGCCCATGTGCTTGGAGTTGACGATATTGGCCTTGCCGACCGCCTCGATCCAGGCGCCGGTGCCGATCTGCAGCTTGTTGGCGGCCGCGACCGCATCGCGCAGCTTGTTGTGGTCCTCGATGGCGTCCTCGGTCTCGCCCTCGACCGTGCCGTCCTCGGCGTCGTTGGCGCCCTCGCCGCGCTTCAGAAGCTCGGGATAGAAGAACCGCTCCTCGGCCTCGGCGTGGACGTCGAGGAAGGCCGACAGACGGCCCCAGACCTTGGTCAGGGCGTCCACATCTTTGGGATCGATCTGCTCCAGGATGGCGAACAGCCGCCGTTGCTCGGCGTGGTCGTCGAGGATCAGCTGAGTGATGTCCATGGGCGCGGGTCCTTTGCGTCAGAGCCCCGATCTAACCCGGGCCAAGCTCTGCGGTTCCACCCCGCCGGAGTTAGCCGACCAGCGCCTGAACCGAACCGTGAGTTTCGACCGGGGCCGGTCGGCCAGTACGCTCGCGACGGGCCGCGTCCAGGGCCGCCGCAGACATGGCCGCCTCGGCGCGAGCGCCCTCGACGTCCGCGCGCAGGGCGGTGATCTGCTGCAGCCAGCCCTCGGCCTTGGTGTGGTGGTCTTCCTGAACCGCCGCCAGCTTGGCCTGGATCTTGAGCATCCGGTCCTCGGCGCGGGCGATGGCCTTTTCGTGGGTCGAGGCGGCCTTGGTCAGGGTCTCGGCGCGGTCGACGGCGGCGAGGCGAGCGACCTCCATCCCGGCCAGACGTTGGCGGGTGTCCTCGACCTCGCTTTCGAGGCCGCGGATGCGCTCGAGCGCGCGGTCCAGGCTGATCTGCAGCTGCTCGGCCTTGCGCTCGGCGCCGTGCGACCCCGCCTGCAGCTCGCTCAGGCGCGAGGCCTGTTCGGTGTTCAGAACTTCGAGGCCGTTGGCGCGGGCGGTCGCCGTATCCAGACGCGCCGACAGGGAGGCGATCTCGGCCCGGGCGGTTTCGGTCTGGTTTTCCAGGGCGCGCATGTTGCGGGCCGTCTCGCTCTGCTCGGAGGCGGCGCGGGCGCGTTCGGTGGCCAGCAGGCCCTCGTTGGCGGCGGAGGTGCGGGCCAGGGAGGCGACCTCGGCCGAGACCTCGTCCATGCGGCGGCGCAGGACGGTGTTTTCTTCCAGCACCAGGGCGTGGTCGCGCTGGGTCTGGGCGCGGCCGCTTTCGGATTCGGTGCGCAGGGTCTCGGCCTGTTTCAACTGGGTCCGCAGGGATTCCTGATCCTGTTCCAGCTCGCGAATACGTTGGGCCGCGGTGCGCTCGGTGATCTCCAGCGCATCGACCTTGGACGTCGCCAGCGACAGGTCGCTGCGCAGACGGTCGGTCTCGATCCGGGCTTCCTGCAGCGCAGCGGACTGTTCGCCGTTGCGGGCCGTCAGATCGTCGATCTTGGCCTCGGTCTCGGCCAGGGCGGCGGCCAGCTTGCGGGCCTCGGCGCTGGCGGCTTCCAGACGCTCGGCGGCCTCGCCGTGAGCGACGCGCAGATTGATCAGCTCGACGTGGTTGTCGCGGCGCGAACGGAACTCGGCTTCCAGCGGATCGCGCAGCTGCACCAGCAGGCTTTCGAAGGTCCCGAATTTCTGGGCCATGTCCGACAGCTGGTCGAGGCTGTCCTGAATGGTCTCGAACCGCTCGCCGATGACCCCGGCGGCGTCCTGGCCCACGGCGGCCTCAACAGGCGCCGAGGCGGCGGCGCCCTTGGCGTTTCGCGACAGAACCCGGTCGATCCTGGACAGCATTGTCTGCACTCCGATTGGTGGACAGATGCGGGAGGCGGCCTCCTGACAAGGCCTTCAAACGAATCGGACCCCCGGCGTCCCCTTCAACCAAACGTTAACTTCCGGCCCTGGGCGAGTCGATACGGGCAATCCCGCGCGTCTGGGGACAATCCAGCCGCAAACGGGACAAACCCGCCCCGGCGTCGTCACCCGGCGTATTTGGCCAGGTCTTCGTCCGAGATGTCCTCGTTGGAGTAGACGGAGGAGACATCGTCCTCGGCGTCCAGGGCGTCGAGCAGCTTCATCAGGGTGCCCACCGCCTCGCCGGTGACCGGCACCTCCGACTGGGGCTTCCAGACGATGGCCGTGGACTTGGGATCGCCCAGCACCTTGGACATGGCCTCGGCCACTTCGTTCAGGTCCTCGAAGGCGGTCCAGATGGTGTGGCCCGGCGCGTCCTCATAGATGTCGGGCTTGACCAGATCGCTCTCGACGTCCTGGGCGCCGGCCTCGATGGCGGCCTCCATGACAGCGTCCTCGGTCCCGGCCTCGGCCTTGTAGATGATCTGGCCGACCTTATCCCACATGAAGGCGACCGAGTTCATCTCGCTCAGGGCGCCGCCGTTCTTCTTGAAGGCCGCGCCGATGTTCGAGGCCGCGCGGTTACGGTTGTCAGTCAGGGCCTCGACAATAATGCCGACGCCGCCGGGACCCCGGCCCTCGTAGCGGACCTCTTCCATCGTATCGACGTCGCCGCCGGCGGCCTTGTTGATGGCGCGGGCGATCACGTCCTTGGGCAGGCTTTCGGCCTTGGCGTTGTTGATGGCCAGGCGCAGGCGCGGATTCAGGGCCGGATCGGGCATGCCGTTCTTGGCCGCCACGGTGATGTCGCGCGACAGTTTGGAGAACAGCTTGGAGCGCACCGCATCGGCGCGACCCTTGCGGTGCATGATGTTCTTGAACTTGGAATGGCCGGCCATGAAAGTCTCTTGGTAGTGGGCGCTATGCTCGCGACGCGGTCGCTCGCGACTTGAGCGCCGGTGGCGTTGGTTCTGACGGGCGCATCTAGCCGATGCGCGACCGACTGTCACGACAGGCGCCCGTTGCACGCGAATGACGGAACCGCCAAGTCTGATTTGGATTAAGGCATCACCACGCGTTGAAGCACGGGCGCTCAAGCAGCGAGGCTCCGGGAGCCGAGCGATAGCGCCCCGAAAGATGAGTTTTCCATGACCGGACCCGATTATGCCGCCGAAGCCGCCGGTTACGAAGACGACGATCTGGACGAAGCCGACATCGTCGAATGGTACGAGGCGCGCCCCGTCACCGTCTCCACCGCCGTGGCCACGGGCTCCATCGTCGCCGCCTTCGCCCTAGGGGTCATCACCGCGGCCGGCGCCGTGCTCCTGGCGCGCTACCTCGATGAGGACTGAACCCGTTTCAGGCCCGCCAGCCGGGCCTTGGCGAGACTGAGGCTCAGGCCCGCGTTGCGTCCGGCCAGGGTCGCGACGCGGTACTCCGCCGCCGTGCCCAGGATCATCGAGGCTTCCGAGACGGTCAGCCCATAGTCCTGCTGCAGCCACTGGACCATGGCGCCGGTCGCCGCCCGCGCGGCCTCGTCCAGGGACGGCGCCTGCCCAAGAACCGTGATCCTGTCGGCCGTCTCGACACGTGGCGAGGACAGAGGCCGGGCGGGCAGTATCTCGACGCTGAACTCGACGTCCAGCGAGGTCTCCAGCGCCCACTGCGTCGTCTCGCCGTCGCCCTGAAGCGCATGACCGTCGCCGAGGAACAGCATGGCCCCGGGCTGGAACACGGGCAGATAGACAGTCGCGCCCTCACCGATCGCGTTCAGATCCATATTGCCGCCGTGCCGGCCCGTGTCGCCCGCCGACTGGGCCGGGAAACCGAAGTCGGGCGCAACGCCCAGACCGCCCAGCATGGGCCGCACCGGGACCACATAGTCCTTCAGCCCCTCCGGCGGGCTCTCCAGCCGCGCCGTTCCCGCCGCCCGGTCCAGCCGCCAGCGCACCCGCGCACCCAGATCCGGAACCCGCGCCAGCCCCTGCGACAGGGCCCGAGGGGAGAAGCCGTCCAGGCTGTCGGCCCAGTCCCGGTTCAGCGACAGTTTGCGGATATGGATGGCCAGCACATCTCCAGCCTTGGCCCCCGTGATGAAGAACGGCCCGGTCTGGGGATTGCCGTACAGGGCGACCGTGCGCCCCGCCTCGTCCACTCCGCCCGAATCTACCGTCCGGGTCGTCACCACATCGCCGGGCTGGATCACCATCACCGGCGCCAGATCGGCGGTGAAGGTGTTGGAGAAGGTGTCGGGCGAATAGGTCCTCGGCCCCGGCGGCCCATCGGGCATCGCCAGCCGCCGCCCGCTGACGGCGTGCCGCACCCGGGCTCCGGTGTTCGACGTGTCCTCATAGTCGGCCCAGCCGGTCAGGACTCCGTCATGCGCCACGCCCTCGAACCGGCGCATATCGCCGTCGCTGTCGGTAGCGGTGAAGGCCAGCCGGTCGCCCTCCTTGCGCCCGCTGACGGTCCAGCCGTCCAGACGCCCGGTCAGGACATGACCCGAGGCCTCTCCCGAATCCTCCAGCGTCAGGGCCGCATGTTCCGCATTGCCCCAGCGATCGACCGAGAGCAGCCAGATCTCCGGTGCGGACAGCGCCGGCGTCGCTACGGCAGCCAATGCCGCCAGACCGAATACCCACTGCCGCATCGCCAAGCCTCCTGCCCCCGGGTCGGGAGTGAAGGCAACGCTACAGGTGTAGCGACATCAGGCAAGTGAACCTTCGGCAATGCGAAGAGGGCCTCAGTCGGCCTTCAGATTCTCGACCACGGCCCGCAGCTTGTCCGGCAGGGGCTTGGGCCGACGCGTCTGGGCGTCGACATAGACGTGGACGAAATGGCCGACAGCGGCCGGGACGCTGACGCCGCGGCGGAAGACGGCGAAGCCGTATTTCACGCTCGAGTTCCCGACGTGATCGACCTTGATCCCCACCTCGATCACATCCGGAAACGCCAGGGACGAGGTGTATCGGCAGCCGCTGTCGACCACCAGGCCGATCGATTCCGTCAGGGCGTCGGCGATGATCAGATGAGCGTTCACCGCCGAGTCCACGAACTCGTAGAATTTGGCGTTGTTGATATGGCCGTACTGGTCGTTGTCGGCCCAGCGGGTCGAGACCATGTGGAAGGCCTTGTAGGTGGCGCGGTCGGCCAGAGGGCCTTCGTCCCGGATCGGCATGGCGGTTCCTCGTCCTCTTCTTTTTAGTGCGCTAACGCTCGGCTCGCGGAGCCTCGCTGCTTGAGCGCAGGGGGTTTCTTGCCTCTGGCCGGACAAGCCGGGGGACGTCCTGCCAGCGGAGCTGTTCGCGGAACGACGCTCGGGCTTGGCCGACGTCGCGTCAAGCGCCTATCGAAGGTCATCGATCACGAGGCCGCCAGATGACGATCACCACCCGAGCCGCCGTTCTCCGCTCGATGGGCGCCGCCCATCCCTATGCCGACAGTCGTCCGTTGGCGGTCGAAACCGTGACCCTCGACCCGCCCGGTCCCGGCGAGGTGCTGGTGGCGATCAAGGCGGCGGGCCTGTGCCACTCCGATCTCAGCGTCATCAACGGCGACCGGCCACGCCCCCTGCCCATGGCGCTGGGCCACGAGGCGGCGGGCGTGGTCGAGGCCCTCGGAGCCGACGTCACCGACCTCGCCGTCGGCGATCATGTGGTCATGGTCTTCATGCCGTCCTGCGGCCACTGCAACCCCTGCGCCGAGGGCCGCCCGGCCCTGTGCGAACCGGGCGCCGTCGCCAACGGCAAGGGCGAGCTGCTCAGCGGCGGCAAGCGTATCCATCATGAGGGCGAGGCCCTGAACCACCATCTCGGCTGCTCCGCCTTCGCCGACCGCGCGGTCGTGTCGCGCCGCTCGCTGGTCAAGGTCGATCCCCAACTGCCGCTGGACGAGGCCGCTCTGTTCGGCTGCGCGGTCCTGACCGGGGTCGGGGCGGTGGTGAATACGGCGGGCGTCCGCGCGGGGCAGAGCGCCGTCGTCGTCGGCCTCGGCGGCGTCGGTCTCGCCAGCGTGCTCGGCGCAGTGGCCTCCGGCGCCTCGCCGGTCGTCGCGGTGGACCTGTCCGAGGACAAGCTGGCCCTCGCCCGGACGCTCGGTCCGGTGCAGACCGTCAACGCCGCCGATCCGGACGCCGTCGAACAGGTGCGCAAGCTGACCAACGGCGGCGCCGACTTCGTCTTCGAAATGGCCGGTTCGGTTCGCGCCCTTGACGCCGCCTGGCGCATGACCCGGCGCGGCGGGACCACCGTCACCGCCGGCCTGCCGCCACCCGATGCCGCCCTGCCGGTCAATGTCGTCTCCCTGGTCGGCGAGGAGCGGACGCTCAAGGGCTCGTATATCGGGACCTGCGTGCCCAGCCGCGACATTCCCCGCTATGTCGCCCTCTACCGTCAGGGCCGCCTGCCGGTGGACAGGCTGATGAGCGGCAAGATTCCGCTGGACCAGATCAACGAGGGCTTCGACCGCCTGCACGCCGGCCAGGTGGTTCGCCAGATCGTGACCTTCGAGACCGCCTGAGCGCCCATCTCGTCGTGACACCCCGGAACGGATCGGGCACAAGCGCCCGATGCCCGCCGAATCCGCCAGTCTCGCCTCACCTGCTCCCGCAGGCATGGAAGACGCGCGCGAGCTGCTGCACCGCGTCTGGGGCCACCCCGACTTTCGCGGCCTTCAGGCCGATGTGGTCGCCGAGGCCCTGGCCGGGCGCGACGTCCTCGCCGTCCTGCCGACCGGCGGCGGCAAGTCGGTCTGCTATCAGATCCCGGCCATCCTGCGCCCCGGTCTCGGCCTCGTGGTCTCGCCCCTGATCGCCCTGATGACCGATCAGGTCGAGGCGCTGAAACAGCAGGGCGTCGCCGCCGCCCGCCTCGATTCCGGCGTCTCCATGGACGACCGTTCGGCCATCTGGCGCGCCGCGCGGGCGGGCGAACTGGACCTGCTCTACGTCTCGCCCGAAGGCCTGGCCCAGCCGCATCTGATCGACCGGCTGCACGAACTGCCGCTCAGCCTCATCGCCATCGACGAGGCCCACTGCGTCTCCCAGTGGGGCCACGACTTCCGTCCCGACTATCGGACGCTGGGCAAGCTGGCCGAACTCTTCCCGGGCGTGCCGAGGATCGCCGTCACCGCCACCGCCGACGCCCGCACGCGCGAGGACATCGTCCGCTCGCTCCGCCTCGACGCGGCCGAGGTCTTCGTCGACAGTTTCGCGCGCCCGAACCTGCAGCTCTCGGCGGTGCGCAAGGAAAACGCTTCCCGAGCACGCACCGACGCCGCCGTCATCGATCTGGTGCGCCAACGGCGCGGCAAGTCGGGGGTCGTCTACTGCGGCTCGCGTGACGGCTGCGACCGCGTCGCCCAGGCCCTGAGGGACGCCGGAACCAACGCCATCGCCTACCACGCCGGCATGGGCACGGACGACCGCGACCGCCGCCTCGCCCGCTTCCTCGCCGAGGAAGGCGCCGTCATGGTCGCGACCATCGCCTTCGGCATGGGGGTCGACAAGGCCGACGTCCGCTTCGTCATCCACGCCGATCCGCCCGGCTCGCTAGAGGCCTATTGGCAGGAGATCGGCCGCGCCGGACGCGACGGCGAACCGGCCGAGGGCATCACCCTCTATGGCCCGTCCGACATCGCCTGGAACCTGAGACGGCTCGACAGCCGCCCCATGCCTGAAGAGGTCAAGGCGGTGCAGGTGGGCAAGGCGCGCCGCCTGTTCGCCATGCTGGACGGCGCGATCTGCCGGCCCCAGGCCGTGCGTCGATACTTCGGCGAGACCGACGCGGGCGTCTGCGGCTTTTGCGATATCTGCAGCGACCCGCCTGCCATCTATGACGCTACCGTCCAGGCCCAGAAGGCGCTCGCCGCCGTCCAGCGCCTCGGCGGGCGTTTCGGCCGCAACCGCGTCATCGACCACCTGCTGGGCAAGACGAAAGACGTCCAGCCGTGGGAGAGCGACCTCTCCACCTGGGGCATCGGTCAGGACGTGTCGCAGAACGGCTGGCGCGACATCGTCGACCATCTGCTGTTCGAGGGCCTGCTGCTGGAAGACCCCAACGACGGCAAGCCGCTGGTCGGTCTGGGCGATCCCGAGGCCGTCCGCGCCGTCTATCGCGGCGAACGCGCCATCGAGGTGCGCCGCGTCCCGGCCGCCTCCCTGACGGGCCGATCCGAGCCTCGCCGCGCCCGCAACGACAGGAACGCCGCCGTCGAGGCCCTGGACGCCGACGTCCGCGCCCGCTTCGAGACCCTGCGCGCCTGGCGCCGCGATCGCGCCGCCGAACAGCACGTCCCGCCCTATGTCATCTTCCAGGACAAGACCCTGCTCGAGATCGCCCTCGTCGAGCCCGGCTCGCTCGACGCCCTCGGCGCCGTCTCCGGCGTCGGCCAGTCCAAGCTGGACCGCTATGGCAAGGAACTGCTCGAGGCGCTCAGGGCTGCGGGTTGAACTCAGGGTTCGAGAAACCGGTCCAGCGCTGAGTAAAACGCCGTCGGCCGGTCCAGCATGACCATATGCTCCGCCCCCTCGATCCGCTCGAAGGTCGCGGGACTGCGCAGGTTGGCGTAGCCGGCGCGGAACAGGCCGTCGACGTGGGCGCGCGGCGAGGCGTCGTCGGGGCTCCAGCCATAGACGACCGTCACCGGGGCGGTAATGTCCGGCAGGCGGTGGCGCAGGTCGGTGGTCATGACCTCATACAGGCTCTGGGCCAGCATCGCCCGGTCGCCGCCCTGCCAGCCCATGGAGCTGAACAGACTGTCCGAGGCCCCGCCCAGCTGGCCGCCCAGGGCGCCCGCCTGCTGCCGCAGGGCCTCGTCGCCGAGGAACATCAGGGCCTGATAGGCGATCCGGGCCAGGGGCTCGATATCGCCGACGGTCGCCCCCGCGCTGATCAGCGACGGGAAGAAGGGCGCGGCGTCCACGACCATCACCCGGCCCACCTGACCCGGCGCGTCGGCCGCCACCCTCAGGGCGATCAGCCCGCCCATCGAATGGCCTACGACCGCCGGACGGTTCATATGCTGAAAGGCCATGTAGCGCCGGATTTCGCCGGCCACGGGGCCAATGATCGTGCCCTGGGCATTGGCCCCGGCCGGGATCTGGCCGAAGCCGCGCAGCGAAACCAGGTGAACCCGATAGTGGTCGTCCAGCCGGTCCGCCGTGCGCCGCCACACCTCGCTGGTCGAGGCCAGGCCGGGAACCAGGATCACGTCCGGCCCCTGCCCCCGGCTCTCGACCACGATCCGGTCGGACTGGAAGGCGGGCGGGGTCCCGGGCGCGGACGGCCTCTGGGCCAGCGCCGGTCCGGCCAGAAAGACAAGGAAAAGTAGCAGCCATCGGGTCATGGGCTGACGTAACGCGCGAACATGGCCGAAGTCGCTCATCCCGATATTTCGTCGCTCTCCGCGGCGCTTGCAAACCGTCCCGCACAGGGATGATATTCCGCTACGTCAGGGGAGAGATGGGGAAACACCAGATGAAGACGATTTTGCAGATCGCGGCGATCGTTGTCGGCCTTGGCGCTGGCTTGGGCGCCGGCGTAACCGCCATGGCCCAGGACGCGGCGCCCGCCGCCCAGGCCGCGACCACGCCCGCGCTGACCGAAGACTGGAACCCGTTCTCGCGCAGCGGGGTCAAGGTCTATATGGCGAACGTCAACGGCTTCGTGACGACCGGCGACGTCGTCAGCGTCACCGTGGCCAAGGTCCCGCTGGACGGCGGTCCGGGCGACTACAGCTATGCCGCCGACCAGATCGAGATGCGCTGCGCCGCCAAACAGTCGCGGCTCGTCTATTCGATAGAATACGGTCCCAACGGCGCCCAGACCGACCGGTTCGACGATCCCGAGGAATGGGCTCCCTTCGCGCCCGAAACCCGCGACGCCTATCTGGCCCAGCTGGTCTGCGACGGCGACCGCGCCAGCCCGCCGACCTGGCCCTCGATCAAGGCCTTCATCGATGCCGGACGCCGCTAGGGCGAGACACGATACGCGATCCGCAGGCCGGGCCTACGGATCGCTTTCCCCAAGTGATCAGACGTCGACCGCCGCGTCCAGGGCGTTGGCCTGGATGAACTCGCGGCGCGGTTCGACCACATCGCCCATCAGCTTGGCGAACAGGTCGTCGGCGTCTTCCTGGTGCTCGACCGAGACCTTCAGCAAGGTGCGGGCGTTGGCGTCCAGAGTGGTCTCCCACAGCTGTTCCGGATTCATCTCGCCCAGACCCTTGTAGCGCTGGATGGCCAGACCCTTCTTGCCCGCGTCGAGCACGGCGTTGAGCAGGTCGATGGGGCCGCGAATGGTCGTGGACTTGTCCTTGCGACGATAGACGGCGGGCTTGTCGAACACGCCTTCGAACGACAGGGCCCGCTCGGCCAGACGGCGGGCGTCCAGCGACCGCAGCAAGGCCTCTTCCAGCACGATCGTCTCGGAGACGGCGCGGCGGACGCGGTTGAATACCACCGCCCCCTGCACGCCGGGCTCGCCCGACCAGTCGCCATCGCCCTCTTCGGCATAGAGGTTCAGGCGAACGGCGGCGGCGGCCGGATCCCCATGATCCTCGGCGAACAGGCCGGCCAGGGCCGACTGCTCGACCGCGAAGGCCGGGGCGCGCTGCGACAGGCGATCGACCAGGGCTTTGAACGCCTTGGCCTCGCGCACCAGCGACTGCAGGTCCTGACCCGTGCGGCGCTCGCCGCCGGCCAGATCCAGCTCGGCCTCCGAACAGCCCTCCTCGATGAGATAGGCGTCCATGTCGGCCTGATCCTTGAGGTAGCGCGACTGCTTGCCCTTGGAGACCTTATAGAGCGGTGGCTGGGCGATATAGACGTGCCCGCGCTCGATCAGCTCCGGCATCTGACGATAGAAGAAGGTCAGCAGCAGAGTCCGGATGTGGGCGCCGTCGACGTCGGCGTCGGCCATCAGGATGATCTTGTGATAGCGCAGCTTGTCGGCGTTGAAGTCGTCGCGGCCGATGCCGGTGCCCAGGGCCAGGATCAGTGTGCCGATCAGATCCGACGACAGCATCCGGTCGAAGCGGGCGCGCTCGACGTTCAGGATCTTGCCGCGCAGGGGCAGGACCGCCTGGTTCTCGCGGTTGCGGGCCTGTTTGGCCGAGCCGCCCGCGGAATCGCCCTCGACGATGAACAGTTCGGACTTCGCCGGATCGCGTTCCTGGCAGTCGGCCAGCTTGCCGGGCAGGCTGGAGATATCCAGCGCCGACTTGCGCCGGGTCAGGTCACGGGCCTTGCGCGCCGCCTCACGGGCGGAGGCCGCCTCGATGATCTTGGAGACGATGGCCTTGGCCTCGACCGGGTGTTCCTCGAACCACTGCGACAGGCCCTCGGTGCACAGGCCCTCGACAGCCGGACGCACCTCGGACGAGACCAGCTTGTCCTTGGTTTGCGACGAGAATTTGGGATCCGGCACCTTGACCGACAGGACGCAGGTCAGGCCCTCGCGGGCGTCCTCGCCCGACGGCGCGACCTTCTCCTTCTTGAGCGCGCCCGAGCTTTCCATATAGGCGCCCATGACCCGCGTCAGGCTGGTCCGGAAGGCCGACAGGTGGGTGCCGCCGTCGCGCTGGGGGATGTTGTTGGTGAAGCACAACATCGTCTCGTGGTAGGAGTCGTTCCACCACAGGGCCATGTCGATCTCGATATTGTCCTTCTTGCCCTTGATGACGATCACGTCCTTCATCAGCGGGGTCTTGGACTTGTCGAGGTGGCGCACGAAGGCCTCCACGCCGCCCTCATAGTGCAGCAGGATATCGATCGGCTCGGCGCCGCGGTGGTCCTGCAGCTTGATGACCACGCCCGAGTTCAGGAAGGCCAGCTCGCGCAGCCGGTGCTCCAGCGTCTTCAGGTCGAAGTCGATGTGGCTGAACGTCGTGACCGACGGATAGAAGGTGACCTGGGTGCCCGACAGGACTTGCCCCGCCTTTGGGCCGTCCTCGCGCAGGGGGGCGTCGCCGGTGACCTTCAGGCTTTCGACCGTGTCGCCGCGCTCGAACTTCATCTCGTGGCGTTTGCCGTTGCGGAAGATGACGAGTTTCAGCCAGTCCGACAGGGCGTTCACGACCGAGACGCCGACGCCGTGCAGGCCGCCGGAGACCTTGTAGGAGTTCTGGTCGAACTTACCGCCGGCGTGCAGCTGGGTCATGATGACCTCGGCCGCCGAAACGCCTTCCTCGGCGTGGATGTCGACCGGAATGCCGCGGCCGTTGTCGGTGACGGTGACCGAGCCGTCGGCGTTCAGGATCACCTCGACCAGATCGGCGTGACCGGCCAGGGCCTCGTCGATGGCGTTGTCGACCACCTCATAGACCATGTGGTGCAGGCCGGAGCCGTCGTCGGTGTCGCCGATATACATGCCGGGCCGCTTACGGACGGCGTCCAGGCCTTTGAGAACCTTGATGGATTCCGCGCCGTAGGCGGCTTCTTCGGCCGTATCTTCGTGACGGGCGTTTTCGTTCTGGTCGGTCATTCAATCGTCCGGAGACGCGGGCGTCCAAGGGGATGGCGAACGGCCATCCGGCCCGCAGGGAAGAGCTTTCAGAGACCCGCCGATTCAGGCGGATTCGATCTGTCGTTTATATAGGAAAAGCCCCACGAAAAGCGAGGGAAAGCGGAGGGTTCAGGCCTCGGCCAAAAGGGCCCCGCCCTCGACCCGGACGAAGCGTGCGCGGCCCTGCAAATCCTCGAACAGGGCGGCCTCGGTGCCGGTCATGAAGGCCTGCAGATTCAGGGCGACGATCTCGTCGAACAGGGCCGCACGGCGGTTTGCATCGAGGTGGGCCGGGGCCTCGTCGAGCAGCAGAACCGGGGACGCGCCACCTTCGGATTTCAGGCGCACGATCTGGGCGAGGATCAGGTTCAGGACCAGCGCCTTCTGCTCTCCCGAAGACCCCTCGGCGGCGGGGCGGTTCTTCTCCCGGTGCAGGGCCGTCAGGTCCGAGCGGTGCGGGCCATAGAGGGACCGGCCGGCGGCGGCGTCACGGCCGCGCGACCGCACCATGCCCTCCCGGATCACGGCGGCGATGGCCGCCTCGTCCGCGCCGCTCACCGCCAGCCCCTCGGCCTCGCCGGAAAGGCCGAGATCGGCCTGGGGGAAGGGACGGTCGCCGCGCGCGTCGATACCGGCCTGCAGGGCCTCCAGAGCGCTCGCACGGGCCATCGCCGCCCGGGCCCCGCTCTCGGCCAGTCGCAGCTCCAGCGCATCCAGCCACAGGGGGTCGGCTTCCCGCCCCTCCGCGCCGTCGGTCAGAAGCCGCAGCCGCTCGCGCAGGGCCTTCTCATAGGCCGAGACCGTCGCCGCATGGGCGGGGTCGGCGGCGAAGACCAGTCGGTCGAAGAATTTCAGCCGCTCGGCCCGGGCGTCGGAGAACAGCCGGTCCTGCTCGGGCGTCGCCCAGACGGGCCTCAGGTAGTCGAGCAGCCGCCCCGGCGGCGCCGTCTCCCCGTCGATGCGCACGATGCGCCGCGCCGCGCCCGCCGATTGCACCCCCGTGCCGAGCTTGATCTCGTCGCCGTCTCCGCCGTCCAGCGTCAGGGCCACGGCCCAGGCCCGGCCGCCGGCCTCGCCGGGCTCGCGCCGCCCCATCTCCACCGCCGTCGCCCCGCGCAGCCCACGCCCGGGGGTGAACAGGCTCAAGGCCTCCAGCAGATTGGTCTTGCCCGCCCCGTTCGGCCCATGCAGCACCACCGGCCCCGCCCCCACGCGCAGGGTCGCGCTCGCATAGGAGCGGAAGTCGGTGAGGGTGAGGGCGGTGATCACAGGGCGTTCCATCGCCGGGCCAGGTCCCGCGTCATGATCCGCTGTAGCGCTTGCGCCATTGCTCCAGCGTCACGCAGACCGCCTCGGCTCCGCCCTCCCAGTAGGATCCGATTTCAGCGTCCAGCGTCGTCTTGCGGACGTCCTCAAGATTGGGATTTTGCCAGACCGGGTTGCCGCTGAGCGCGTCGTCATGATGGTCCCAACCGACGACCGAATACATGCTGTCCTTGGGGCGCTCGACGCGGAACTGTTTCACGTCGTCCCAACGCACAAACCGCGCTCGCTCCGGCATCCGGAACCGAAAGCCCTTGTCGCTCAGGATCAGGGTATCGCTGCGGAAATGCCGATAGATGGAGTGACCCAGAAGCGAGAGACCCATCAGCGCGATCACGCCCGTCATCACCGCGTTGAACGGACTGGCCTCCAGAAGGGTCAGGTAGCGACGAAAACCGATGATGCTGGCGACCCAACCCCAGACGCCAAAGATAACAACGACGCCGATCGCGGATATCACCACGCTTGCAAGGGTCCGCCAGCGGGCCGTGCGAATGACCAGAAGCGCGACGCCTTCGTCGTCAGACACGCAGCGGCATCAGCACATACTGCACGCCCGGATCGCCCGGATCGAGGACCAGCGTCGGGCTGGCCGGGTCGGCGAACATGAAGGTGGCGTTCTCGCCGGTGATCTGGCCGGCGACGTCCAGCAGGTAGCGGGCGTTGAAGCCGATCTCGAAGGGCTCTTCGGAATAGCCGATCTCGACCTCCTCGACGCCCTGTCCAGCCTCCATGTTGCGCACCGTCAGGGTAACGCGGTCCAGCTCGAACGCCAGCTTCACCGACCGGCTCTTCTCGGCCGAGATGGTTGCCACGCGGTCGACGGCCTTGGAGAACATGGCGTTGTCGATATCGGCCTGTTTGTCGTTCCCCTTGGGAATGACGCGCATATAGTCGGGGAAGGCGCCGTCGATGACCTTGGACGTCAGCGAGGCCTGGCCGAACTCGAAACGGATCTTCTGCGGCGAGACCTGGACCTCGACGGGCCCTGTGCCGTCGTCCAGCAGGCGGCGGACCTGATCGACGGTCTTGCGCGGCACGATCACGCCCGGACCGCCCGCGGCGCCCTCGGGAGCAGGGGTCTCGGCGAGCGCCAGACGGTGACCGTCGGTGGCCACGGCGCGCAGCAGCGGGATGCCGTTGTCGGCGACCGTGTGCAGGTACAGGCCGTTCAGATAGTAGCGCGTCTCTTCGGTCGAGACCGCGAACCGGGTCTTGTCGATCAGACGGGCCAGATCTTCCTTCATCAGGCTGAACCGCGCGCCCGAGGCGTCTGTCGACATGACGGGGAAGTCGCCCGCCGGCAGGACCGGCAGGTTGAAGCGCGAACGGCCGGCCGAGACCGTCAGACGGGGATCGTCGCCGTTGTAGGTCAGGGAGACCTCGGCGCCGTCCGGCAGCTTGCGCACGATTTCGAACAGGGTGTGGGCCGGGGCGGTGATCTGGCCCTCGACCTGGACCACGGCGTCGGCGCGGTCGATCATCTCCATGTCCAGATCGGTCGCGGCGAACGACAGGCTGTCGCGCCCGGCGCTCAGCAGGACGTTGGACAGGATCGGAATGGTGTTGCGGCGCTCGACCACGCTCTGCACATGCCCGAGGGCCTTCAGGAGCGCGGATCGTTCGATGGTCAGCTGCATGTCGTCTTATCGCCCGGTCGCGACGCGGAATCGCAGCGTCGCCTTACAGATTGGCCCCTGACACTAGCGGATTGGCGGCGGGGAGCAACGGGGGCGGCGTGCGGAGAGTGATTAGTGGTCGGTGGTTAGTGGATAAGAGCAGCGTGGCGACCGTCTCGTACGGCCAATCACTGATCCCAACCACCAATCACAGCCCACCGGCCGCTCGCTTCAGCCGCGCAGCTTCCGCGTCAGGGCCTCGACATCGCGGGCGATCTGGTCGTCAGCGGGCAGCAGTTCCTCGATCTTGCGGACACCGTGCAGGACGGTGGTGTGGTCGCGCCCGCCGAAGCGACGGCCGATGTCCGGATAGGACCGGGTCGTGTGCTGCTTGCACAGATACATGGCGATCTGGCGCGGGCGGGCGATGGCGCGGGTCCGGCGCTCTGACAGCAGATCGGCCTGCTTCATATTAAAGTGCTCGGCGACGGTCTTCTGGATCTCATCGACGGTGATGCGGCGCTCGGGACCGCCGCGCAGGGCGGCGCCCAGCAGGCCGGCGGCCTCATCGACGCCCAGCGAAGCCAGACGCATGCCGGCGGCGGCGGCCAGGGTGTTGACGGCGCCTTCCAGCTCGCGGACCGAACCCGGGGTGCGGTCGACCAGCTGCTCCAGCACCTCGCGGGGCGCCTCGCCCTGGACCACGCCCATCCTGGCGAAGGCGGCCAGACGGTTCTGGGCGACGGCGATCTTGAGGGCGCGGTCAGCGGGCTCGACCGGGCAGGTCAGGCCGGCGGACAGGTGGCTGCGCAGGCGCGGCTCGACTTCCGACAGGGCGGTGGGCGGGCGGTCCGCCGACAGCACGATCCGCTTGCCGTCCTCGATCAGGGCGGTGAGGGTCGAGAGCAGTTCTTCCTGGGTCGAGGCCTTGCCGCCGACGAACTGGACGTCGTCCAGCAGCAGCATGTCGGCCGAGCGCAGGCTTTCCTTGAAGGCCGCCGTCGACCGGTCCTGCATGGCGCGCACGAAGGTCGACAGGAAGCGTTCGGCGGTCAGATAGACCACCTTGGCCTCGGGCTTGAGGCGCTGGGCCTCCCAGGCGATGGCGTTCAGCAGGTGGGTCTTGCCGTAGCCATAGGGGCCGCAGAAGAAAACCGGGTTGAAGTGACCGTCGGCCCAGCTGGCCACCTGTTTGGCGATGGCCAGGGCGAAGGCGTTGCCCTGCCCTTCCACGAAGCTGTCGAAGGTCAGGCGTTCCTGCAGGCCTGCGGCGCGCACGGCGCGGGCGCCGTCGGCGACGGGGGCCACGGTGGCGGCCGGAATAGCCGCAGCGGCGACAACGGTGTCAACGACGCCCTGAACCACGGCGGTCGCCGGGGCCGGCGAGCCGACCTCGGCCCGGCAACGGACTTCCAGACGGCGCGACAGGCCGTCCAGGCCCAGCCACAGCTCGTTCATGCGACGCAGGGCGTTCTTGCGCACCCAGTCGCGGGCATAGGCGGTGGGGGTGACGAGGATCAGCTGGCCGGCGCCGTCCGCACGCACGGCCGAGGGCGCGATATAGGAGCTGAAGGGGCCTTCGCCGATTTCCGCGCGCAGACGGCCTGCCGCCTCCGTCCAGATCCGATCCGGGTCCGTCATGCTCGTCACTGCCAAGCCCCCCAT